>NZ_CAXSKS010000009.1:0-137322 GCF_964238105.1 Coprococcus sp. HPP0074 | reverse complement strand
TATGGGATCATAGCTCAGCTGGGAGAGCATCTGCCTTACAAGCAGAGGGTCATAGGTTCGAGCCCTATTGGTCCCATAATTCTAATAAAAGGCGTAAGATTTACATGCCGACATTAATTGAATATGCCGACATGGCTCAATTGGCAGAGCAGCTGATTTGTAATCAGCAGGTTATCGGTTCAAGTCCGATTGTCGGCTTTGTTAAAAGCTAATCTTAGCATTTTAACTTATGGATGGATTCCCGAGTGGCCAAAGGGGGCAGACTGTAAATCTGTTGGCAACGCCTTCGAAGGTTCGAATCCTTCTCCATCCATTAGCTATTTAAAATAATAGCTGATTTTAATTTCATAATATCGCGGGGTGGAGCAGTCTGGAAGCTCGTCGGGCTCATAACCCGAAGGTCGTAGGTTCAAATCCTGCCCCCGCAATTTTTTATGCATGTCTGGTGCGTAAAATCAGCCCAGATAGCTCAGTCGGTAGAGCAGAGGACTGAAAATCCTCGTGTCGCTGGTTCGATTCCGGCTCTGGGCACTGTCAGATATAAAGCGACAAAAAACAGAATATGGAGCATTAGCTCAGTCGGTAGAGCACTTGACTTTTAATCAAGTTGTCCGGGGTTCGAATCCCCGATGCTTCACTTAGGACAATCACTTTGGTGGTTGTTTTTTTTATTATCTCACAAAAAAAAGATACATTTTGTAAGGAAATAGGGCAAAATGAAACAAAATAAAAATTTCTCTTGCAAACTTCAGTTTAGCTATGTATAATAGTTTAAAATGCGTTGAGAACAGGAGGAATTTAATATGTCACAGAGAAAAGATATTCATAAGGTACTTATTATTGGATCAGGCCCTATTATCATTGGACAGGCGTGTGAATTTGACTATTCAGGAACACAGGCTTGTAAAGCACTTAGAAACCTTGGGTATGAAATTGTATTAGTGAATTCTAATCCGGCTACGATTATGACAGATCCGGATGTTGCTGACGTTACTTATATTGAACCACTAAATGTGGATAGAATCGAACAAATTATTAAAAAGGAAAGACCAGATGCTTTATTACCAAACCTTGGAGGGCAGTCAGGTCTTAATTTATGCTCGGAATTGGCACAGGCAGGAGTTTTAGAAAAATACAATGTCGAAGTTATCGGAGTTCAGGTAGATGCCATTGAACGTGGTGAAGATAGAATCGAATTTAAGAAAACTATGGACAGCCTTGGAATTGAGATGGCAAGAAGTGAAGTTGCATATTCTGTTGATGAAGCGCTTGCAATCGCAGATAAATTAGGTTACCCGGTTGTTCTTCGTCCGGCATATACGATGGGTGGAGCAGGCGGAGGTCTTGTATATAATGTAGAAGAACTGAAGACAGTCTGCGCTCGTGGTCTGCAAGCCAGCCTTGTAGGACAAGTTCTTGTAGAAGAATCCATTCTTGGATGGGAAGAGTTAGAATTAGAAGTTGTCCGTGATGCAAACAATAATATGATCACAGTATGTTTCATTGAGAATATTGATCCGCTTGGAGTACATACCGGAGATTCCTTCTGTGCAGCACCAATGCTTACTATTCCGGAAAATGTACAGAAACGTTTACAGGAGAAGTCTTATAAGATTGTTGAGGCAATCCAGGTAATTGGTGGAACTAATGTACAGTGGGCACATGATCCAAAGACAGATCGTGATATCGTAATTGAGATCAATCCGAGAACATCTCGTTCTTCTGCACTTGCTTCTAAAGCAACCGGATTCCCGATCGCTCTTGTTTCTGCAATGCTTGCTACAGGTATGACATTAGAAGATATTCCTTGTGGAAAATATGGAACATTAGATAAGTATGTTCCAGACGGGGATTATGTTGTAATTAAATTTGCACGTTGGGCTTTTGAAAAATTCAAAGGTGTAGAAGATAAATTAGGAACACAGATGCGTGCAGTCGGTGAAGTAATGAGCATCGGTAAGACATACAAAGAAGCATTCCAGAAAGCAATCCGAAGCTTGGAGACAGGTCGCTATGGACTTGGACATGCAAAAGATTTTGATCAGAAATCAAAAGAAGAATTATTAAAAATGCTGATCACACCTACAAGTGAAAGACATTTTATTATGTATGAGGCACTGAGAAAAGGTGCTACTGTTGATGAAATTCATGAGATCACAAAAGTGAAGAAATATTTCATTGAGCAGATGAAAGAACTTGTGGAAGAGGAAGAAGCACTTCTGCAGCACAAAGGAACACTTCCATCAGACGAAGCACTTACTCAGGCAAAGAAAGACGGATTCTCAGATAAATACCTCAGCCAGATTTTGGAAATCAATGAAGACGAAGTAAGAGGAAGACGTCTTGCAATCGGAGTGGAAGAAAAATGGGAAGGTGTTCATGTAAGCGGAACAGAAGACAGCGCATACTACTACTCAACATATAATGGAGAAGACAAGAATCCAATCAGCACTGAGAAGCAGAAAATTATGATTCTCGGTGGCGGTCCAAACAGAATCGGACAGGGAATTGAATTCGATTATTGCTGTGTACATGCTTCACTGGCATTAAAACAGCTTGGATTTGAAACTATTATTGTAAACTGTAATCCAGAGACTGTTTCTACAGATTATGATACATCTGACAAACTGTACTTTGAACCATTGACACTGGAAGATGTTTTAAGCATTTATGAAAAAGAAAAACCGGTAGGAGTGATCGCACAGTTCGGAGGTCAGACACCACTGAACCTTGCAGCAGATCTGGAAAAGAATGGAGTAAAAATTCTTGGTACAGCTCCATCTGTAATTGATCTTGCAGAAGATAGAGATTTATTCCGTGCAATGATGGAAAAACTGGAAATTCCAATGCCGGAGTCAGGAATGGCAGTCAATGTAGAAGAAGCATTAGAGATCGCTGAAAAAATCGGATATCCGGTAATGGTACGTCCTTCTTATGTACTTGGAGGAAGAGGAATGGAAGTTGTTCATGATGCAGAGAGCATGGTTGGATACATGAAAGCTGCAGTAGGAGTAACACCGGACAGACCAATCTTGATCGACCGCTTCTTAGGACATGCAACAGAATGTGAAGCAGATGCGATCAGCGATGGAACACATGCATTTGTTCCGGCAGTTATGGAACACATTGAGCTTGCAGGTGTACATTCAGGAGACTCTGCATGTATCATTCCTTCTAAATATATTTCAGAAGAGAATGTAAAGACAATCAAAGAATACACTAGAAAAATCGCAGAAGAAATGCATGTGAAAGGACTTATGAACATGCAGTATGCGATCGAGAACGGAAAAGTATATGTATTAGAGGCAAATCCGAGAGCATCCAGAACAGTACCGCTTGTATCAAAAGTATGTAACATCAGAATGGTACCGCTTGCGATCGACATTGTGACATCTGAACTGACAGGAAGACCGTCACCGGTTCCGTCATTGAAAGAACAGGATATTCCTTACTATGGAGTAAAAGAAGCTGTATTCCCATTTAACATGTTCCAGGAAGTAGACCCTGTATTAGGACCAGAAATGCGTTCAACAGGTGAGGTTTTAGGACTTTCAAGATTCTACGGGGAAGCATATTATAAAGCACAGGAAGCTACACAGCTGAAAATCCCGATGGAAGGAACAGTTCTGATCACAGTCAATGACAGAGATAAAGCAGAAGTTGCTGATGTGGCAAGACAGTTTGCAGAGACAGGATTTAAAATTCTTGCTTCTAAGAATACTTACAAATTACTTCAGCAGGAAGGAATTGAGGCGGAACTTGTAAATAAAATGCAGGAAGGTCGTCCAAACATTCTTGATTTAATCATGAATGGAAAGATCGATCTGATTGTCAATACACCAATCGGAAAGAGCGAGAATGTAGATGACAGCTATTTAAGAAAAGCTGCAATTAAGAAAAAAGTTCCATATATCACAACAATGGCAGCTGCAAAAGCAACTGTAAGCGGTATTCAGTCAATGAAAAAACCGGGCTGCGGAGAAGTAAAATCTATTCAGGAATTACACAGCGAGATTACAGACAAAATGTAAAAAATTGTTGAAAAAGTAAATAGAAAAGTGAGTGAAATAAAAACTCCAGTGGATGATGTCGCGTACATAGATCCACTGGAGTTTTCTTCTGTAGAAAGCTATTTTTGGAAACGGAAATGGAATGTGGGAAATCTTGCTTAAAGATGAACACTTTGATACAATGAGAAAGAAATGCAGTCTGAAAAAGATGCAGTTTCAGGAACTAGAAGATAGAAAGTATAGAATAGAAAATATGAAGACACTTTATGATAGATTAGAAACGTATGGAAATAGTGATTTTTACGGGATGCATATGCCTGGACATAAGAGAAACCGGCAGCTGATTCCAAATCGGATTCCTTATGAATTGGATATTACGGAAATTGACGGATTTGATGATCTTCACCATGCAGATGGGATTATCAGGGAGGCGGAAGCGCGGGCAGCCAGGCTTTACAAAGCAGAGACCACCCATTTTCTTGTAAATGGAAGCACGGTTGGCATTCTGAGTGCGATTCTTGGTTCCACAAACAGAGGGGACAAGATTCTTGTAGCAAGAAACTGTCATAAGTCTGTTTATCATGCGATAGATCTAAATGAACTGGAACCGGTGTACATTTATCCGTCGCATGTGGAATCGGGAATGAATGGAGAAATTTCCGCAGAAGAAGTAAAAACTTTATTGGAGAGGGAACCAGAGATCAGAGCAGTCATGATTGTCTCTCCAACATATGACGGTGTGGTTTCAGATGTTGAGAAGATTGCTGAGATCGTACATCAATACAGCATTCCGTTAATCGTGGATGAAGCGCATGGGGCACATTTTGGATTTCATCCGTATTTCCCGGAAAATGCAAACAGAAAAGGAGCAGATGTTGTTATCCACAGTGTACATAAGACCCTACCTGCTCTGACACAGACAGCGCTGCTTCATCTAAATGGTCCGATCGCAGACCGGAAGAAGATCGAGCGTTACCTTCATATATTGCAGTCCAGCAGTCCCTCCTACATTTTGATGGCGAGTATTGATGTGTGCATGGAATTTCTGGAGCAAAGCGGGGAACGGGAATTTGAAACGTATGTGCAGGCGCTGGAAAAAGTCAGAGAGAGACTGGGAAGACTATGTCACCTGAAATTAATCGAGACAGAACAGTATGACCGGTCGAAACTGGTAATCTCTGTTCAGAACAGTACATTGTCAAGCAGAGAGCTTTCAAAGATACTGAGAGAAAAATATCACCTGGAGATGGAGATGACAGCGGGGAACTATATTCTTGCCATGACTTCGGTTGGAGATACACAGGAAGGATTGAAATGGTTTGTAAGTGCATTAGAGGAAATTGATGCAGCATGTAAGGAATCAAAAGAGAATCATTGTTTCGGTAGTCTTCCGCGAACCAGATTGTGTTTGAAAAGTTCGGAAGTAGTTGAGAGAAAAAATGGAATCAGCATAGCATGGGAAGACAGTGTCGGGTTGATTTCTATGGAATATGCGTATCTGTATCCGCCGGGAATCCCGTTGATCGTGCCCGGCGAAGAGGTGACTTGGGAAGTTATTTCCTATCTTGAACAATATAGAAAAAGGGGATTTTCAATCGAAGGGTTGACAGAGGAAGGAAGAATAAAGGTGTGCAGCGATGAGTAAGATTTTTTATTTTATGGGCAAAAGTGCAGCAGGAAAAGATACTATTTTTCAGAAAATACAAAAGCTTCTGACGGATCTGCGGACGGTGGTAATCTATACGACGCGCCCGATCCGGGAAGGAGAAGAAGACGGTGTTGCGTATCATTTTGTAACGGAGGAGAGGATGCGAGAACTTGAAAGAGAGGGAAAGATCATCGAACTTCGGGCATACAATACGGTACACGGCATCTGGTACTATTTCACGGCAGATGACGGGCAATTTTCAGGAAATGAAAGTTGTGTGGCAATCGGGACACTGGAGTCTTTTGAAAAAATGCAGAATTATTTTGGAAAGGAAAATGTAATTCCAATTTATATACAGGTAGACGATGGAGTTCGATTAGAGAGAGCGCTTGAGAGGGAATGCACGCAGAAAGAACCAAAATATGCAGAACTTTGCAGACGGTTTCTTGCAGATGAGAAGGATTTTTCGGAAGAAAATTTAGAACGGCTTGGAATTGTGCAGCGTTTTGAAAATCTGGATATGGGAAAATGTACAAATGAAATTATGCTATATATTCAGAAAAATCTATGCTATAATAACAACAAAGAAACTGGCAGTATCTAATGCTTTCAACTAACAATTTACACACAAAGGACGTGATGATCATGGGCGGATTTAAAGATGTAATTGGACATAATGAGATTATTGAGTATATTCAGAATGCGGTGAAGATGGACAAAGTTTCCCATGCATATATTATGAACGGACAGAAAGGCTCCGGAAAGAAGATGCTTGCAGACTTATTTGCAAGGACACTTCAGTGCGAGGGAGAGGGAGTAGAACCTTGTGGAGAATGTCGTTCCTGTAAGCAGGCGGATGGAAATAATCAGCCAGATATTATCAAGGTGACACATGAAAAGCCGAATTCGATCAGTGTCGATGATATCCGCACACAGGTGAACAACGACATTTTGATCAAGCCGTACAGTAGTAAATATAAGATTTATATTATTCCAGAGGCGGATAAAATGACTGTGCAGGCACAGAATGCTCTTTTAAAAACAATAGAAGAGCCGCCGTCTTATGCAGTAATCTTTCTTCTGACAGAAAATGCAGAAGTGCTTTTACCGACGATCCGTTCCCGTTGTGTCATGTTAAAACTGAGGAATATCAAAGACAAGCTGATTAAGAAATATTTGATGGAAGAGATGGAGATTCCGGACTATAAAGCGGATATCTGCACTGCATTTGCACAGGGAAATATGGGACGTGCGATCATGCTGGCGACTTCCGAACATTTCAATGAGATCAAGGAAGAAGCGGTGCAGCTTTTAAAATATATTAATGATATGGAACTGTATGAGATTGTGGAGGCAATTAAGAGGATCAATAATTATAAGTTAGATATCACAGATTATCTCGACATTATCATGATCTGGTACAGGGATATTCTTCTCTACAAGGCGACAAAAGATGTAGATGGCGTTGTATTTGCTGACCAGCTGAATTATATCAAAGAACGGGCAAGTAAAAGTTCCTATGAAGGAATTGAGAAGATCTTAGACAGCATCGAGAAGGCGAAAGCACGTCTGAAGGCGAATGTAAACTTTGATCTTGTCATGGAACTGTTACTGCTGACAATAAAGGAGAACTAGAACAATGGCAAGAGTAATCGGGGTAAGATTTCGCACGGCAGGGAAGATTTATTTTTTTTCACCGGGGAAATTTGATGTCAAAAGAGGAAATCAGGTGATCGTAGAGACTGCAAGAGGAATTGAGTTTGGGAATGTAGTGACAGGACCGAAGGATGTTCCAGATGACCAGATCATGCAGCCGCTAAAGACGGTGATCCGTATCGCGACAGAAGAAGACCGCCGAACGGAAGAAAAGAACAGAGAAAAAGAAAAAGAAGCATTTCAGATTTGTCTTGAGAAGATAAGAAAACATGGACTGGAGATGAAGCTGATCAATGCAGAATATACATTTGATAATAACAAAGTATTGTTTTATTTTACAGCCGATGGAAGAATTGACTTCCGGGAACTGGTAAAAGATCTTGCAGCAGTCTTCCGCACAAGAATTGAATTAAGACAGATCGGGGTCAGAGATGAGACAAAGATCCGCGGAGGTATTGGAGTCTGTGGAAGACCGCTCTGTTGTCACACCTACTTGTCAGAATTTGCACCGGTATCGATCAAGATGGCGAAAGAGCAGAATTTGTCTCTGAATCCGACAAAGATCTCCGGAGTATGCGGCAGGTTAATGTGCTGCCTGACAAATGAGCAGGAGACCTATGAAGAATTAAACAGTCACCTTCCTTCTGTAGGAGATACGGTCACGACTGTGGAAGGCCTGAAAGGGGAGGTTCATAGCCTGAGCGTGTTAAGACAGCTTGTGAAGGTGATCGTGAAGCTTGACAACGATGAGAAAGAGATCAGAGAATATAAAGTTTCTGAATTGAAATTTAAACCAAGAAGGAAGAAAAATGAAGTCAGACTCTCGAAAGAGCAGATGAGAGAGCTGGCTGCGCTTGAGAAAGGTACAGGAGAATCGAAGTTAGATGACAACTAATTTAAAGCAGGAAGAGAGATTAGATGATCTCCAGATTCATGGGTATGAAATCATCCAGCATCCGGGAAGATTCTGCTTTGGCATGGATGCAGTGCTCCTTTCTAATTTTGCTGCAGTCAAAAAGGGAGAGAGCGCGCTGGATCTTGGAACAGGAACGGGAATCATTCCAATCCTTCTGGAAGCAAAGACAGAAGGGGAACATTTTACTGGGCTGGAGATCCAGAAAGAAAGTGCGGATATGGCGCAAAGAAGTGTGGCACACAATCATCTGGAGCAGAAGATAACGATTCAGACAGGCGATATCAAGGAGGCGGGCACGATATTTTCTCCCGCTTCTTTTGATGTGATCACAACAAATCCGCCTTACATGTTAGGAGAACATGGACTTAAGAATGAGGCTGATGCAAAGACGATTGCCCGTCATGAAGTGTTGTGTACACTGGATGATATTTTAAGGGAGAGTGCAAAACTTCTGAAATTTAAGGGAAGATTTTATATGGTACACAGACCGTTCCGATTGCCGGAAATTCTTACGAAAATGTCTATGCATGGAATTGAACCGAAGCGGATGCGGCTTGTGCACCCATATATCGATAAAGAACCGAATATGGTGCTGATTGAAGGATCAAGAGGTGGGAGACCGCGGATGAAGGTAGAGCCACCGTTAATCGTGTACAGAGAGCCTGGAGTTTATACAGAAGAATTGCTTCAGGGATACAGCATGAAATAGTAGACATAACGTTAGTGGCAGCAGGCTCGCTGAGAAAAAGGAAGAAGAAAGGAAAAGTGCCATGGCAGGTATTTTATATTTATGTGCAACACCGATCGGAAATCTGGAAGACATGACTTTCCGGGCGGTAAGAGTACTTGGCGAAGTGGATTTGATTGCTGCAGAAGATACGAGAAACAGTATTAAACTGCTCAATCATTTTGAAATCAAGACGCCGATGACGAGCTATCACGAATATAATAAAATTGAAAAAGGAAAGAAACTCGTACAGAAACTTTTGGAAGGACAGAATATTGCACTCATTACAGATGCGGGTACACCGGGAATTTCAGATCCGGGAGAAGAGCTTGTAAAAATGTGTTACGAAGCCGGAATCACAGTCACATCACTTCCGGGGGCAGCGGCATGTATTACGGCATTAACAATTTCCGGGCTTGCCACGAGAAGATTCGCATTTGAAGCATTTCTTCCGAGTGATAAGAAAGAGCGCCAGGAAGTCGTAAAGGAACTGGAACAAGAGACGAGAACTATCATTTTATATGAAGCTCCACACAGACTTGTGAAGACCTTAAAGGAGCTGGAGGGAGTACTTGGCAATAGAAGAATCACGGTGTGCCGGGAGTTGACAAAGAAGCATGAGACTGCATTTGTGACAACTTTAAGAGAGGCGATCGTCTATTACGAGGAAACGGATCCAAAGGGAGAGTGCGTGCTCGTAGTGGAAGGAAAGAGCAGAGAAGAGATACGAAAGGAAGCACAAAGTCAGTGGGAGCAGATGTCACTGGAAGACCATGTACAATATTATATGGATCAGGGAATCGATAAGAAGGAAGCGATGAAAAAGGTAGCAAAGGATCGCGGGATTTCCAAGAGAGATGTATATAACAGCCTGATTTAGAGGTGTTTTGAGCAACTTGTATACTAATTCCCAAAAAGTTTGTGCAAGTGGAGCATGGAACAAGATTTGATTTTCACTTATACTAATCATATCGAAAAACGAAATAAGATATGAATTGGAAAGTTTAGGAGGAAATGTAACAATGGCAAGTTTATCATTAAAACACATTAACAAAACATATCCAAATGGTTTTGAAGCTGTAAAAGACTTCAACCTTGAGATTGAAGATAAAGAATTTATCATCTTTGTAGGTCCTTCAGGATGTGGTAAATCTACAACACTTCGTATGATCGCAGGTCTGGAAGAAATCACATCCGGTGAATTGAAAATCGGAGACAAAGTGGTAAATGATGTAGAGCCAAAAGACAGAGATATTGCGATGGTATTCCAGAACTATGCTTTGTACCCACATATGACAGTATATGATAACATGGCATTCGGTCTGAAATTAAGAAAAGTTCCAAAAGATGAGATCGACAGAATGGTAAAAGAAGCTGCTAAGATTCTTGACCTTGAAAGCTTATTAGATCGTAAACCGAAGGCATTATCTGGTGGACAAAGACAGCGTGTTGCTATGGGTCGTGCTATCGTTCGTAATCCAAAAGTATTCCTTATGGATGAGCCTTTATCAAACCTTGATGCAAAATTAAGAGGACAGATGCGTATCGAGATTTCTAAATTACACCAGAGATTAGGTACAACAATCATCTACGTTACTCATGACCAGACAGAGGCTATGACACTTGGTACAAGAATCGTAGTTATGAGTGCAGGTATCGTTCAGCAGGTAGATACACCACAGGTATTATATGATACACCATGTAACTTATTCGTTGCTGGATTCATCGGATCACCACAGATGAACTTCTTAGATGCAACATGTAAAGTAAATGGAAATAAAGTAGCTCTTGAAGTTGGAGGAGCAGCAATCGAACTTCCACCAGCAAAAGCGAAAAAATTAATCGAAGGCGGATATGACGGAAAAACAGTTGTACTTGGTATTCGTCCGGAAGATGTTCACGATGAGCCAATGTTCATTGCATCTTCTCCAAACACAGTTATCGAATCTAAGATTCGTGTATATGAAATGTTAGGTGCTGAAGTTTACTTATACTTTGACTATGCTGGATCAAGCATGACAGCAAGAGTTGACCCAAGAACAACAGCAAGAACAGGTGATACAGTGAAGTTTGCATTCGATGCAGAAAAGATTCATGTATTTGATAAAGAAACAGAGTGCACAATCACAAACTAATTTGTGTATAGAAAGAATCCAACGAATGGATGAGAAACTCTGAGAAAGTTGGAAGTGAGCGGAACTGCCACAGTATAGTAAGATGCTATGCTGTGGCAGTTTTTTTGTTCACAGAAGATTCGTTGTTCGATGCAGGCATGTAGATCACTGTTTTGTCAGATGAAAAATTAGATTTTACAGAGATTTAAAAAAGATTTTTTTGATAAAATTAAGATATCAGTTATAATGAAGAAGTTGTGCAAACAACCAATTTATAGGAAAAAGGTAAGGAAGCAAAACAAATGAATCGAAAATATTTATTAAAAAGGATCGCACAGGACTGTATTCCAACGGTGTTTTCACTTTTGATGTCCGGTCTTTATGGGGTGATGGATGGCTTGTTTGTCGGGCGTGCAGTTGGGGATGCAGGACTTGCGGCCATCAATATCGCATGGCCGATTGCAGCGGTGATCACTGCAGTGGGAATCGGAATTGGCAGTGGGGGAAGTGTGCTGTATTCCAATAGCAATGGGAAGGGAGAACAAGAGAGAGGAGAAGTGGTGTATCATCAGACCATCACACTTCTGTTTGCAGCAGCAATGGTATTACTTATTGTGCTTGGATTTACATATCCCGCTATTCTAAGTGCGCTAGGAGCAAAAGGGGATGTATACCAGAAAGCCGTAGAGTATATTCAGATTATTATTTTCAGCGCAGTCTTTCAGGTGATGGGAACCGGATTTATTCCAATGCTCCGGAATCGGAATCTTGCGTTTCAGGCGATGGTCAGCATGGCTGCCGGGATGGGAGTCAATGGGGTATTGAATTATCTGTTATTGTTTGTTGTAAAAATAGGAATCCGGGGAGCGGCAGTTGGGACAATTGCTGCACAGTTTGTTGTGTTGGTGATCAGTTCCTATCTTATTTATGGTAGGCAGAAAGTACATCTCAAGGTAGTGTGGCAA
The DNA here is from genome assembly GCF_964238105.1 of Coprococcus sp. HPP0074. Classification (NCBI taxonomy): domain Bacteria; kingdom Bacillati; phylum Bacillota; class Clostridia; order Lachnospirales; family Lachnospiraceae; genus Coprococcus; species Coprococcus sp. HPP0074. The sequence goes on along the minus strand of NZ_CAXSKS010000009.1, from coordinate 125,286 downwards.
CATAAGATGATCGGGGAAATTCTAAAAATAGGAATTTCCGCATTTGGATTGTCGCTTGCCCCGTCGATCGTGCTGCTTTTCACAAATTTACAGTGTCTGAAATATGGAGGAGATGCAGCAGTTGCGTGCTATGCGGTAATTTCCTACATTGTCTTCCCAGTGCAGTCTATGCTCATGGGAATTGGAGATGGCACACAACCATTGATGAGTTTTTACAGTGGAGCGAAAAAAATGGAAGAACTTCGTTTCGTGAAAAAAATCGCATCGATTGCAGTTGTAGGAATGGGTGCTGTTTTCTTTGTCATCGTGATTTTAGTATCAAAATATATTCCGGATGTTTTTGGAATGCAGATGGACTCCCAGGCTTATTTTGGAACCGGGATGGCAGTCAGTGCGGTTTCATTTTTGTTCACCGGACTGGCAAAGTTCCATATTTCTTATTTGAATGCGACACTTCAGGTGAAAAAAGCAATGCAGCTTATTTATGGTGAGACAATTGTCGTGGCACCATTTTTGATTTTTCTATTACCATATGTTTTCAAAATCAATGGTATCTGGTTATCACTTCCGGGGACACAGCTCATAATGCTCTTAATATTTAATGTATTCTTTACAAAAACAGGAAAGTAGATTTTATAAATGCCTTGTATAATGCGTTTCGGAAAGGAGAAAGTTATGAACCGAAAGAGCATTATGCAAAGGCTGAAACAGATGGGAGGAGTTTGGTTGTTTGTCATACCAGCCCTGATCCCGCTGATCGTTTTCTGGATTTATCCAATATTCAGGTCTTTATTTATCAGCTTTACCGATTGGGATTATATGAGTCCCACATACAATTTTGTGTTTTTTGACAACTTTAAATCTTTGTTCACCGATGAACGGTTCTATGAAGCACTGGGAAATACAATTCTATTTAGCGTGGGGACGATCATTCCGACAATTGTCGGGGGCTTGCTGCTTGCCTTGCTGCTTCAGAAAAATTTTAGAGGGAGCGGAATTTATAAATTTATTCTATTCTCTCCGTGGGTAACACCGACCGTAGCAGTTTCCATTGTGTGGACATGGATTTTTGAACCTCAAGTAGGAATGGCAAATACAGTCTTAAAATTTTTCCATTTACCGGGCTTGCAGTGGATTCAAAGCTCAGATACAGCGATGCTGTCCGTAATACTGGTAACAGTTTGGAAGAGTCTTGGTTATGCAATGATCTTTTATTTATCAGCTCTGGAGAAAGTGCCAAAAGATCTGTATGAGGCGTGTGGACTGGATGGGGCAAAGAAATGGAAGAGGTTTCGTGATATTACAATTCCGTGCATTTCCCCAACTACGTTTTTCCTCATGATCATTACGATGGTCAATTCTCTTCAGGCATATGACCAGATTCAGATTCTGACACAGGGTGGACCGTCAGGAAGTACAAGAACTTTGCTGTACATGTATTATCAATTAGGGTTTGAGGAATTTAACATGGGAGAGGCGACTGCAGTTGCAATCGTGATTATTTTGATCACAGTACTGCTTTCCTGTGTGCAATTTACGGCATCGAAAAAATGGGTACATTATTAGAAAGGAACAGCATGGAAGGACAGAAACTATTAAATGGATATCAGACGGGACAACAGACCCGCAGACAAGGGGCAGTAATGTTCGGGCCGGGCAGGAAGATTATAAATAGTTTACTGCATCTGTTAAAAATGGCGGTACTGCTTTTGGCAAGTCTTGTGACGGCATTTCCATTTGTATGGATGATTATCAGTGCATTAAAAACGAAGGCGGAAATTATGGATGTCAGTGTTTTTCTGCCGGAGACTGCACAATGGCAGAATTTCTCGGAAGTTTTGTTTGAATCTCCAATGGTAAGATATATTGGCAACAGTTTATTTGTATCTGTATGTACAGTTGCAATTCAAGTTGTCACAGGAGCAATGATCGCATATGCGATTGTGTTTATGAAATTTCGAGGCAGAAAAATGTTGTTTGCTGTAATCATGGCGACGTATATGCTTCCAACAGCAGCAACGTATGTTCCAAGTTATATCATTTTATCTAATTGGAACTTACTTAACACTTATACAGGACTGATCATATCAAATGCAGTCAGTATTTTTGGGATTTTCCTTTTGCGTCAGGCATTTATGCAAGTTCCGGCAGGGCTGGTGGAAGCAGCCAAAATCGATGGAGCAAATGCATGGAAAATCTTATGGAAAATCGTAACACCAATGACAAAATCGTCATTTATTACATTTGGGCTGATGAGTTTTATCAGTAGTTACAATAATTATATGTGGCCTTCGCTGATCACGGATTCACCGGAGATGAGTCTTGTCTCACAGGGACTTCGCAGATATTTTATCGAAGGCGGAGCTTATGGAACTGAATGGCCGAAAGTAATGGCAGGAAGCACGATTATCGTTGTGCCGCTTTTAATCTTATTTATGTTTACACAGAAGTGGTTTATCAATGGAATCGGCGGCGACACAGGAATGAAAGGATAGGAAAATATATGAAATTAAAGAAAATCATGGCAATCGGGTTAATTTGTACAATGACAGCATCTGCATTTGCAGGATGTGGAGGAGCAAAAAAAGAGGAGACAGCAAAGACTGAGGATGGAAAAGTAAAGATTGATTTTTGGTATTCCGGAGGAAAGACTGCAGTTGGAGTTCTTGGAGATATGGTGGAAGAGTTTAATGCTTCACAGGATCAATATGAGATCAACAGCGTGACACAGGCAGACTATGATGAGACATATGAAAAACTGCAGGCAGGAATTGCAGGAAAAAAAGCTCCGGATATGGCACTTCTTGATGTAGATAAGGCGAGAAATCTTTCTAGAAAAGACTTGGTGGCAGATATTCAGCCATTTGTAGACGACGATAAGGCGTTTGAAAAAGAAGATTATATTGAGGTATTTTACAATCAGGGAATCGATGATGGAAAGTTGTTTGCATTCCCTGCATATGGAACTACCCAAGTCATGTATTACAATAAAGCTGCTTTTGAAGAAGCAGGTATCCAGGCAGAAGACATTAAGACATGGCAGGATTTGGAGGCAGCGGCAAAGAAAATGTCAAAAGGAGAGGAATTCTATGGATGGGAGCCGATGTGGGGATCTGGAAATATGATCGATGCGGCGCTCAGCAATGGAGCACAAATCTTCAGCGAGGACAAAACAGAAGTGCTGATCAACTCCGAAGAGTGGGTAGAAGTATGGGAAAGCTTCCGTAAGTGGATCCATGAAGATAAAACGATGAGAATCCATTCTGGCGGACAAGGATGGGAATACTGGTATAAAACAATTGATGATGTCCTGCAAAATAAGGCAGGAGGTTATACAGGATCTTCCGGAGATCAGGCAGACCTTGATTTTGATATTGTAGCTGCAATGGAGCAGCCGGGATGGGGAGACAATCCATCAGCGCCGGTTGCAGGAGCATTACAGCTTGTAATGTTGGAGGGATCTTCAGAGGAAGAAAAGCAAGGGGTATATGAATTTATGAAATTCTTTACTACGCCGGAAAATCAGGCAAAGTGGTCTATGGGAACAGGTTATGTTGCTGTGCGCAATTCCACACAGGAAGTAGAGGCATTTGAAGCATATACAAATGAACATCCACAGGCACTTGTTCCATTGCAGCAGGCAGCACATGCATCGATCATGCCGGAAGATCCAACCGGAGGAAAAGTAATGGATGCATTGCGTATTGCAGCAGATAAAGTAGAAATTGAAGGTATTTCCGCAAAAGAAGCATTGGATGAAGCGCAGAAGACCGCACAGAAAGCATTGGATAGTGTCAATAAATAAAACAAGCGAGGAGAAAAGTGTGAGAGAAAAAATTTCATTTGAGATAAACAAAAATACAGATGGGATTTTAGAGGCAGAGGTTCTGATTTCAGAACCTCTGGAAGTCCTTTCTATCATGGTAGATGTGGAACAAGTAGAAATGCTGATGGGATATCTGTTTCTTCAGGATGAAAGCGGAAAGACCCGATTCCAAAAATTACTAGGGTACAGTGAGAGAGTCATTCAGATTGGGCCATCTTCGGAATGTACGGCCATCGGAGGTGTTCCGGGAAAAATTGGTCAGGGAAGTTGGAAACTGACACTTTGCATTTTTACCGAGGAGGTCCGGAAATATTTGGGGGCACAGACGATACCTGTTACCTTTGAGATCACCGGAGAAAAAAAGGAAATTAAGGAAAGCATTGGAGAAGAATGCTGGGTTTCCGAAGAACAAAAATGCCCTCTGTATTATGATCAATTTTCGTGGAATCAGAAATTTAATGGCGAAGAAAGGTGGTATAAAGGGGATTTCCATACGCATACGAGATTGTCAGATGGAAAGGAAACTGTTGCAAATGCAATGGAGAAGGCAAAGCAGATGCAAATGGATTTCTATGTACCGACGGAGCACAATGTGATTCATACGGGATGGAAGCATACAGAAGTGATGATTGTTCCGGGAGTTGAGGTGACTGCTGAAAAAGGGCACTGTAATCTTTTTGGAATTGACCGACTTCCGTCCAGAATCAAAGAAATCATCTGCAGACCGGCATCCGAACAGGCAGAAACATGGGTTACGGAGATTTTGCAGGAAGCAGCAGAAAGAGGATGGCTTGTGAGCATCAATCATCCGTTTTTACATGTTTGGAAATGGAAATTTCATTCGATTCCACTTCGTATGGTTCAGTTTCTGGAAATTGTAAACGATCCTACATATGAATATGCAAAGGAATCCAATGAGAAAGCAATCCGGTTTTTAGATTTGCTGTGGCAGGAAGGGTATCGAATCTACGGAATTGGGGGAAGTGATTCTCACAATCTGATCGAGGAGAGATATGATGGGGCTTTAGAGCCATCTGTGGCAGGAGATCCGGGAACGTATGTATTCAGTAAAGGGCTGACACCGACAAAACTGTTGCAAAATTTGAGAAAAGGACATGTTTATGTGAGCAGATATTGCACACTGGAGGTAGAAATTACAGCCGATGGAGAAACCTATCTTCCGGGAGAACATATTCCTGTTGGAACAAAGGAAGCGGTGCGTATACAATATCAGGTGGTCATTCGTGGACTGGAAGAGTGCCCGGTTGTATATGCTGTGATCAACCGTGTCAGAATGGGGATGGAACTTACGGAGATAGAGAAGGGTGTCTATGAGGCGAAGACAGAGATTCTCTTTTCAGCAGGAGAATATGAATGGATGCGTCTGGATGTCCGAAAAGAAGATGGTACATTCTTAGGATATGTCAATCCAATTTACCATGGGACAAAAACACCACAGTGCAAGACGTTTGGAGAGATGGTTCAGAAAGCATCCGGGATGATTTAGAGAGAAGAGGAAACGATGGATATAAAAGGAATTTTATTTGACAAAGATGGGACTTTGATAGAGTTTCATTCATTTTGGGTGCAGGCGGCAAAAAGAGTTGTACCAGAATTTTTAACTGAGAATCAGATATCGCCGGATCAGAAACATGCGGATGTAGTAATGGAGGCAATGGGAGTTTTCGGGGATGATATAGATCCCAATGGTGCACTTGCTTATAAATCCAATAAAGAAATTGCAGAGGAAATTACAGAGGCACTTGCAAGTAAGGGTATTTACATAGACAGCAGGAAGGCACAGGAGCAGATTGTCAGGTTGTTTGAAAAAATTGTAACAGACAGCCGGATGCAGTTTCAGACATTTACAGATCTTCCAGAATTATTTCAGCAGCTAAGGAAAAGACAAATTCGTATCGGTATTGCCACAACAGATACGATTGCTTCTACAAGACATTGTCTGAGAAAATTGCAGATTGAAGACTTGATCGATTATGTTGGAGCCGATGATGGGTTAGCAAGACCAAAGCCGGATCCAGATATGTTTGAAACATTCTGTAAAGCATATGGGCTTGAACCAGAAGAAGTTGCAGTAGTCGGAGATACTTATAATGATATGAGATTTGCGAAAAATTGTAAGGGGAAGGCAGTTGGAGTGTTGAGCGGTGTCAGTAGGAAGGAAGATTTTCAGGATTTGGCAGATGTTGTATTGCCTTCCGTAGCAGATATTTTTTCTATTTTGGATCAAGGAGAAGAGAAAGAGGAGTGTAGTGAATGGCAGAGATCACTTTAAATCATGTATATAAAAAATATGAAGGCGGTGTGACGGCTGTTCAGGACTTTACACTGGAGATTCCGGATAAAGAATTTGTAATCTTTGTAGGACCTTCCGGATGTGGAAAATCGACAACGTTACGGATGATCGCCGGATTGGAATCTATTTCGGAGGGGGAACTTCTGATTGATGGTGAGCGAATGAACGAGGTGGAGTCCTGCAATCGGAATATTGCAATGGTATTTCAAAGCTATGCATTGTATCCTCACATGACCGTATTCGAAAATATTGCTTACAGTATGAAGTTAAAGAAAGTTTCGAAAAAAGAGATCAAAGAACGGGTACACGAGGTAGCACAGATTTTGAAGATTGAAGAGATTCTGGATAGAAAACCGGGACAGCTTTCAGGAGGACAGAAGCAGAGAGTGGCAATGGGACGTGCGATCGTCAGACATCCGAAAGTGTTTCTGATGGATGAGCCGTTGTCCAATCTCGATGCAAAACTCCGTACACAGATGCGGATTGAGATCATGAGACTTTACAAGGAACTTCAGACTACGTTCATTTATGTGACCCATGACCAGACAGAGGCGATGACACTCGGAACACGCATTGTCGTGATGAAAGATGGGATCATCCAACAGGTAGATACACCGCAACGGCTGTATGATTTCCCTGCAAATAGATTTGTTGCCGGATTTATCGGATCACCACAGATGAATTTTATTTCGGGAATATGCCGTGTGAAGAAAACGGGTGTCTTTTTGGAAACTGCAGATTGTGAAGTGCAGATTATAGATGGAAGAAAAGAGCGGCTAAGAAATGAAGGGTATGATGGCAAGCAAGTGACGATGGGAGTGAGGCCAGAGCATGTGAAAGTATGGAGTCCAGAAGAATCCGAAGTGAGTGATCTGGTGTTGCAGTCACAGGTGAGTGTCTATGAAATGCTGGGAGCAGAGACTTATCTTTATTTTACTTACGAAGGGCAGCAAGTGTCTGCGAGAGTGAAAGCAGATACGAAGATCCGAAAAGAGGATAAGGTATTTTTTGGATTTGATACAAAAGATATGATTCTGTTTGATTTTGAAACGGAAGAAGCAATTTATTAGAAGAGACAATAATCTGAAAGAAATAACTTTTTTATGAAAGTGAAATAAATAGTTGACAATGTGAATCAGATTGTCGTATAGTAACCATAATGAATAAAAGGGAGTAGCTAGCGTTACCCAACGTTTACGATGACGTCAGGACGATGAAAATTCATCCGTATCGTAATTAAATGGCGAGACTTTTATTGCATATAACAAACATATGCAATAAAAGTCTCGTCATTTTCTATTTTACAGTTATAAGATCTTTTTCTTTGATGTTGAAATGTTTTTACAGATTCTGGCATAATAAAGACAAGGTCATATAGCAGCAGGAGGCGTTGGAAGAACCTATGGTGACAGATAGAAACTTCTTCATTGCAGGATAGGAGGGTGAAACATGGACAAATTTTATCAATTGTCGAAAGAAGAGACAAGAAAAAAGGTAAACGGCCAGCAGGAGCCGCTTACAGACCAGCAGGTCAGGGAACACCAGGAAAAATATGGAAAGAATGAGCTGGTGGAAGGAAAGAAAAAGAGCACGTTTCAGATTTTCCTGGAACAGTATAAAGATTTCCTTGTAATCATTCTGATCGCAGCAGCGATTGTATCTGGATTCCTCGGGGATGCAGAGAGTGCGATCGTTATTTTAGTCGTAATCACGATGAATGCGATTCTCGGAACTGTGCAGACGGTCAAGGCAGAACAGTCATTAAACAGTTTAAAAAAATTATCAGGTCCGACAGCGAAGGTACTTCGTAATGGAAATGTGATCCAGATTCCTTCGGTAGAATTAACCGTTGGTGATGAAGTTATGCTGGAAGCCGGAGACTATGTGCCGGCAGACGGACGTATTCTTCAGAATGCAAGCTTGAAAATTGACGAGAGCGCCCTTACAGGTGAAAGTCTTGGTGTAGAAAAGTCAGATGAAGTGATTTCTGGAGAAGTTCCACTTGGAGACCAGACAAACATGGTATTCTCAGGAAGCTTTGTCACTTACGGAAGAGGTTCTTTCCTTGTAACCGGAATCGGTATGGAGACGGAGGTTGGTAAGATCGCAACATTGTTGAAAACAACTTCTGAGAAACGTACTCCACTTCAGATTAACTTAGATCAGTTTGGACAGAAATTATCTATCATTATTTTAATTTTCTGTGGTATTTTATTTGGAATCAATGTATTCCGCGGAGATTCTATCGGAGATGCATTCCTCTTTGCAGTTGCCCTTGCAGTAGCGGCAATCCCAGAGGCATTAAGCTCTATCGTGACGATCGTTCTTTCTTTTGGTACACAGAAGATGGCAAAAGAACATGCGATCATCCGTAAGCTTCAGGCTGTAGAAGGACTTGGAAGTGTATCTATCATCTGTTCGGATAAGACAGGTACTCTGACACAGAATAAGATGACAGTAGAAGATTATTATGTAAACGAAAAGAGAATTCCGGCAGCCGAGATCGATATTCAGAAGAAAGAGCAAAGACAGCTTTTGGATTACAGTATTCTCTGTAATGACTCTACAAACGTAGATGGTATGGAAATCGGTGACCCGACAGAGACAGCTCTGATCAATATCGGAACAAGACTTGGAGTAGGGACAATGGATGTCAGAGAAGCCTATCCGAGAAAGACAGAGATTCCGTTTGACAGTGACAGAAAATTAATGTCCACTGTCAATGAGATGGACGGAGAGCGTGTCATGATCACAAAGGGTGCAGTAGATGTACTCTTAAACCGTATGGCTTATATTCAAAAGGGAGATAGTGTCTGCCCGATCACAGATGCTGACAAAGCAGCGATCGAAGCACAGAACCAGGAATTTTCAAGAGGCGGACTTCGTGTGCTTGCATTTGCATATAAGAAGATGGAAGATGAAAGAGATCTTTGCCTGGAAGATGAAAACGATCTGATCTTCCTTGGTCTGATCTCTATGATGGATCCGCCGCGAGTAGAATCTGCAGATGCGGTTGCAGAATGTATCCGCGCAGGAATCAAGCCAATTATGATCACAGGTGACCACAAGGTGACAGCAGCAGCGATCGCTAAGAGAATTGGTATTTTAAAAGACGAATCAGAGGCATGTGAAGGTGCGGAGATTGATAATTTATCGGATGAAGAGTTAAAAGATTTTGTAGAGCATGTGTCAGTATATGCACGAGTTTCACCGGAACATAAAATCCGTATTGTGCGCGCATGGCAGGAAAAAGGAAATATCGTATCTATGACAGGTGACGGTGTCAACGATGCCCCTGCATTAAAGCAGGCGGATATTGGTGTTGCAATGGGAATCACAGGAAGTGAAGTTTCCAAAGATGCAGCATCTATGGTACTGACAGACGATAACTTTGCAACAATTATTAAGGCAGTAGAAAACGGACGTAATGTCTATAAAAATATCAAAGGTTCCATCCAGTTCCTGTTATCCGGTAACTTCGGTGCAATCCTTGCGGTATTGTATGCATCTATCGCAGGTCTTCCGGTTCCATTTGCACCGGTACACTTATTGTTTATCAACTTGCTGACAGATAGCCTTCCGGCAATTGCACTTGGTCTGGAACCACATACAAAAGATGTCATGAATGAAAAACCTCGTCCGATGAACGAATCTATTCTGACAAAAGATTTCCTGATTAAGATTGCAACAGAAGGTCTTTCTATCGGTGTAACAACAATGATCGCATTTTTAATTGGATTCAAGGGTGGCGATGCAGTGCTTGCAAGTACAATGGCATTTGGTACTCTTTGTACAGCAAGACTTGTTCATGGATTTAACTGTAAATCAGACAGACCGGTTCTCTTTAAGAAAAAAATGTGGAACAATATTTATCTGATCGGGGCATTCCTTCTCGGATTAGTATTGATTACAAGTGTACTGATGATTCCGGCACTGCACTCTGTATTTAAAGTATCTACATTGACCATCCAGCAGTTACTGATCGTATATGGTCTTGCAGCTGCAAACCTTCCGATCATTCAGTTATTAAAATGCTTCCGTAAGAAATAGAAGGGGGTTCAATGAACTTAAATAACGAATCAATCAAAAAAATCCGCGGACTGATCCTTTTCACAGCGTTGATCGTGATCGGTCTGTGGAAGTATGAAATTGTTCTGGATGCGGTTCATTTTTTGTTTAGCATTGCTTTTCCATTTATTTTGGGAGGTGCGATCGCATTCATACTAAATGTTCCGATGAATTTTATGGAGAAAGTATTTTTCTCCAATCAATGGGCAAAGAATAACAAGATTGTGCAGAAAATCAAGAAACCGTGTAGTTTAGTCTTGTCGATTATGCTTGTACTTGGTATTATCTTTGTTGTAATCTTCGTTGTATTTCCGCAGCTAGGAAAAACAATTTTAATGCTGGGAGAAAGCATTCAGGTATTTATACCGAAGCTTGAGCTGTGGGCAGAAGATTTATTTCAAAATAATACGGGAATCATCGAGTGGATTGAGACGATGGAGTTTGACTGGGATAAGATGATCCAAGGCGGAATTGATTTTCTCAGAAATGGAGCAGGAAGTGTCTTAAATACAACTTTTGCAGCGGCAAAAAGTATTGTCAGTGGATTGACAACATTCTTTATTTCAGCGGTATTTGCATGTTATATCCTACTTCAGAAAAAGAAGCTGACAGTTCAGATCCAGAAGGTGCTGTATGCATTTTTGCCGGAGAAAAAGGTTAGTACTGTTCTTGATATTTGTTCACTGACTTACCGGACATTTTCCAATTTCCTTACCGGGCAGTGTATGGAAGCGGTTATTTTAGGAACAATGTTTTTTATCAGCATGAGTATTCTGAGAATGCCATATGCACTGTTGATCGGTGTGTTAATCGCATTTACAGCTTTGATCCCGATTTTTGGGGCGTTTATCGGATGTGTGATCGGTACATTTCTAATTCTGATGGTCAACCCAATGCAGGCGATCGGTTTTATAGTCTTATTCTTAGTCTTACAGCAGGTGGAGGGAAATCTGATCTATCCGCACGTTGTTGGAGGATCTGTAGGCCTTCCTTCCATGTGGGTGCTTGTTGCAGTCAGTCTTGGAGGAAGTCTGATGGGACTTGTAGGAATGCTGATCTTTATCCCGATGGTTTCTGTGATCTATACATTGTTCAGAGGATATGTGTATGAGAGATTGAGAAAGAAAAATATCACAGTGTTCGAGAAGAAAGAGGAAAAGGAACATGGAACAGAGACAGAAGAATAAGGAATTTGAAATAAAAGTCAACGGAGACAGCGCAATTATTTTGCGCTGTTTTTCGTATGGAGAGAGTGCGGTGATTCCGCGGGAAATTGATGGATACAGGGTGACGGAGATTGCACCGTATGCATTTTCGTCACATATGGACCATCCGCCGGAGGAGGAAACCGGGCAGGATGCGTTGTGTGGAGAACGGTTGGAGGAAATTGTTTTGCCGGATACGATCGAGAAAATCGGTCGGTATGCGTTTTATAATTGTAGAAATTTAAAACGATTGAAGTTTTCTACAGATATTCGAGATATTGGGGCAGGGGCATTTACCGGATGTCATCAGATTGAAAAAATGGATGTGACGGTGGTTCCCGAAAAAAGGTCGTGCTTCCGGGAACTGCTCATTGAGATCGGAGAGGAACAAGAAGTCATGTATCACTGCCCGGATGGAGATGCAAAGCTGATCTTTCCGGAATATTTTGAGGAGGCAGTGGAAAATACTCCGGCGAGGATCCTCGTCACAAAGACGCACGGAAGTGGGATGTGGTATCGAAATTGTATCGTGAAGAATGAATTGCAATTTGACCAGTATGATAAGCGGTTTGCGTGGGCGGTGGAAAATGAGCAGGAAGAAGTTGTGGTGGCACTTGCATTTGCACGACTTTTGTATCCGTACCGGCTTGCGGAGGATGCAAAGGAACAGTATGAGGGGTACTTAAAATCTCATGTGGAAAATGTGTCAGAGTATCTTTTGAAGAAAAAAGATATGAAACTTCTCACATATTATGTGGAACATTGTATTGACAATGTGGATAACCTTCGTGTATTAATAGACATGGTGGGGATAACCGGGGAGGCATCGATGATGAGCTATCTGATGGAGCAGTATCATCAGAGATTTGCTGTAACAGAGAAAAAGAAGAAGTTTGAATTATAGAAGGAAGAAAGATAAGAAAAGCAATGATAAAAAGAGAGGAGGAAGCGATGAATATTATACAGAAACAGCAGCAAAGAGAACTGGAAAAGATTGAGATCTGCATGGATATCTGGAAGCAGGCGAGAAATGAACTGTATTTGTCGATGCGATTTCTTGATGTGTCTTTGAGTCGATTTTTCTTTTTGCCGGAGACGAATATAACAGGGATGGGGACAGATGGATTTGGCATTTATTTTTATCCGGATGCATTGATCTACCTGTATAAAAAGGATCGGATCTATATTAATCGAGCCTATCTTCATATAGTATTTCATTGTCTGTTTGGACATTTGACGATTCCGAAAACTGTAGATACCGCTTTGTGGGATCTTGCGGCAGATATTGCGGTGGAGTCGATCATTGACGGACTTTCTGTACGCGCAGTCAGAAGATATGTTTCGCCATATCGGAAAAAAGTGTATCAGAGTCTGCGGGAAAAGATGAAGGTGCTGACAGTCGCAGGAATTTATCAAGTGTTGGAAGAAAAAGAGGCGGGAAGAGAAGAAGATACATGGATTGGAGAAGCTGATTTTGAAAAACTGCGAGGAGAGTTTTTTGTGGATGATCATCAGCTTTGGAATCAGGAAATTCCGCCGCAGAAAATGATGGAACGGCAGAAAGAGTGGAAAGAGGAAAACGAGAAGCTTCAGACGAAAATGGAGACGTTTGCAAAAGAAGCATCAGAAGATGCAGAGGCACTTGCAGAGCAGGTGCGCGTAGAAAATCGGACACGATATGATTATAAAAAATTTTTGAGAAAATTTTCAGTACTAAAAGAGGAAATACAGGTAGATCCAGATACCTTTGATTATATATTTTATCACTATGGAATGGAGATGTTCGGAAATGTACCATTGATCGAACCACAGGAGACGAAGGAAGTGCATAAAGTCGAGGACTTTGTCATTGCCGTTGATACATCGATGTCGTGCAAAGAAGAGCTGATCCGAAAATTTTTAGAGCAGACATACAGTGTGTTAAGTGAGTCGGAGAGCTTTTTCAGAAAAATCTGTGTGCATATCATCCAGTGTGATGATAAAGTACAGTCAGATGTAGTGATCCATAATCAGGAAGAGATGGAACGCTATATGGAGCAGTTTGAGATACATGGATTTGGCGGCACTGATTTTCGCCCTGTGTTCGGTTATGTCAATAAGTTGATTGCAAAGAAAGCGTTTCGAAGACTCCGTGGTCTGATTTATTTTACAGATGGATATGGAACATTCCCGGCGAAAAAGCCGTTGTATGAAACTGCGTTCGTATTTTTAAAAGAGGATTACAGTGATGTGGACGTGCCGGCGTGGGCGATGAAACTGATACTGGAGCCAGAACAATTAAGAAGAACAGAAGGTGAGATGGAATATGGATATTAAGAGAGCAAAGGAAGAAATCAAAGATTCAATCGAAGCATATTTGCTGAAAGATGCATATGGAGAATATGAGATCCCGGTGATGAGACAGCGACCGATATTTCTTTTAGGAGCACCGGGAATCGGAAAAACACAGATTATGGAACAGGTTGCGAGAGAATGTGGGATCGGGCTGGTGGCGTATACAATCACGCACCATACAAGACAGAGTGCGATTGGATTACCGCTGATCTCAAAAAATGAGTATGGGGGAAAAGCGTATTCGGTTACAGAATATACAATGAGTGAGATCATTGCATCGGTGTATAAAAAGATAGAAGAAACAGGGCTTTCAGAAGGAATTTTATTTATCGATGAGATCAACTGTGTGTCGGAGACACTTGCTCCGGCAATGCTTCAGTTTCTGCAGTATAAGACGTTTGGAAATCATGAAGTACCAAAAGGCTGGGTGATTGTGGCAGCGGGGAATCCGCCGGAGTATAACAAGTCCGTCAGAGAATTTGATGTGGTGACGATGGACCGCGTGAAGAAAATCGAGGTGGAAGCAGATTTTTCGGTTTGGAAAGAGTATGCTTACCATCAGGGGATTCACCCGGCAGTGATTTCTTATCTGACAAACAGACAAAATTATTTTTACAAGATGGAACATACAGTAGATGGCTCCTTCTTCGCAACACCAAGAGGATGGGAAGATCTGTCAAGGCTGATCCAAGTGTATGAAAAACTGGGGAAAAAAGTAGACAGAGATGTGGTCGGTTCCTATATTCAGTTTCCGGAGATTGCAAAGGATTTTGCAAATTATCTGGAGCTGTATTACCGCTATGAGGCAGATTATCAGGTTGAACAGGTGATGGAAGGAAAGATTCCGGAAATCTTGTTGAAAAAGATTTCCCATGCATCTTTTGATGAAAAGCTAAGTGTGATCAGCCTGCTCCTTGCGCGTGTCACAGAAGTTTTCCGCAAAGTATTTGGGCAGGAAGCTTATGTTTCTATGCTGTTTGAGAAGTTAAAACAATACAAAGATGTGCTTGGTCAGAAAAAGGAAGCAGTGGAGGCATTCCGGGAAATTTTAGAAGAAACTTGTGAGGAACAGAAGGAAAAAGAACGTGCAAAACTGCTCACAAAAACGGAAAAGATTGTTTATCGAAAAGGGATCGAGAAATTGGAACTGTATCTGAAGGTATTGGAGGAGGAGCAGATTTCTGATGGAGAGGATGCATTTGAGAAAATCCGCGGACTTTTTGCAGAAGAGCGCGGTGCTTATGAAAAGCTGGAGGAATCTGCGGGACAGAAACTGGAGTATGCATTTGACTTTATGGATATTGCCTTTGGAGCCAGTCAGGAAATGACAATCTTTATCACGGAACTAAATATGAATGCTTACAGTGTAAAGTTCCTTCAGGAATACCAGTGCGATAGATATTATCAATACAACAAGCAGCTTGTGTTTGATGAGATTGACAGAAATATCCGGAACCGGATCGAGCGGGTGGAGATGCAGCTTTAGAGAATATAAGAGTTCCCCCGGACATAGAGTATATTTATAAAATAAATATGGGGGAGAAAAAGTTGTTAAATGATCTTTGGGCAGGAATGATACTTGTAGGAATTATCTATGGAGCGTTGACAGGGAGGATGGCAGATGTCACGAACGCGGCGCTGGACTCTTCCAAGGAAGCAGTGACACTTTGTATTACAATGCTTGGAGTAATGTCTTTTTGGGTAGGGCTTATGGAAATTGCACAGCGGTCAGGGCTGATCGCTGCAGCATCGCGAAAACTACAGCCTGTGGTACATTTTCTGTTTCCAGACGTGCCAGAAGGACACGAAGCAAATAGACATATTACAACAAATATCATTGCAAACATCCTGGGGCTTGGATGGGCAGCAACGCCGGCAGGACTGATGGCGATGAAGAGTCTTCAGGAAGTCAATCCAAACAAGGACAAAAGCATTGCGAGCAGAGATATGTGTACGTTTTTGATTTTAAATATTTCTTCTTTGCAGCTCATTCCAATCAATATCATTGCCTATCGGAGTCAGTATGGAAGTGTAAATCCGGCAGGGATTGTCGGGGCGGGGATTGTGGCGACGCTGGTCAGTACGGTAGTCGGAGTAGCATTTGCAATGGCGATGAGGAAAAGGAAGCGCGTGTAGGAAAAGAGATTTTGTCATCCTGGTGTGTTTTTTGAAATACCAAAACATATTTTAGACTTGATTTTTTGTAATACATATATTATGATTATTGTAATACAAAAAAGGAGATGAGATTATGGGAAAACCAGGAAGACCAAAGGGGAGTGACAATAAGGAGAAGATCTGTTCTCTACGCCTGGATGAACAGACGTTAAAGCGCCTGAATGCTTACTGTGAGCGCCTGAAAGTGGCAAAGTCAGAGGTGATCCGGGAGGCAATCGAGCGGATTTTGGAGGAAGATCAGTATAAATAGTTTTCCGTTTTCATAAGATGATAAGAGCCTATTTATGAAAACGGAGGAGTAGATGAAGTTCTTACTATATCTGAGTGATTTTATCGTACCTTTTGTGATTTTCTATATCGTCGGTTTTGGAATTTTGATGAAGACAAATGTCTATGAGCATTTTATAAAGGGTGCGAGAAAGGGATTTTTTACTGTTATTAAGATTATGCCTACATTGATCGGGCTGATGGTTGCGGTAGGAGTATTGAGAGCTTCTGGATTTTTAGATTTTTTTGCGGAAGTGGTCAGTAGGTTTGTGGTACATATCGGATTTCCGGTACAGCTCGTACCGCTTACGATCGTCAGGATGTTTTCTTCCTCAGCAGCTACAGGGCTGGTACTGGACATCTTTAAGGAATATGGAACAGATTCGTACATTGGGCTTGTGGCATCTATCATGATGAGCTGCACGGAGACAATCTTTTATACGATGTCTGTGTATTTTATGACAGCGAATATCAAAAAGACAAGATACACACTGGCGGGAGCGCTTTTGGCGACATTTGCAGGAATTGCAGTAAGTGTACTGCTTGCATCGGGGATGTATGCCGGGTAATGATTTTCTGACAGACTGAACCGGAGAGTAGGAAAGCTCTCCGGTTCCGTAAGGAAATTCTCGTAGAATTCAGTGTATTTTGTTATCGGGTATATCGTAAAATTCAGTGTTTTCGTTATGTGGAACTGTCAGCTTCTGATGCGGCATAGATACCGGAACATAGAAGGATGAGAAGTGTGCAGATAGATTAGTTTATCTGTGGTATTGTCAAAAGGGGGCGTAAGGAAAGAATACAGATGACAGTGGAAAGCGTTTTGCCATTTGACTGCATTCTCTTTAAACTGCGAGGATCGTGTATGATAATTGGGGGATTCGTTGACGGAAGGAAAGAGGAAAGAAATCGTAAGTTTGCGAATCGTAAGCTCGCATTCGGAATAACCTGCTTCCAGTAAGCCGTGAATGAATCTTTGCAGCATGAATGTATCCGGAAAGGTAACAGATACTTTTAATTGAGAGTCTGCGGAAACAGGACATCGTCCAATTTGGAATCCGCTTAGTCGCCAGTGTCGTTTGCTGAGCTGAAAAGTGGACAGGTCTTCTTCCAGAAGCTCTAAGGAAAGAGGAAGAAATTCAGATTCTGCTATACTAAAAAATCGGGTTGTAGTTCTGTTTTGGGGAGAGACAATGTGGTCAGCACAATATAGTCCGATCTCTCCGCCAAAATAGATTCCATATTGACCTTTTTTCAACTTGATCAGACATGTTTTTTCGTTATAGTCAAAGTAGATCAGAAGAGCATCCTGAAGAGAAAGATCGCGGATGGCAGTATCAGCAGGACGGCGGCAGGTTTTTGGGAGCCACGCGTCCTCTCGATAGGTAAAGAGATCATGTAGAGGCAGATAGGACAAATCATATGGATGGAGCAAGTTCTGCAAAAGAGCCGATTTCTTTTCAGAGGGCATTCTTTGGATCTGAAGAATCAGCTTTTTCCTTTTGTGATAATTCAAAAGGAAGAGAAGAAAGAGCAGCAATAGGAATACTGGTAAGAAAGACATAAAAACCTCCTTGGAAATATCTTATTGTATTGTATGCCACAGAGGAGTCGGATGTGTGACAGGGCAGCTTATCTATCAACCGCATATTTAGAAACAATATCAAATGGGGCAGGTCCGACATCGAGAACTGCACGGTGAAAGTTTTTCTGGGAGAATTCATCTCCGTCTATTTTCATCGCTTTCTTTTTCAATTCCATAAATTCAAGATAGCCAACATAATATTTCAAGTAATTTCCCGGATCAGATAGGATCAAATTATATATTTCCTGGATAGCATCGGTATCTTTGATTCCATAATCAGAGAAAAAGCGTACAGTATCGGGTACCGACCATCCATCGTAATGGATTCCAATATCTGCGGCAGCATAGAGTCCAAGTGTCAGAGAACCATTTTTTTGAAACAGCGCAGCCTGGTCTTTTGGCAGCGGACTCAGATAGTAGGAGCACATCTCGGCATAAGTTGCCCATCCTTCCACATAACCGCTAAAATTAAAAATGCTGCGGAGAGGTTCTGTATTTTTTTCAGCAAAATAAGTTGTTTGATACAAGTGTCCGGGATAGCCTTCGTGTGCAAGTGTCGTAAATAGTTTTAGGGTATCGACATTGCGTGATTGGTTGATGTAGATTACATTTTCTGACTGGTCGTCAATGGCGGGAACCATATAAAATGCAGGGCTCAGATAAGGTTCCATAGCATTGGGAACATATTTCACTTGAGCAGTTACGTCCGGAGGAGCAGGAAAGGCAGCAGAAGATTTTTGTTCCAGCAATGTCAAAATCTGTTCTGGCTGATTCCGATCAATCTGGTTTTGCAGAAAAATATCTGACTTGTCTGGAGGTGCTTCGGCAGAGACAGGACGCGAGGCAAGTTCAGGATCTTTGGACAGCAATGTCTGAATAGACAAAAGATCAGAGGAAATCTGGTCATGGATTAATTTTTTTATTTCGGATACCGAGCGAGGTGAGCCGGTATCTCTTTCTACGACATAGCTATAGTATTCTTTTCCATTCGGAAAATAACAGACTCCCTTTTTATTTTTTCCACTGCCGCGCAGTTCTAGAAGGGCATCGATCAGTGACTCATAAGCCGGAACGACAGCATTTGCAATCATTTCTTGATTTTTCTTTTGATAATTCCTTTTTACAGTAGAAGAAAGTCCAGGTATCTTGGAAAGCCGTTCATCAAAAGTTGTGAGCAGATAATTGGAATCTTTCATGTCGACAAAGGAACTACATTGGTCGACCACAGCATCTACGGTGCTGTCCGGGATAAATAGACCACTATCTGCCTTCTCCTTTTCGAAGGAGATCAGAGAGTTGAAGTAATCCGGGGTACAGGATAAGAGTGAGAGATATGTATCGACATCTTTTATATCATGAAATGGATATTCCGCTAACAGTACCGGGAGCTGTGCCTGAATTCCGGTAATCTCTCCTAATGGTTCCTCGTATAAGAGATAGGGAGCGCCTTTTTGGGCAGTCTGCAAATAAGATTTGAGAATATCGTAGGTGAGTTTATTTTCGTCTGTGAGATCTTCATAGTGATAATGGGACAAAGCAGAAAGACTGTTTTCTAGAGATGCCATCATTCCGGTCGTATTTGTGGAAAAAGATCCGTATGTAACCGGAGCCTGGACGATATCGTAGGCAGATGGATCTTTCAATGTGTAATGTAGTCCAATAGTATTTGCAGCCACATCCTGCCGGAATAGTTCAAGAGTAAATTGACGGAAAGCGGTGTTAGTGTCGGAAGATGCTCGAATAGAAGAGCAGCCGGAGAAGAGTAAAGAGGACGATAAGAGCAGTGCAGTAAATGAAGTAAGATATTTGTTTTTCATAGATACTCCAAAGACATTTTTAACAGTTTATGAGAAAGAAGCGGGAAAAAGACATGGATTCAGAGGAGATGGTGTATATGACAAAAGAAGTGAAAAAGCTGTTGCTTGTAATCTGGATGACAGTTGTGGCAGTGTGCTGTCTTCCGACGATAACTGTGGCAGAAGAGGGAGCAGCAAAATCAGATGAAAGAGAGGAAATGATTTCGGATGCCGTTCTTCCGGTAGCAGTTGGTTATCGAAACGACAGTGGGGAAGTGTCCTATTATCTCAATGGGACTTCTTTTCTGATCAACGAGCAAGCAGTTCTTACGAATAAGCATGTGGCGGTTCCAGATGAGATACTTTTGGAAAAAATTATGGAAGAGCATGCGCTGAACGAATTGCCGGAGAAAGATGAAAGGTTGGGAATCTACGTAATGACAGGAAAAAATATGTTTGTTCCTGCAAAGATTCATGCAAGTGTGCAGAGTGATCGGATGGATTTTGCAGTTTTGCAGTTGTCGTCGAAGTTATACGACAGAGAGAGTTTGACATTAGGGGAAGGAGTGCCGCCGGAAGAAGGAAACCCTATTACGTTTGTCGGCTGTTCTGGGGAGGGATACCGGGAAAAGATTTTGGAGAAAATTCCACAGATATCAGAGCGAGGAGAGGTTATCCGTCTTAGTGAATCGGAGGAGGTACCAGATGGAGAGAATGATAAAGTCATCGAACATAATATTCCACTATATGGAGCAGGGGCTGGAAGCCCGCTTCTAAATGCCAACAGGGAAGTTGTGGGAATTAATGTGTTCCAGGAGGGGATGGTGCCATATGCAGTGCAGATCTATCATATCAGAAAGGCATTGGATACATTTGAAATTCCTTATAAAAAGCCGGAAACAATGGCGGAGGGAGAAAAGCAAACAGAGAAGCATACAGAGAAGCATACAGAGCAGGCAGAAAAAGAGCGAAAAAGATTTAGTAAAAAAATAGATTCACTGGAAAATAGAGAGAACCAAAACGGAGGAGAAACCGGGAGAACAGGGGTGATGCTGGCTGTTTTCGGAGGAATAGTAGGGATCGGAGGAATGGCAGCCATGATTTGGATGTCAGTGCATACAAATCAGAAAAAACATGCAGAGAAGAACGGAGCAAGAATGCAACATACATACCAACAGATGCAGACATCAAAAAGGCAGGTACGACAAGTGGATGGAAGGACAGAAAGCAGATATTCGCCTGGAAGAAGGAAAAGAGAAGAAGAGAGAGAATGGAATATGGAGGAATATATGATGGCAAGTGAAGGCGTGGGAGAAACAACATTGCTAAATGCAGCGGGAGGAGAAACAACAGTACTTCACAATGCAGAGTTTGCATATTTGCTTCGAAAGGATACAGGAGAGAGAATCCTGATCAATACGCAGCCATTTTTGATTGGAAAGGAGCAGAGGAAAGTCAATTACTGTATCCGGGATAATACATCGGTCAGCAGATGTCACGCAAAAATCAGCAAGCAAGGGTGGCAGTATTATATCGAGGATCAAAATTCGACAAATGGAACTTATGTAGAGGGAAAGGCATTACACCCATACCAGGAAACTGCTCTGTCAGACAATGTGACAATCCGTCTGTCGGATGAGGTGTTTGAATTTCATTTCATGTAAAAATAGAGAGGAGAAGGGTTTATGAAATTGTTGAGTGCAGCGTGCAGCGATAGAGGAATTAAAAAGAAGATCAATCAGGATTCCTTGCTAGTTCGGTCAGCAATGACAAAAGAAGGAGAAATCTTATTGGCGGCGGTCTGTGATGGAATGGGCGGACTGGAAAAAGGGGAAGTGGCAAGCGGAGAAGTGATCCGGGCGCTTGCAAGATGGTTTGAAGAAACACTTCCATTACTTCTTTCTGGGGGGCAGGAGAAAAAGGGAGTGGGAGAAAGGAGAAAAAGAGCGATTGCGAAAAGTCTGGAAAGCTTGATACAGGAGGAAAACCAGATGATTTCTGTCTACGGAAAAGAAAAGAATCTTCTGCTTGGGACGACAGTTTCGGCAGTCCTGTTGATTGCCGGATGGTATTTGATCGTACATGTTGGAGATTCTCGTGTTTATGGGCTTACAGAAGACGTGCAGCAGCTGACAAAAGACCAGACTTATGTGCAGAGAGAAATTGATGCAGGAAGACTGACAAAAGAGCAGGCAAGACAACATCCCCGGAGAAATGTACTGTTGCAGTGCGTTGGAGTGCAGGAGAAAATTACTCCGGAATGGAAGTCGGGAGTATATTATCCGGGAATGGGATTTTTAGTTTGCTCGGATGGATTTTGCAATCAATTGCTGGATGGAGAGCTTGAGGAAAGGTTTTGCAGGAATTACTTGAGAGCAGAATGGGAGATGGAAGAAAACTTGAAAGAAGTTATAGAACAGAATAAAAGACGGATGGAGACGGATAATCTTTCCGCGATTTGGATTTCTGTTCAATAGGGCATCGGTAATAGGAGAGGGAGCAGCAAAGGTAAAAAAGAAATGGAAAGGAGGAGGCAGATGCTTGAGAACGGTATGATTGTAGATGGAAAATACAAAATTTTAAATAAAATCGGCAAGGGAGGGATGAGCACAGTTTACCTTGCAATGAATGAGAGAGCAAATCGACAGTGGGCGATCAAGGAAATTCAAAAGAAAGGGAATCGATATTATCGGACGATGCGGGAGGAACTTCTGGCAGAGACGGATATTCTCAAAAGACTGGATCATCCCAATCTTCCTAAGATTGCAGATGTTCTGGAATACAAAGATATATTTCTGATCGTGATGGACTACATCGAAGGAAGACCGCTCAGCCTGACATTGCAGGAGCAAGGGGCACAATCTCAGGAAGTGGTAGTTGCATGGGCAAAACAACTCTGTGATGTACTGGAATATCTGCATTCCCGAAAACCACCGATTATTTATCGAGATATGAAGCCTGCAAATATTATGCTGCGGCCAGATGGAAGAGTGATGCTGATTGATTTTGGAACTGCGAGGGAATATAAGGAAGAACATGTGGAGGATACAATCTGCCTTGGAACGGTTGGATATGCGGCGCCGGAACAGTTTGGGGGAAATGGGCAGACAGATGCAAGAACAGACATTTTTTGTCTGGGAAGGACCTTGTATCATCTTTTAACTGGTCATAACCCATGTATGCCACCCTATGAGATATATCCGATCCGGCATTGGAATCCACAGTTGTCTTCTGGATTAGAAGAAATTATCTGGAAGTGTGTACAAAATGATCCGCAGGAACGGTACCAGTCCTGCGCAGAATTATTGTATGCATTGGAACATTATAGGGAATTTGATGTTGAATGCAAGAGACAGCAGCAGAAGAAGTGGCGGATTTTTGTCTGTTCAGCAGTTTGTACATTGGCATTTGCAGCGGGGGCTGTGGGGTTTCGCTGCGCAGAAGAGAAGACAGTCAGGAACAGTTATGAGCGAGTGATGAAAGAAGCATCGTCTTCAGTGACAAGAGAAAAACAGATTGCGAATTATCGAAAAGCAATCGCATTGAATCCGAGAAAGGCAGATGCATATGAGTTGTTATTGGAAAAGGTATTCCTGACTGATGACAATTTCTCTCAGGAGGAAGCGGCGATGATGCTGGAAATTTTGCAGCAAAGAGGAATGAATAAAAAGGACTATTTAAGTGTTCTGGAGTCGGAGCAGAATGCATATGGGAAAGTAGCTTTTCGGATTGGGATAGCCTATTTCTACTATTATGAAGGAGAGGGAAATAAACAGTTATCCGGGAGGTGGTTTGTGGATGCCGCCAAGTCAGAGACGCTGGAAGAACATCAGAGAGTGCGTGCAAAGATGCTGGGGAAAATTGCAGGATATTATGCACAATTAAATCGAAATGATCGGGCGGGGGACAGCAAGGTTACTTACCGGGAATACTGGGAAGATCTTACAGAATTGACAAAAGGAAATATCGTGGCGATTGATAATGAAAAAACTGCGCTTGTGATGTACCAGGAATTGGTGTATCAAATTGGTCAGAATGCAGATAAATTTTATGCAGAAGGAGTTAAAAGAGAAGAAATGAGCGAACAGCTTGAAAAAGTAAAAGAGAGGCTGCGGACAGATCTGACGATACAGAATAGAGGAGCGCAAAAGAAAATAGAGAAGAAAAAGGAGGAACTGGTAAAAAATATTTCATGGGCAGAAGAAGAGGTGAAGACAATATGTACGATCAGGAACAGATAATTCAGATATACCGTCAGGGCTTTTTCATCTGTGCAGGTTTATCTGTAGTTGGAGGAATCATGACAACGATATTTTTTTTGAAATTTGGGATTCGGAGAATCATCGCAGTACGCACAGGATATGAGGCGAGGAAAGAAATCAGAAGGATCGAAGAAGAAAATCGTAAAAAAGAAACAAAAACAAGTGATGTGTTTGTGTTGAAAAAGAATGTGATGATGGTTCATACGAATGAAGTGATAGAAAGGGACGGTGGAAGAAGTTGAGAGAATCTTGGGGAAGAGTCAGAAAATGGGTACAGATTATCATGATGCTTACAGGTCCGGTTGTGTTGGCGATAGCCCTGTGTAATGTTACCTCCGAGAAACTTTGGCAGGCGAGGGCGGAAGAAGTGCAGCAGATAAAAAAGGAGAAGGGATTAAATGGCGAAAATTCAGTCAGAAGGGCAGTCGCGCTTGAAAAAATTCAGTGGGAAAAGGCAGAGAAGGTCTATGATGGGAAAAGGGAAGCGGTGCTCACAGGATATTATCAGGAGAAAAAAGAAGAAAATAGAGTAACGGTCGAGGTGCAATTAGAGGGAAGCAATGTAAAAACTTACACGGAAGCGGTTATTCAGAAAGTGATCAAACAGCCTCAAAATTATGAGCTGGCAGAGTGTGAGCAAAAGAAAATATCCGGTATTCATATGAAAGTCATTCCTAAAAATTTGTATTTGCAGGTAGAAGATCATTCTGTGGATTATGGAGTGACAATGGAAACCTTGGAAGCAGATCTGAGAAAACATGGGAAAGTATTTATCAAGGAAGGTATCTTACAAGAAGATTTAGAGAAAGTAATGCTTCCAGAAGTAATTTTGCGGGATCCGTATCCGGAATTAAAAATTGGATCTTATGATAATTGTCTGATTCCGGAACTAAAAAGGGAAGATGGGAAACTTGCAAATCCTTTCGAAGGGGTTGTGCAGGGAAATTACTGTATGAAAGTGGCGCAGGAAGAAGATTATGGAACACTGGAGGTTCTTCCTCAGAAATTGGAAGAGGCAGAAGATGTGATTTCAGTGGAGCATAGAGCGGGGATATTTCAGAAGGAAGAAGGGAAGAATATATATGTCAGAGGAACTAGAGGGGATACCGGAGAACCGGTGAAAGTAAAATTGCATATCCGGGAAGAGTCATCTTTTGCACAGAGATATGACGAAGTGTGGGTGAGGATCAAAGAAGAGGGAGGAGTGTTTGTAAATGCCACGAAAGAAGGTATTGTTTTTGAAGAGCAGCAGGAGGGAGTGCAGCGAAGGACTGGAGAATGGTATTTAAAGGATAGCAGAGACGGTTCAGGGAAGACAGTCACAGAAGTGGCGGATGGTCTTGTATTTGTCATTGACAGCGAAGCACCGGAGGTTATTTTTCATAGATTATCCTTGGAAAAGAACAAGATTGGTGGGGAAGAACGGGGATTGAACTTTGGCACATATCAAAATACTTCTTATGCAGAGAAAGTTTCTGTCGAAGATCAGAACAGTCTGGATGAGAGAGGAAGCGGAGTTGACAGATGGTCTTATGCGGTCTGGAATGTGAAAAAAGATCAGAAACTTACAAAAAATCTTGTGGAGAAGCTAACCATATCAGGGGAGCTTCAGTGGAATCCAGTAGAAGAAGAGACATGTGAGATTCTTATCGGTATAGAAAACCAAGGAAAAGTAAAAGAAGGAAATTATGTCCTACTTGTGAGGGTGGAAGATCAAGTGCAGAATCAAGCGGTGTTTTTGTCGGACGGAATAGTTGTGGATCTGAAACAACCAAAAGTGACTCTTAGGGGAATCGACTCAGAGAAATATTATACAGAAGATATTCCATTTTCGATTACCGTAGAAGATTTTCATTTGAAAAATCAAAAAATTACTTCCGGAATTAAAGAAATCTGTGTCGCATTGTCGTGTGATGGGACGGAATGCTTTTGCGAGACAGAACAGATTCGGGAGAATTTTCCGAAATCCGGCACTGAGGTGGAGAAGACATTACAGGAATTGCAGACAGAGGCAAAGGTTTCCAGAGAAAAAATAATACAAGCTTCCAGGCATAACAGTAATGATGTAAAACTTTCTGTGACGGTGTCCGACCATGCGGGAAATCAGACTGTGGCAGAAGAAAGGCTGAAAATTGATACAGTCGCGCCGCAAATTATAGTGGCTTACGATAATAATGACAAAAAAAATGGAAATTATTTTCAAGAAGAAAGAACAGCACAAATTTTATATCAGGATAAAAATTTTGAACAGAAAAATGTCACATTTGATGTAGGTGTCGGCAAAAAACAACAGAAAAATGTAAGGGTACAAGATTTGGAAAAAGAGTTTGGGATCCTGGCAGAGTGGAGAAGACAAGAGGGCAAAGAGGGAGAATGCCTATATTTGAAGTTTCAAAAAGAGCAGGAATACAGAATCAGACCGCATTGCAAAGACCGCGCAGGAAATGTGGAGCAGAGAGTGGACTATGGGGATTCTGAGGCTCCAGAGCAGTTTGTAATCGACACGACGGATCCTGTGGCAGAAATTCGATATTACTGCGATGGAGAGGAGATTCTTTTATCAGAGGAAGTTGGTCGGAGAAGCTTTACAGACAAAGCAATTGAGGCGAAGATTGTAATTTGTGAGCGGAATTTTTCTTTTCCGGAAACATTTTCAGAAGAACAGAGTCAAATGGAGCTTTCTGTAAAAGCAGAAGGAATGCAGGAAGGGGAATATCCTCAGGAAGTAGAGGGCGGATACTTCCAGCAGGCAGCAAAGAGGAAAAATTGGAAAAAGATAGATACAGATACATACACTGCAACATTTTTGTTTGAAAAAGATGCAAATTATATCGCAGAGTTTACGTATATGGATCTGGCAGGAAGGAAAGTCAGCATTGCTCCGAGAAGATTCACAGTGGATCAGACGGCTCCGAAAGGAGAAATTGTTGTGGATGGGCAGAAAAATTCAGCAGAATCATGGAGAACTGTTTCTTTTAGTTTGTTCCAAAGAGATGCTTATCAGATTCAGATTACGGGAGAAGATGTTACAGCCGGGGTGGCTTCCGTAAAATATTACTGTTCGAAACGTCCGCTTTCGGAAGAAGATGTAAAGAATTTACCATCAAAAGAATGGGTGAAAGGAGATGCATTTGCAGTAAATCCGGACCAACAGTGTATCGTGTATGGAAAAGTGGAAGATCTGGCAGGAAATATCTGCTTTTTATACCCGATAAGTGGAATGATTACGGAATGCTCAGAGCCAAAGATCAAAATGACATTGGAAGGGGAAAAATCCGGTGGGGTTTATCGAGGAGATGTGACAGTAAAGATAGAAGCGGAAGATCTACAGGCAGGGGATACATATTCAGGAATTCAACAAGTTTTCTACCATGTGGCAGCAGAAGAAAATGTACAGGCAGATAAGGAGGAAATTTTATTTCAAAAAGAAGATCATCAGACACGAGGAAAGGCAAGATGGGAAGGAGCAGTTGTCATTCCGGCGGAGGTGTTCAACAGCAATGATGTGAGGGTTCAAGTAACGGTAAAGGATTTTGCCGGAAACGAGAAGACAGAGAACAAAGAAAAGATAGCAATAGACATCACACCGCCGATCCTTCACGTTCAATATGATGATCAGATGCCTGTAAACGGAAACTATTACAGGAAGGCACGGAAAGCGACCATCACTGTTCACGAGAGAAATTTTGATGAAAAGACTTTGAAAATTCAGGCAGGCAGTTCGGAAGGAAGGCAACCGATCAGTGGGGAATGGACCAGGCAGGAAGGCGGAAAAAATACGGATCAGGATACATATGTATGTACAATGCTATTTCGGGAAGATGGGGTATACAAGCTTTCGCTTAATTGCACAGACAAGGCGGGAAACCAGACTATATATGAAAATGATGATGTGTTTGTGATTGATCAGACTGCTCCTGTTATCCGGGTTTCGTATCAGGAACAGACGGAAAGGACAAAGGGATATTATCATAAACCTCGGACTGCAGTGATCTCGATTCAGGAGAAAAATTTCCGACCGGAAGATGTAGCGATCAAAATCACAGCAGTTCTTGATGGGGAGGAGCAAAAGGCGCCGGAAATAGGGATGTTTACATCAGAGGGAGTAGACAGTGAAACATCTTCCCAAAATAGAGAAAGAGAAGCAGTACACCGTGCAACCATTTTATATGACAAAGATGGGACATATACATTTAATGTTTCTTACACAGATCTTGCGGGAAATATGGCAAAAGAGTATCCGGAAGATCGATTTACCATTGATCGGACAAGTCCGTCTGTAGAAATCTTTGGAGTGGAGAACAAGTCTGCAAATAATGATATAGTTGCACCTCAGATTCGTTATCAGGACAGAAACTACGAAGAGAAGGATGTCAAAATCGAATTGACGGGATACCATCGCGGGAAACTTCCGATAGAGGGACAGAAGACGGAAATCGTAAACGGGCAGTATATAAAACTACCGGATTTTGAACGGACGAAGGAGAAGGACGACTTGTATACACTGACAGTTCAAGTGACGGATCGGGCAGGCAATGTGACAAAAAAGTCAATTACATTTTCGGTAAATCGATTTGGCTCTGTCTATACATTAAGTGACAACACAAGAAAACTTCTGCAAAAGCATTATACAAAACAGCCGCAGGAAATTGAAGTGACGGAAATCAATATAGATACATTGCAGATGAAGGAGATCAGTTATGGAAGAGATGGAGAAGTTGTCAGACTGCAAAAGGGGAAAGACTATGCGGTGGAAAAAAACGAACCCGAGCAGGGATGGAAAACATACACTTATAAGATTGGCAGACACAATTTTCAGAAAGAAGGAAATTATACGGTAACACTTTCCTCAAAAGACAGGGCAGAAAATAGAGGGAACAATAAGATCAAGGGAGAAGAAATCAATTTTGTTGTAGATCAGACAGCGCCGACAGTGGTTGTTACCGGAATAGAGAATCATGGG
The DNA here is from genome assembly GCF_964238105.1 of Coprococcus sp. HPP0074. Taxonomy (NCBI): domain Bacteria; kingdom Bacillati; phylum Bacillota; class Clostridia; order Lachnospirales; family Lachnospiraceae; genus Coprococcus; species Coprococcus sp. HPP0074. The sequence continues at coordinate 96,488 of NZ_CAXSKS010000009.1, read as the reverse complement.
AAGTATAAAGAGTCCTCGAAAAAAATGACGATTTATACGGAAGATAATTTTGCGACAGAGGCAGTGGAAGTGTCTGTTTATGGTGAGAGAAAAATAAAAAAAAGATACGATGCCGAGAGATTGAAACGGCAGGGAGGAAGGGTAGAAGTTGTCCTTAGACAGGAGAATAGGTGGAAAACGGTTTGCGTATCCGGTGTGGATGCGGCAGGAAACCGATCGGAGGAAAAGGTGTTTCAAATTCTGGTCACACCGGATAGAAAGATTCAGTTTTTCTATAATCTGCCATCCATTGTGGGAGTTGCTTTGATGATCCTTCCATTGCTCTGCGGAGTAATTTTTTTCATCAGAAAGCAGAGAAGAAAGCAGACAAGAAGAAAAGATTTTAAAGCAGACTAGAAAAATTCGGAAAGAGAAAGTTCCCAAACTTGACATTCCAAAATCCGTATGTTACGATTTCTACATATTTTTAATTTGAAAAAAGAAAACGCGTTGACGAAAAGAGTAAGTTGGGGGAAACTTTACAGAGAAGTTCTGATTCATATGGAAATGTGTGGAATGTGACTTGGACACAGACAGATACAAAGAGATATGAGATGCTGAGAGGAACAAGTGGAATCTGACTGAAGATGGCTTCCGAGCGGTGTATGATACTTTCTGTTGTCTATTCGGTCTAATCTAGAAGAGAATACGAAAGAAAAGTGTGATACAAAGGGATTCGCCCTTTACAGCGAGGAGTGCAGGGCACTCGGTAAGGTTCGCGCTGTGAAGAGCGGATAAATAGAAGTGGTACCACGGGAATCTCTCGTCTTCTCTTTTGAGGAGGCGAGTTTTTTGTTTCAAGAAAAATGATGAAATAAAAAACTCTCCGGGTGAGATCCTTTTTGAAGATGCTGCTTTTGAGTGGAAAATCTAAATGCGTATATTCAAAAAAAGAGGAGGATACAAAATGGATAAGAAAAAATTTTATATGACAACAGCGATTGCTTATACATCAGGCAAACCACACATTGGAAATACTTATGAGTTTGTACTTGCTGATGCAATCGCAAGATACAAAAGAAGTCAGGGGTATGATGTATTTTTCCAGACAGGAACTGACGAACATGGACAGAAGATTGAACTGAAGGCTCAGGAAGCTGGAGTGACACCGAAAGAATTTGTAGACGGTGTGGCTGCACAGGTAAAAGAGATTGCAGATCTGATGAATACATCTTATGATAAATTTATTCGTACGACAGATGAATATCATGAGAAACAAGTTCAGAAAATCTTTAAAAAGCTGTATGAGCAGGGAGATATTTACAAAGGATATTATGAAGGAATGTACTGTACACCGTGTGAGGCATTCTTTACAGAATCACAACTGGTTGATGGAAAATGTCCGGACTGTGGGCGTGAAGTACAGCCAGCAAAGGAAGAGGCATATTTCTTCAAGATGAGTAAATATGCGGACAGGCTGATTGAACATATCAATACACATCCGGAATTTATTCAGCCGGTGTCCCGTAAAAATGAGATGATGAATAACTTCTTGCTTCCGGGACTTCAAGATCTCTGTGTTTCAAGAACTTCTTTTACATGGGGAATACCGGTAGATTTTGATCCAAAGCATGTTGTCTATGTATGGTTAGATGCGCTTACAAACTACATCACAGGAATTGGGTATGACTGTGATGGAGAGAACAGTGAGCAGTTTAAGAAAGACTGGCCGGCAGATCTTCACTTGATCGGAAAGGATATTATCCGCTTCCATACAATTTACTGGCCAATCTTTTTGATGGCGCTGGATCTTCCACTTCCGAAGCAAGTGTTTGGACATCCGTGGCTGCTTCAGGGCGATGGAAAGATGAGTAAATCAAAAGGAAATGTCATCTATGCAGATGAGCTTGTAAATATGTTCGGAGTTGATGCAGTCCGCTATTTTGTTCTGCACGAGATGCCATTTGACAATGACGGTGTCATCACATGGGAACTGATGGTAGAGCGTATGAATTCTGACCTTGCAAATACACTTGGAAATCTTGTGAATCGTACGATCTCCATGACAAATAAATATTTCGGGGGAATCGTTACAGATAAGGGAATTGCAGAAGAGGTAGATGCAGAGTTAAAAGCAGTTGTAGAGCGCACACCGGGAGCAGTAGATGAGAAGATGGACAAACTCCGGGTAGCAGATGCAATCACAGAGATATTCAACCTGTTCAAACGCTGCAATAAGTATATTGATGAGACAATGCCTTGGGCGCTTGCAAAAGAAGAGGACAAAAAGGACCGTCTGGAAACAGTGCTTTACAATCTGATTACAAGTATCTCAAAGGGGGCAGAATTATTAAGCTCATTTATGCCGGAGACATCTGAAAAGATTCTTGCTCAACTAAATGGAGGTCATGTAACAGACAAGCCGGAGATTCTATTCCAGAGACTTGATATGGAAGAGGTCATGAAGAAGGTAGAAGAATTACATCCACCAGTAGAAGAAAAGGCAGAGGAAGAGTCTGTAATTGACATTGAACCGAAAGAAGAAATCACATTTGAAGAATTTGGAAAGATGCAGTTCCAAGTCGGTGAGATTATTGCCTGCGAAGCGGTAAAAAAATCAAAGAAACTGCTTTGTTCACAAGTAAAGGTGGGAAGTCAGGTAAAACAGATCGTATCAGGAATTAAGGCACATTACACACCGGAAGAGATGGTAGGGAAAAAAGTAATGGTGCTTGTGAACTTAAAACCGGCGAAACTGGCAGGTGTTTTATCAGAGGGAATGCTTCTCTGTGCAGAAGATGCAGAAGGAAATCTTGCATTAATGACACCGGAAAAAGAGATGCCGGCGGGGGCAGAAATCTGTTAAGACTCTGCCCTACAGCCTGCAATAAAGTAACAAACAGATTATTACGAGAAAGAAGGAGAACACAATGAGTAAAATCAGAATTGGTATTGTTGGATATGGAAACATTGGACGCGGTGTAGAACTTGCAGTCGAGAGAAATGAAGATATGGAACTTGTTGCGGTAGTGACACGCCGTGATCCAAAAAGCGTTCAGATTCTGACGGAAGGTGTAAAGAAAGTACATTTTGATGATATTCTTACACTGAAAGATGAAGTCGATGTGATGATCCTCTGCGGAGGTTCTGCGACAGATCTTCCAGTGATGGGACCAGAAATTGCAAAACACTTCAATATGATCGACAGTTTTGATACACATGCAAAGATTCCAGAGTATTTTGCAGATGTAGATACAGCGGCAAACGAAGGGAAAAAAGTAGGAATCATCTCTGTGGGCTGGGATCCGGGAATGTTCTCCCTGAACCGTATTTATGCAGAATCGATCCTCGTACAAGGAAGCACTTATACCTTCTGGGGAAAGGGAGTCAGCCAGGGACACTCTGATGCGATCCGCCGTATCGAAGGGGTGAAGAATGCAATCCAGTATACTGTTCCAATTGAGGAGGCAGTGGAGAGAGTCAGAAGTGGAAGTGAGCCAGAACTTTCCACAAGAGAAAAACATCTTCGTGAGTGCTATGTCGTGGCAGAGGAAGGTGCAGATAAGGCACTGATTGAGAAGACCATCAAAGAAATGCCGAATTATTTTGCAGATTATGATACAACCGTTACTTTTGTATCGGAAGAGGAATTAAAAGCAGAACACAGCAAAATGCCGCACGGCGGTTTTGTGATCCGCACTGGAGAGACTGGAAGAGAAGGAAACAAGCATGTAATTGAATACTCTTTAAAACTGGACTCTAATCCGGAATTTACTTCTAGTGTCTTAGTTGCATATGCCCGTGCTGCATACAGACTTGCAAACAACGGTGACTGCGGTGCAAAGACAGTATTTGATATTGCACCAGGCTTATTGTCTATGAAATCAGCAGAACAGCTGAGAAAAGAAATTCTGTAAAAAGAAAAAAAGATAAGAGTTCAAGCGTAGTGAGAACGAGAAAAGCAGGTATTGCAAGAGGGTCCGTGTCATATTACCTCTTGGCAGTACCTGCTTTTTATAAAAGTCTTCTCGATTTTGTTTTCAACAGGAAGAAACGAACAGTTTCGATTAACTTAACTGTACTTCTTTTGCTTCTTCAGGTTTGAAGTCGTTTGCAAGATCGTAGATATTGTGACCAGTAGATTCACTCAATACGCGTCCTTCTAAAGAATAGCAGCGGATGAATCTCTTATTATCGATGCTTGACCAGTGTTCTACGTCCCATGTCAGATATCCGTCTGCATCTGTCTTCTTTTCATTTAAGATCAGATCTACCTGACGTCCATTTACCATAATGTCAACAAGTTCTTTTTCAGTAGCTTCCAGTTCTACTTTATTTACTGTGTCGTAAACTTTCATTTTGAAGTTCCTCCTCTTTTTTGATATATAGACAAGTATAATCTTTTTTATAGATAAATTCAAACCTTTTATAGAAGAAAGGATCGGAAAAGTTGAATTTACAAGGATTTTCACTTATAATACAAGGACAGAAGCAAAATCCGAAAGGGGTTAGTATAGATGATTTTTGAGACACATGCACATTATGATGATGAGCAGTTTGATGAGGACAGAGAACAGCTTCTTGCCGGACTGCAGGAGGCAGGAATAGAGACAGTTGTAAATGTCGGTGCAACATTGGAGGGATGCCTTTCCACGATCAGACTTGCAGAGCAATATCCATTTATCTATGCGGCAGTCGGTGTACATCCTGACGAAGTCGGCACATTGGATGAGGAAAAATTTTCATGGCTGAAAGAAAAGCTGTCCCATGAGAAGGTTGTGGCTGTCGGTGAGATTGGTCTTGATTATTACTGGGATCAGGAATCACATGAAGTTCAGAAAAAATGGTTTCTCCGTCAGCTGGAGGCTGCAAGGGAGGCGGGACTTCCGGTGATCATCCACAGCAGGGAAGCCGCAGCCGATACCTTGGAGATGATGAAAGAATATGGGCAGGATCTTAAGGGGATTATCCACTGTTATTCGTATTCTGTCGAGCATGCAAGAGAGTATGTAAAGATGGGATATCTGCTAGGAATCGGTGGGGTTGTCACATTTAAAAATGCCAGAAAACTCAAGGAGGTTGTGGAAGAGATTCCACTGGAAGCGCTTGTTTTGGAAACGGATTGTCCGTATCTTGCACCGGTTCCGAACAGAGGAAAGAGAAATTCTTCCCTGAATCTTCCTTTGATCGCGGAAGAAATTGCGGCGATCAAACAGATCAGCTGTGAAGAGGTGATTACACAGACGAGAGAAAATGCAAGGAAATTATTTGGAGTATAGGAGAAAATATATGAATCAGCCAACATTAGGCAATCCACAGAATACCATTGCGGTATTGCAAAAATACAATTTTTCATTTCAGAAGAAATTTGGTCAGAACTTTCTGATTGACACGCATGTGTTGGACAAAATTATCCGTTCGGCAGAGATTACGAAAGATGATTTTGTTCTGGAGATTGGACCGGGAATCGGTACGATGACACAATATCTCGCATGCGCGGCGAGAGAAGTCGTGGCGGTTGAGATTGATAAAGCATTGATTCCAATTCTGGAGGATACTTTGAGCAGTTATGACAATGTGACTGTCATCAATGAAGATGTGTTAAAGCTGGATATTGTAAAACTGGCTCAGGAGAGAAATGGAGGGAAACCGATCAAAGTGGTGGCAAACCTTCCGTACTATATTACGACACCGATCATTATGGGACTTTTTGAGAGTCATGTCCCGGTGCAGAGCATTACAGTTATGGTGCAAAAAGAGGTCGCAGACCGCATGCAGGTTGGACCTGGAACGAAAGACTATGGGGCACTGTCGCTCGCAGTGCAATATTATGCAAAGCCATATATTGCAGCAAATGTTCCACCGAATTGTTTTATGCCGCGACCGAAAGTAGGGTCTGCAGTGATACGGTTAGAATGCCATGAAGAGCCTCCGGTGCAGGTGAAAGATGAAAAATTGATGTTCCGTATTATCAGAGCATCTTTCAATCAGAGACGGAAGACACTGGCAAACGGACTGAAAAATTCACCTGAAATTTCCTTATCCAGAGAGGGAATTGAGCAGGCAATTGCGGAATTAGGAAAAGGGGCGAGCGTACGAGGAGAAGCCCTCAATCTGGAAGAGTTTGCAACTTTAAGCAATATTGTCGGGCGGTTGCAGCAAGAGGAGAATGGAACGAAAGCGTAGCGTTTATCATTTGAGTCAGAGAAGGGGGAAACAACTATGAGATATCAGATTTTAGGAGACACACTTCCGGTAGTTATCTGCAGACTGGACGTAGGGGAAAGAATGATCACAGAGAAGGGATCTATGGCATGGATGTCACCAAATATGCGGATGGATACTTCTACAAATGGAGGACTTGGAAAGGCATTCGGAAGAATGTTTTCCGGGGAAGCAATTTTCCAAAACATTTATACAGCGCAGGGAGGAGCGGGAGAGATTGCATTCGCATCCAGCTTTCCTGGTTCTATCCGGGCATTTCATATTCGTCCGGGAGAAGAAATAGTCGTACAGAAAGGTGGCTTTCTTGCAGCTGAGGCAGGAATACAGCTGTCCGTTCATTTTCATAAAAAACTTGCATCCGGCCTTTTTGGCGGAGAGGGATTTATACTACAGAGGATTTCCGGCGAAGGAGTCATGTTTGCCGAGTTTGACGGACATGTGATTGAGTATGAACTTCAGCCAGGGCAGCAGATTGTAATTGATACCGGACATCTTGCGGCGATGACAGCGTCATGCCAGATGGATATCCAGACTGTTCCGGGGTTAAAAAACAAATTTTTCGGGGGAGAAGGTTTTTTTAACACAGTAATTACAGGACCGGGACATGTCTGGCTGCAGACCATGCCGATCAGCAATGTGGCTGGAGCACTTCGTCCATATTTTCCGACCGGAAACTAATATAGAACAAACTAAAACAGACTTTTTGCGAAGAAGAAACAAAAAGTCTGTTTTTTGATTAATAATTATTTAATATTTTTGAATATTGCAAAAATGAATGTGTTTTAGTATAATAAGTGCTAAATTACAAACAGATTTCAGCATTCGGAAAGGAGAAGCCTATGGGAAAATCAGTTTCAGAAGCATTGTTTGATGTGACACCTCAGATCGAAGCATTAGCAAAGAAGTGTGAAGAGAATAATGAGATTGAGAAAGAATTATATATAAAGTATGAAGTAAAGAGAGGACTGCGCGATCTGAACGGAAAAGGTGTTCTGGCAGGGCTGACGAATGTATCAGATGTTCGCGCGAAGAAGATTGTCAATGGAGAGGAAGTTCCATGTGAAGGAAATTTGTATTATCGTGGATATAACGTAAAGGATCTTGTCAATGGATTTCTAAAAAAGGAACATTATGGATTTGAAGAAATTGCGTATCTCCTCTTATTCGGAGAACTGCCAAATGAGAGCGAGTTAAGAGAGTTTCACGATGTTCTTGTAGAGCGCAGAACGCTTCCGCCGACATTTGTGCGAGATGTGATCATGAAAGCACCTAGCAAGGATATGATGAACAGTCTCTCACGCTCGATTTTAAATCTATATTCTTATGATGAAAAGGCAGACGATACGTCTATCCCGAATGTACTCCGGCAGTGTCTGAATCTGATCAGCCAGTTCCCGATGCTGATGGTATATGGATATCATGCATATCATTATCGGATGGGAGAGGATTTATTTATCTATGCTCCGGATCCGGCACTCTCCACAGCAGAAAATATTTTAATGATGCTAAGGAAGGATAAGAAGTATACGAAGCTGGAGGCGAAGATACTGGATATGGCACTTGTGCTCCATATGGATCATGGCGGAGGAAATAATTCAACATTTACGACGCATGTAGTTACTTCTTCTGGAACAGATACCTATTCAACGATGGCAGCTGCTATGGCATCGCTGAAAGGGCCAAAGCATGGAGGCGCTAATATCAAAGTGACACAGATGTTTGAAGATATGAAGCAGCATCTTACAGACTGGGAAGATAGAGATGAAGTGAAGGCATATCTGGAAGCACTCCTGGATAAGAAAGCATTCGATCAGAAAGGTTTGATTTATGGAATGGGACATGCGGTCTATTCTATTTCCGATCCAAGGGCAGATATCTTCCGCGCATTTGTTGCACAGCTGGCAAGAGAAAAGCATTGTGAGAAGGAGTATGCTCTTTATGCACTGGTGGAAGAACTGGCACCAAAAGTAATCGGTGAGAAGAGAAAAATTTACAAAGGAGTCAATGCCAACGTAGATTTTTACAGCGGTCTCGTATATAGCATGCTCGGGCTGCCAAAGGAACTGTATACACCGATCTTTGCAACGGCACGTATTGTCGGATGGAGTGCACATCGATTAGAAGAGTTGAAAAATGTTGATAAGATTATCCGTCCGGCATATAAATCGCTGGCTCCGCACAGAGCATATGTTGAGATGGAAGACAGGTAAATAAAAAAGTAGGAAGGAAGAGAAACGATGGAAAAGACAGAATTTTACTATCCTTCCGGTGATGGACATACAGAGATCCACGCAATTGAGTGGAGAGGAGAGGGACAGATTAAAGCTGTCCTTCAAGTCTGTCATGGAATGGTAGAATATATTGAACGGTACGAAGCATTTGCCTCTTATCTTACTGACAGAGGATTCGTAGTAGTTGGTCATGATCATCTGGGACATGGAAAATCGGTGGCAGATGAGGAAGATTATGGATATTTCCCAAAAGAGAGCGGCAACGAATATGTAGTGGGAGATATCCATACCCTTCGCAGAAAAACGGAGAAGAAATATCCGGGGATTCCATATTTTATGCTGGGACATAGTATGGGTTCTTTTTTGCTGAGACAATATCTGCTATCCTATGCGGAAGGGCTGTCAGGCGCAGTCATTATGGGAACAGGATATCAGCCATTACCGATACTGATGCTCGGCAGAGGAGTTTGCAAGTGCATTGCCGGAATCAGGGGGTGGCGTTACCGAAGTAAGTTTGTAAATTCGATGGCATTCGGAGGATATAACAAGAAGTTTCATCCTGCAAGGACTGAGATGGACTGGTTGACAAAGGATGAAAAAATGGTAGATGCTTATTTAAAAAATCCGATGTGTACCTTTATTTTTACTGTGAGCGCTTACTATCAGATGTTCGGAGGAATGAAACAGTTACAGAAAAAAGGAGCCATTGAAAAAATACCAAAAGATCTTCCGATATTTTTTGTAGCTGGAAAGGAGGATCCTGTGGGAAACTTTGGGGATGGTGTGGAAAAAGTCTTTCAAAAATACAAAGACTGTGGATGTAAAGATGTGCAGATCAAGTTATATGAAAATGACAGACATGAAATTCTGAATGAAACGGACCGGGAAACGGTATATGCAGATTTGTATTCTTGGATGGAAAGCCGTTTCTGCCATTGTGAAGATAAATAAAAGCTGTCGATGGAAGAATATCTTTTCAATCTTTCAGGAGAGACAGCTTTGCATGCGACATCGTAGCATGCTCTGTTAAGTTCCCATTGCTCAAAGGAGCAAGGAGAAAAGGCATTTTGTTCATAGCGAGTACGAATTTCTTCTTCCGTGTAATGACCAAAAAAGCTGTCAAAAAGAAGAGCACCAAGTGTATAGACATTTGTAACTTCATCAATGGCAGCGCCGTAACAATATTCTTCCGGTGCTTTTAAACGCTTTGTTCCCCAGTAGTGTTCGCCCATGTCGTTTATGGCCGGCTTTTTTCGGAATAAGTCGATATCACAGATTGTTATTCTGTCTGTCTGAAAATCATACATTATGCTTCCTGCATAAAAATCAACCGCAACATATCCGCTTTCAGAAACAGTATTCAAAAAGGAAAACAGAACTTCCGCGGCAGCGATTCTTTTCTTTAAAGGTAATTGCCGAAAACGCTTTGCAGGAGGGATCAGCTGAGGATTGTTGTCATATTTCTCAAAATTCCAATGATCGAAGAGACAGTCACCGGATGTCCACTTAAATACAGAAATATATAAATCGTCCAGAGAACCGTGATCTATAAGTTCGATCAAATGTGGGTGTGTAATCGTTTCGTAAACAGACATCGCAGATTTGAGAGACGCAATGGCCTCTTCCTTTGTACGGATAGATTCAGCAGTGGCAATTCCGGCAACTTTTATGAAAAATTTTTCTGAACCTCGCGCGACACCGAAACTGATATTTCCGGAATCATTCTGGTCAAAGACAGCAAAAACATTTCCGATTGCTTGCAGCCATGAGAAATCATGGATTTCTTTTAGGTGAAATTTAATTGTATCTAATGTAACAGTAATCATATAGCCTCCTGATTCCGGGAGGTAACTATCGATCAGACCTCCCTGATTGTTTATGGTTTCTATTTTTGTTTTTACATGTTATTGTCATAAAAATCATCTCCTTTATCACGCAAATATCTATATGAACACAAGACAGGCTTGTGGAACATGAGCTGTTTTTGTCAGGAGAAAGTATAGCAAACAGAAGATGGATTTTCCAGCAGATTTTTTAAAAAGACTGCTCTTTGTGTTTTGAAAAATGCCGGAAATCAGAAGGAGTACAGTGCTTATAGTATTTAAATTGTCTGATGAAGTAACTCATATTTTCATAGCCAGTATTGAGGGCGATTTCTGTGATTGGAGCATTGCTTTTCAGAAGAAGGGAAGCAGCTTGATTGATACGGTATTCATTCAGGTATGTAAAAGGAGATTTGCCAATCTTCTTTTTAAAAAATTTACAGAAATAATTTTTGTTCATATGTGCGCAGCTGGACAGCTCTTCTAGATGAATTTTCCTCATATAGTTTGTTTCTATATAAGTAAATACTTCTTTTAGAGGATCGAAATTAGAAGTTCTTTTGAACAAGGTTTCTTCAGAAACTGTGAGAAATGCATTGTGTAAAAACAGAGTTTCCAATATTTGCAGCAGAAGAATTTTGATGGAAAGTGGAGTCGTGGGAGATGGAGAATCGTACAGTAAGGCAGCAGATTCTATGAGAGAGCAGAGCTTTTCGGTACATTCTTTGGGCAGAGTTTCCCCATAGGGAAATTGTAATTTTTGAGACAGAAGGGGTAGGATCAGCGCATCCTGACAGATGTCGTACTGGGTAAAGCTCAGTAGAGACATGGGAAACAAGAGTGCATAGTGATGGGATACTTTGCTGTGTCCGAAAATTCCATGTACGATTCCGGGATTGATAAAATAAACATGCCCTTCTGTCAATGCGTAAGAAGAATTTTCTGTACGAAGTGTCAGAGAACCTTTGGTAATATAGAGGAATTCTAATTCGTCGTGCCAGTGATAAGGGGCAAAGTAGGAACCGGTAAGATCTGCTTGAGAGAATGATTCAAACGGAAAATAAGGGGTTCCGTGTGGTTTTTCCTGAAGAGTTTGTTTGTTCATGAAAGAGGACCTCCTAGTTTGTTAAGTGATAAAAAGTGAATATAGCATAAATATAGAATAACATATTGCAAGAAAATACGAAACAAAGTGTTTATACTATCATTAACAATTAAAATCGGAGGAAGAAAAAATGTGGTGGAAAAATAGTGTAGTATATCAGATTTATCCAAGAAGTTTTGCAGACAGTAATGGAGACGGAATTGGGGATCTAAATGGGATTACGGCACATCTTGATTATTTGCAGAAACTTGGAGTAGATGTCGTATGGCTTTCACCGGTCTATCAGTCACCGAATGATGACAATGGGTATGATATTTCGGATTATCAGAACATTATGCAGGAATTTGGTACTATGGAAGAGTTTGACCGGATGCTTGCAGAAATGCACAAAAGAGGAATACGGCTTGTGATGGACTTAGTTGTGAATCATACTTCGGATGAACATGCATGGTTTATCGAAAGTAAAAAGTCAAAAGAAAATCCATATAGAGACTTTTATATATGGCGAGAGGGAAAGGACGGAAAAGAACCGAACAACTGGGGGGCGTGTTTCGGAGGCTCTACATGGGAGTACGACAGAGAAACAGATATGTACTATCTTCATTGTTTTTCAAAGAAACAGCCGGATCTCAACTGGGAAAATAAAGCCGTACGGAACAATATATACGAGATGATGTGCTGGTGGTGTGAGAAAGGAATCGATGGATTCCGTATGGATGTGATCAGTATGATTTCCAAGGATCAAAGTTATCCGGATGGGGAAATTCACGGTGGTAGTAGCTACGCAGATTTCGGACCATTTGTCTGCAATGGACCGAGAGTACATGAGTATCTTCAGGAGATGAATAGGGAAGTTCTCTCAAAATACAATCTGCTGACCGTTGGGGAAACAGCGGGAGTGACAATCGAAGAGGCAAAGAAATATGCAAATCTGGATGGAACAGAGCTTGGAATGGTATTTCAGTTTGAACATGTAGATTTAACTGTCGGAGAATTTGGAAAGTGGACGGATGAGAGATTCTGTTTGAAAGATTTGAGGGAAGTTCTGAACAAATGGCAGACAGAATTAGAAGGAAAAGCATGGAACAGCCTTTACTGGAGTAATCATGATCAGCCAAGAGCAGTTTCCCGCTTTGGAAATGACGGACCGATGTATCGAAAACTTTCGGCAAAAATGCTTGCGACTTGTCTTCATATGATGAAAGGAACTCCATATATTTATCAAGGGGAAGAAATTGGAATGACCAATGCATATTTTGAGAAAATAGAAGAATACCGGGATATCGAGAGTATTCATGCCTTTGAGGATGCAATGGAGAGAAATATCATGGCAGAAGAGGATATGATCAGTGCATTGAAAGCAATCAGTCGTGACAATGCAAGAACACCAATGCAATGGAATCGAAGCAGACATGCGGGATTTACGACAGGGACTCCTTGGATTGGCATCAATCAGAATTATCTTCAGATTAATGCAGAAGATGCACTTCAGGATGCAGACAGTATTTTCTACTACTATCAGAAACTAATTGCACTCAGAAAACAGTATAATATTGTCGTTGATGGTATCTTTTATGGACTGTTAGAAGATGATGACAAGATTTACGCATACGAGCGGATTTTGGGGAATCAGAAACTTGTGGTAGGATGTAATTTTACAGACAAAAAAGTGGATTGTACACTTTTTGACAATGCGGAAGAAGGAGAGGAACTGATCTCCAATTACAAACATCATAAAAAAGGTATTTTGAAGCCGTATGAGGCGAGGGTAATCTTATTTTCATAAAGGCAGGAACATGAAGATGTGGAAATGATGACAAAAATGATAATGATTCTAAAGATGGGAAAGTACAGCTTCGTTTTGCAACATGGGATGTTGCAGAAGATATGGATCATCAGCAGAAATTGGTAGATGAGTTTAACAAAGCACATGAAAATATCGAAGTGACATTAGAGGCATATGGAAGTAATTACGATACAAAAATCAGCGCAGGGATGGGTTCCAGCGATGCCCCGGATATTATGTATATGTGGAATTATCCTGCATATGCGGATGGTCTGGAACCGCTTGAGTCTTACATAGAAAAAGAAGGTGGGGCTGAGTTTAAGGAAAAATTCAGCGATACGTTGTGGAACTATAATTCTCTTGAAGAAGAAATTTATGGAGTGCCGGTTGGATTTACTTCTCATGTATTGTATTACAATAAAGATTTATTTACAGAGGCGGGGCTGGAAGAGCCGACGAATGAATGGATATGGCCTGATTTGCAGGATGCTGCAAAAACAATCACAGAAAAAACAGATGCAAAGGGATTTGCATTTCAGATGAAACCTGACCCGTATGACTTTGAGATCGGAAGTGCTGGGAGAAGTGGCGCAACAATAGAATGACAGTGAGTACAGCAAAAACCCGTCAGCTGTGGAAGCTGACGGGTTCTGCCGTTTTATAGTTATTAAAGGAATGAGAGTTAAAGTACTACACCCCGGAATCCCCGAGGTGCAGTTACTTTATGAGGGGGGGAGATAGTGAGTGTTAATCAACTATCTAAACGTAGTATAACGAATAAATGTGTCTAAAATATGTGTAATTTCTAAAAGAAAACAAAAAAATATTAAGTAAGTCTTAAGGCGGATGATATTTTAAATAATGGCTTAAAATAGCGATTGAACAACATAGAAAAACTATCCTTATATCAATGTGATATGCCCCTTGTGGGCGGTTGTTCCTTTTAATTGTATTATAGAGCAGTTGGAAATAGATTTTTTGGAGGGCGGGGAATAGTCCTCTTTTTGTTTTGAAAAGGGCAGGAAGGAAAGAGGCTACAAATATGAGCACATATTCAGAATATCGGTTGGACTCGCACGTTAGTAACAAAAATGCTTGAAAACCCACTAAAATCGTGATATGAAATTAAACATTTCTTAATAATTTCCGTAATCCCCTCTTAAAAAATCACTGTTATCCTTGTATAATACAGAGGAGGTGATAAATATGTTTAATGTATTAGTATGTGATGATGATAAAGAAATTGTAGAAGCGATTGAAATTTATTTACGGCAGGAAGGTTACAATGTATTAAAAGCCTACGATGGACAGGAGGCGATCAAGGTTCTTGATTCGACGGAGGTAGACCTTCTTATTATTGATGTGATGATGCCGAAACTGGACGGCATAAGGGCAACGTTAAAGATCAGAGAGAAAAACAGTCTGCCAATTATTATTCTCTCTGCAAAATCAGAAGATGCAGACAAAATATTAGGATTGAATGTAGGAGCAGATGATTATCTGACAAAGCCATTTAATCCGCTGGAGTTAGTGGCAAGAGTAAAATCCCAGCTTAGAAGATATACACAGCTTGGAAGCACAGTAGTTGAGAAGAAAAGTTCGGTATTTACTGTGGGAGGGCTGAAAATTGATGATGAATTAAAAGAGGTGACAGTTGACGGAGATGTTATCAGGCTGACACCTATCGAATATAACATTTTATTACTATTAGTGAAAAATCAAGGAAAAGTCTTTTCTATCAATCAAATCTATGAAAGTATATGGAACGAAGACGCAATCGGCGCGGATAATACGGTCGCAGTACATATCCGCCATATACGGGAAAAGATTGAAATCAATCCGAAGGAACCGAGATACTTGAAAGTCGTATGGGGGGTCGGATATAAGATAGAGAAACTTTAAAGAGCAGGGAATGTCATTTTGATTTAGCAAGATGGCGGACCGTAAGGCTCTGGAAAGGAGTAAGTATGAATAAATGGTATCAATCAAGATTGTGTAAAGGGTTGCTGCTCGTTCTGGTGCACGTGCTTACAGTGATTATGGTTCTCAGCCTTGCGTGGATTCTTGTTTATCCGGGGCAGGAATATCTGAGTGCATTTCAGAAAGATAAACCACTTGCATATGAGGACAGTGAGGGGTTTGAAGATACAGTACAGACAACGGTATCGAACATTTTAGACTACAATACACTTCGTCCGATTTTTGAGACTGAAGGAAAATATGATACAAACAGACTGATCGATTTGAAGAAATTTGATGAAAATGCAAGAGCGGTAGATGGAACAAACAAATCGGGAATGGCATATCAAGTTGGAGATCTGATCAAGTGGGCAGAATCCTACAATGGAATAGACTACACGGAGGAAGAAGGAGTCATTGTCTGCAAAAAGGAAGATGGCACATACCATTATTATTACAAATCTGAATTTAAGAAGTTAATTGAAGAAAAATCGTTGCAGTTCATAGAAACAGAAGAAATGAGTCTGGAAGGATATATGGCACAACTGGGATATGAAGAATATATGAATGACAGCTATTATTCTGATGAGGCAGAGAAAACGATTAGAGATAAAGAAGGAAAAGTACTCTATGTAGACTGCTGGGAATTTTCAGACGGCGTGATCAATGAAAAGTATGCACCGGAAGGATTTAAGAATCTTCTGGAACTGGTCAATACAGATGCAGAATGGAATGGAAAACTTGAGGAAGTTTACAGAATACTTGACAATACACTGGTGATCCTTCCTCATTATTATTACCAGTACAAAGATGGGCTGGAGACTGTGGAAGAAGGAAATACGAATCTGGCATATATGTATGTGGACCAGAAAGCGAAAAAAGTATACACGAACCGCAGTGCATACAAAGATTACAATAAAGTAGAAGAAAATATAAAAAAGATGACTGCACAGGGAAAATATGTAGTTGTCGCTCCGAAACTTGCAGATTTTCAGTCAAATATGGATGTTTCGGCGGAAGAATGGAAGAATATGGTGACAGGAAGTGCAAATCAGAAAGAGGAGTTTCTTTTTGCAGTTTCCGTAGATACGAATTATCCAATCCAAGACAGTTTTTATATGAAAAATAAAGAGTATGAACAGTATAGTCCGTGGGTGAAAGTAATTGTAGTGGGAAGTGCGGTTTCGGCAATTCTTTTCCTGATAAGTTTTATCTGGCTGACGGCAGTGACAGGTCATGTAAATGGAAAAGAAGGAATTACACTGAACTTTTTTGACCGGATTAAGACGGAGATCGCAGCGGCATTGATCGTTGGAGGAATGCTACTTGCAATCATGCTGCCGATTTCGGGGTTGAGTCTTCCGGGAGATCTGTCATATGGCTATACTGAAGAAGGACTTTATATATCCTCTGCTTATGGATTTGAGGAACGCTTTTTTGAGATGGTATTGATCGGAGGAATTGGGACTCTTATCACTTGTGCAGTAGGAATGTTAGGATATTTGAGTCTTGTCAAACGGATCAAGGCGAGAACTCTTTGGAAAAACAGCGTTTTACGGTGGGTGGGACACTTGTTTAGGGTGTTTTGGGAGAACCGGAGAAGTACAACAAAAATCACGTTGGGATACATGGGATTTATGTTACTGCAGTTATTGTTGGCGACCGGACATCCAGTCTTTGTTTTGTTTGTTCTTGCAATGGATGTAGCGGTGTTTGCATATCTGTTAAAGAGCGCGATCGCGAAGCAGAGAATCAAGTTTGGAATTCAGAGAATTGCATCTGGAGATGTTAATTATAAAATTCCGATTGGAAATATGGTGAAAGAGGATACAGAGATTGTACAAAATATTAATCACATTGGGGAAGGAATTCACAATGCGGTTGAGGCAAATATGAAAAATGAGCGTCTGAAGACAGATTTGATCACAAATGTCTCACACGATATTAAGACTCCTTTGACATCCATTATCAATTATGTCGGTCTTCTGAAGCAGGAGAAATTTGAAGATCCAAAGATTCAGGGATATCTGCAAATTTTAGATGCAAAATCCCAGCGGCTGAAAACACTGACGGAAGATGTGGTAGAGGCATCGAAGATCAGCAGTGGAAATATTACATTGCACTATATGAATATTGATCTGGTAGAATTGATCAACCAGACGACAGGGGAATTTGCAGAGAAATTTGAGAAGAGAAATTTAAGTATCGTTGTTAATGTGCCGAAGGAACCGGCAATGATTCGTGTGGATAGCAGAAGAATTTGGCGTGTCATTGAAAATATTTATAATAATGCTGCCAAATATGCAATGGAAGGTACAAGAATTTATGCTGATTTGAGAATGTCAGACCGCTATGTACAATTTTCTCTCAAAAATGTATCAGAACAGCCGCTAAATATTTCCGCAGATGAATTGACAGAACGTTTTATCCGCGGAGATGTATCAAGAAGTACGGAAGGAAGTGGACTGGGATTGTCGATTGCGAAAAACCTGACAGAACTTCAAGGAGGAAAATTCTTACTGTATCTGGACGGAGATCTTTTTAAAGTGACGATCGTATTCCCAAGACTGTATCAGCAGCAGGGAAATCCACAACCGCAGCCGGAAGAAAGCAAATAAGAGAGCTTATTGCAGGGAATAGATGAAGATCAAGTATGAAAAAGGTCAGACCCGAAGATAGATATCTCTAAAAAGGATGGGGAAATTATGAAATTTCCCTGTCCTTTCTTGCATTTGCAGGGGGCAGGCATTACAATACAACTACGAAAGAAAAAAAGGAGTAAAGAGCAGATGGAAGAGATTAAAAAAATACTGGAAGAAATCCTCAATATAGATCTGATCGGAGCTACACTCAGTAATCCGAGAAAAAAAGAAGAAATCGTAAAAGTGAAAGTACGTCCTGTACTGATAAAGGATGTACTTTTCTTTCAATGTGAGACACATAAAAACCGTCAAGTATTTCATGAGAATTATGAGTATGAACAGGCGCTGCACATACTTACACAGGATATGGAACTGTTTCGTCAGATGCAGATTGAGACAAAGGAGTTTCAATACACAGTGCTCGTGAGCAAAAAGGGGAAGGTAACTGTTCAGAAAAAAAGAACAAAGGGGGAGAAGCGGCAGGCAGAATTATCCCACAACCGGACGAAAAACTATATTTTGAAGGAAGGGGTTCAGGTTCCGTTTTTACAAGATCTCGGAGTTATGACGGCAGATGGGAAGGTTGTCCGGAGTAAGTTCGATAAGTTCAGACAGATCAACCGTTTTTTGGAATTTATTGAGGATATTCTGCCGCAACTTGCAAAAGACAGGGAGGTAACCATTCTTGATTTTGGATGTGGCAAATCTTATCTGACATTTGCGATGTATTATTATCTGCACGAACTGAAGCACTATGATATTCGGATCATCGGACTGGATCTGAAAAAAGATGTGATTGAAAACTGCAATCAGCTTAGCGAAAAGTATGGATATGAGAAGTTAAAATTTCTCGAGGGAAATATTGCGGATTATACCGGGGTTGAGGAAGTAGATATGGTAGTGACATTGCATGCATGCGATACTGCAACAGACTTTGCACTTGCAAAAGCAGTAGGGTGGAATGCCAAAGTAATTTTATCGGTACCATGCTGTCAGCATGAAGTCAATGGACAGATTCAAAATGAGATCCTGAGACCGGTACTGAAATATGGACTGATTAAAGAGCGGATGTCTGCATTGATTACAGACGCGCTGCGGGCGGAGTATCTTGAGGGAGAAGGATATGATGCACAGATCTTAGAGTTTATCGATATGGAGCATACGCCAAAGAATATTTTGATCAGAGCAATAAAAACAGGAAAGAAAAAGAATAATAAAGAACAGATAGAAAGATGCCGGGAGTTTTTACAGATTCACCCGACATTAGGGGAACTGTTGCAATAAAGGGGAGTTTTGCATGAAAGAAAAGGTAAAACGAGCAGGAATTCTGACGTTTGTATTTTTGATCGCTGTCATCGTCTTTAGTTTTCTGACCAATCAGGGAAATGCTGATATGACAGCAGATATGGGGGGAGCGACACTGCCGAGGATACAGATTGTATCGGGAGAATATGAGATCAATCCATTGGTAGGTTATGTTTCAGAGATGAATGTAGGGAAAATGAGAAGCACGATCACACCGGTGGATTTTCAGAGTGGAATCACACTCCGAATAGAAGAAGGAGTGTTGCCGATAAAAGCGCTGACTTATGAAGTATGTTCGTCAGATGGAAAAGAAATTCTTTATAAGGAAAAGAGAAAGGAAATCGGTGAGGAACCATCATTGACTTTTCCAGGGTTGGAGCTTGCAGATCGGGAAGCGATTTTAAAGCTGACATTGCATACGGAAAAACAGGATATTTATTATTACACGAGGATCTGCACAAAGGAAGGAACAGACAGCGATGCGTGTCTTGCATTTGCAGAACGATTCCACAATATGACATTTGGAAAAGAAAATACAGAGTCGATCGCAGCCTATCTTGAGAATGGAACGGAAGATGATGAGACAGAGAATTTACAGAAAGTTACAATCCATTCTGATGCAGAACATTTGACCTGGGGGGAACTGCGTCCGCAGATCAAAGGAGAAGTCAGCAGAAGTATTAAGGAAATTAGCGGTAATTATATGACCATTGTCTATGACTATGAAGTGGAGTGTGCCGGAGAGCAGGATGAAACGGAAGTTTATCAGATACGGGAGTATCTGAAAGTGAGATATGCAGAAGGAACCGAATACCTTCTTGATTATGAGCGGACGATGGAACAAGAATTAGATGCGTCGGGGAATGTTTTAGATAATAATGGAATTTTGCTGGGAATTGCGAAAGAAGAACTTCCCTATATGGCAAATGAGGCAGGGACGATCGTTTCCTTTGTACAGGCAGGCGAATTGTGGAATTATAATCAGAGCCAGGATGCACTGTCACTTGTATTTAGCTTTGCAGATTCCGAAGGATATGACATTCGAAATTTATGCAAGGAACATGAGATCCAGATTGTATCGGTCAATGAGCAGGGAGACACAACATTTAAAGTAATCGGGTATATGAATCGAGGAGAACATGAAGGTGAAGTCGGCACGGCAATCTACTTTTTTGATATTGAGAAAAATTTTGTGGAAGAAAAAGCATTCATTCCCGATAATATTTCCAGTGAAATTTTATTAAAAGAACAGGAGCAGCTTGTCTATTATAACGAGCAGCAAGAAGTGCTCTACGCAATGAAAGAAGGAACACTTTATAAAGTTGATCTGGAAAAAGGGAAAAAGGAAGCTTTGGTAGAGAATCTTGAAAAAGACCAGTATGTATCTTCAAAAGATGGAAGACTTCTTGCCTATCAGACCGTTTCTTCGCTTGAAAATGCGGAGGAAGTTAAAGTGCTTGATTTTGTCACTGGAAAAGAGCGGACGGTTACTTGCAGTTCTGGAGAATTTATTCGACCGCTTGGATTTATTTCTGAGGACTTCGTCTATGGGATTGGGCGCAAGGAAGATGCAGGAGCTTTTGTTACAGGAGAGCATGTCTGCCCGATGTATAAGCTGGAAATCCGTGATACAGACAATGAAGTTGTAAAGACCTATCAGGCGGATCAAGTCTATGTGACAGGAGTGACCGTAGAAGAGAAAATGTTGATATTAGACCGTGTTGTGAAAAATGAGTCTGTGTATACAGCGGTTGCAAAGGATTATATTACAAGTAATGAAGAAGTAGAAAAGAGTAATATTTCGGTAGAAACATATACTTCTGACGAAAAAGAACGGCAGGTAAGAATTAAATATGAGTCAGGAATTTCCGATAAGAAGCCGAAACTTTTGAAGCCAAAGCAAGTGTTGTTTGAGAATCCGGTTCTGATTCCATTTGAGGAAGAAGGAGAGGCCGAAGTATTTTATACCTATGGAAAAGGAAAGTTACTTGGAATCTATGCAAGTGCAGCAGATGCGATTCGGCAGGCAAATGAAAATCAAGGGCTTGTAGTATCAGAAAGTCAGAAGTATGTATGGGAACGAGGAAACAGAAGTCTTGTGTATGATATCGCAGGAGTGGATCTCAGTCCATATCAAGAAGGGAACACATTGGCAGCGGCGCTGAACCGTCTTTTCGCTTATGAAGGAAAAACAGTAGATGCCGCCGGAGAAATGGCGGCGGGGAAAAAGCCGATCGAGATTCTCCAAGAACAGTTTCTAGGAAATGTACTTGATCTCCATGGATGCAGTCCGGAAGAATTATGTTATATCCTCGGAAAAGGTACTCCGATCATCGCTATGACGGATTTAAATAATGCGGTATTGCTGATTGGATACAACGATAGTATGATCACTTATGTAAAACCGGATACCGGAGAGAAGGTCTCAGTTCCGTATGAGGAACTGGAGGCATTGACTGTGGCCAGCGGGAACACATATCTTGGCTATTTAAAGTAAAAGCAAAATCGTATCCATCACTAACTAGCAGGAAAATATGTTTTGACTGCAAAAAGAATAGCAGGATTATAAAAACGGAAAGAAAACATGAAAAAACTGAGAATAGCCTTTCGCTTAAGGCAGATTCTCAGTTTTTTTCTTTGCAAACAAGATTAATCGTTTAAAATCTCAGTGTCTAAAAAGTTTTATAGGATATATTATAAAGCAAATAGACGGTGTTTGTATTTGTTTAATGTAAAATAAAGGATCATTCCGAGTACACCGCAGGAAATCACTTCACCGATTCCGATGCTCAGCATAAGAAGCGGGATCGGGATTGCTTCCCCGTAAGCAAAACGCAGTACATATGGGATAATGACTGTATTTGCGACAATTGGTGGAAGCGGTGCTAAAAATTTATTCTGATTGCGCAGAATATAAGTGAAGACAGCACCGATTAAAGTTGCAAGTGTTCCGAAGATAATATCCGGAAGCATTGCACCTCCGAGAATATTTCCAATCAGACATCCGACAAAAAGTCCCGGAATGGCAGCCGGGGTAAATGCCGGCAGAATGGTAAGTGCTTCCGCAATTCTTACCTGCACCGATCCAAAGCTGAATGGTGCAAAAACAACTGTCAATACGACATAGATAGCAGCAATCATCGCTGCCTGCGTGGTAAATACTACACCTTTGTTTTTCATAATTCAAATCTCCTTTAGTTTTGTTTTACGTGTGGAAGGTCTCGAACACACTTTGCTGAAACCCGTCCAGACCTTATTTTATAAGGGATTCAGCGGTTGATAGTATAGCATAGAGTAGAACTAAAAATCAAGCTGTCTCCATCATTTGCTCGAAATGAAAATAAAAGTGGTGTTAGAATCTAATCCATATCTTAAAAGTATTGGCTTAGTAGTTTTTCGTTGATACGGTGTTTTGATGATTCAGGGGGCAGAGAAAACACAGAAGGTAATTGAGAGCGGGTTAAGAATATGTTATAATTCTGGCAGGGAAACCAAAGCCGGGCGGCTTACCCTCTTTTACGGAGGGGCAACCCTCCAGACGAAAGAAAGGAGGGCGATGCTAATGTATGTTACATATTCTGATTTGATTCAGTTATTAATATTCATTGTTGCCCTTGTAGGTCTTTGTTACGAGATTTTCAAGGATAAACGAAAATAGCCGCCATTACTCGCAATAATGACGGCTTAAGTAAATTAAGCATTTAATTATTGGGTAAGCCGTTTATGGTTTCCCCTTTTGTATCTTTAATATAGCACATCGCAATAGATTCTGCAAGTTTGTCCCTTCTATCAAAAGCAGATTTTCTGTCTTTTTTATCATTTCTTCTTCGGAATAGAACAGTTCATCGTTCATTGTCTCAAAAAATTCTGGAATATGAAGAGGAGTCAAGGTTCTTCGGTGTTTAAGAAGACATTTTCCTTGGATTCAAAGTGATAAAAATAGTCTCACCGTTCTTTGAAATCAATACTTTAAAAAATCACCAAAAATCACTGAGAAATCTATACTTTTGATTGCTAGAACATAGAAAATGCGTTATACTGTAACAATGAATATCAAATCAGCCATATCTGTCCGGTGTACTGTATCTTTTATTTTCAAGCAGAATGATAAAGATGGAACACAGTGAAATCTGAAATCAGTGGAAGAAGATAAATCGTGCAGGCATCGGTTGTAGATAAATATAAGAAAAGGAGTAGTGAGAGATGGAATTAGTAACTGTGAAAGAACTTTACAAGAACAGAGAGGCATACTTAGATAATCAGGTTACTGTCGGTGGATGGGTGCGCAGTATTCGTGATTCTAAGACATTTGGGTTTATCGTTGTCAATGACGGTTCATTTTTTGAGACACTTCAGGTCGTATACCACGACAGTATGGACAATTTTGCGGAGATTTCCAAGCTAAATGTAGGTGCTGCTATTATTGTAAAGGGAACATTAGTAGCTACGCCTCAGGCAAAGCAGCCATTTGAGATCCAGGCAGAAGAAGTGATCATAGAGGGGGCATCTGCACCGGATTATCCGCTGCAGAAAAAGCGTCACAGCTTTGAATATTTGAGAACAATTTCACATCTTCGTCCGAGAACAAATACATTCCAGGCAGTATTTCGTGTAAGATCTTTGATCGCATATGCAATCCACCAGTTCTTCCAAGAGAGAGGGTTTGTGTATGTGCATACACCGCTGATCACAGGAAGTGACTGCGAGGGTGCAGGAGAGATGTTCCGTGTCACAACACTGGATATGGAGAATGTCCCGAAGAATGCAGATGGAAGTGTGGACTATACGAAGGATTTCTTTAATAAGGAGACAAGTCTTACTGTAAGTGGACAGCTCAATGCAGAGACATATGCGCAGGCATTCCGTAATGTATATACATTTGGACCGACATTCCGTGCAGAGAACTCTAATACAACTCGTCATGCAGCGGAATTCTGGATGGTAGAACCGGAGATCGCATTTGCAGATCTGGATGATGATATGATCCTTGCTGAGGCAATGTTAAAGCATATCATCAACTATGTACTGGAGAACGCACCGGAAGAGATGAATTTCTTCAACTCTTTCGTAGATAAGGGACTTCTTGATCGTCTCCACAATGTTGTGTCCTCTGAATTTGCACGTGTAACTTACACAGAGGCAATTGAGATCTTAGAGAAGAACAATGATAAATTTGACTTCAAAGTGTCATGGGGAGTTGACTTGCAGACAGAACATGAGCGCTATCTTACAGAGGAAGTGTTCAAACGTCCGGTATTTGTGACAGATTATCCGAAGGATATTAAGGCATTTTACATGAAGATGAATGATGACAATAAGACAGTAGCAGCGGTAGACTGTCTTGTTCCTGGAATCGGAGAGCTCATTGGAGGAAGCCAGAGAGAGGATGATTATGACAAACTGCTGAAGCGTATGCAGGAGATGAACCTGGATCCGGAAGAGTATCAGTTCTATCTGGATCTGAGAAAATATGGCTCTACAAGACATGCAGGATTCGGACTTGGATTTGAAAGATGTGTGATGTATCTGACTGGTATGTCAAATATCAGAGATGTCATTCCGTTCCCAAGAACTGTGAATAACTGTGAACTGTAAAGAATGAAAGAAACCAAGGCGGGGCGGGTATTTGTATACTTTGCCTCGCCATTTTAAAATTGTAAGGGGAATTGAGGAGGAAATATGAATATTTTAGTTGTAGATGATGAGAAGGAGATCGCGGATGTGATTGCGCTCTATTTACAGAGTGATCAGTATACCGTGTATCCATTTTATACCGGCGAAGAAGCGTTGGAATGTATGAAGACGACAAAGATTGATCTTGCAATCCTCGATGTCATGCTTCCGGGGATTGATGGATTTGAAATTTTAAAGAAGATTCGAGAGAGGTATACATTTCCGGTTATTATGCTTACCGCAAAAACGGAGTATATTGATAAGATCACTGGGCTGACGCTTGGTGCAGATGATTATATTTTGAAGCCGTTTAATCCTCTGGAACTAATCGCAAGAGTGAAAGCGCAGCTTCGGAGATATACACAGTATAATGAAGGAACAAGGATTGACAGTGGAGATATCATTGATTTTGCAGGACTTCAGCTAAACAGAGAATCTCATGAGTGTGTCTATAATGAGAAACAGCTGACACTGACACCGATTGAATTTGATCTTTTGTGGATGCTGTGTGAGAACCGTGGAAAGGTTATCAGCTCGGAAGAATTGTTTGAAAATGTATGGAAAGAAAAGTATTACAAAAACAGTAACAATACAGTCATGGTACATATTCGGCATCTGCGTGAGAAGATGAGCGGGCCGACCGGAAAGAGCGATTTTATTAAGACGGTTTGGGGAGTAGGATATAAAGTTGAAGAGTAAAAATTATACAAGGTTAAAGATTAACATTCTGCTTCAGACAATGCTTGTGGTACTGTTTACGGCGCTTGTCGGCTATCTTTTCAAAAATCTTGTCATAGATGGGATTTATAATCATAAGTTTGCAGATGGATTTGTACATTTTTTTATGTGGTTTCATATGCCGGAGCAACAGGCGATCGATCTCTACTGGAAAGTGATTGGAAACAATAAAATTTATTTTATGGGTGCGGGATTCCTTTTATTGTTTTCCTTTTTTTTCTATTTTGTGCTGAGCAGAATCACACAGTACTTGAAGGAAATTAATCAGGGAATTGAAAATATTTTATCGGATTTTAATGAACCTGTGCGGTTTAAACCTGCGCTGCAGCCACTTGAGGATAGCTTAAATGAGATTAAGATGACGATCCGGAGGCAGGAACAGGAGGCGATTGAGAGTGAGAAAAAGAAAAATGATCTGGTTGTTTTTCTGGCACACGATTTGAAGACGCCCTTGACTTCCATTGTGGCATATTTAAGTATTCTTGAAACAAAGCCGGACATGCCGGAGGAGGAGCGGAAAAAATATACGCATATTTCTCTGGAGAAGGCAATCCGTCTGGGAGAGCTGATCAATGAATTTTTTGAGATTACAAAGTTTAATTTACAGGATATTGTTCTGGAGCCGGGAAATTTAGATTTGTCTATGATGTTGGAACAGATTGCAGATGAACTGTATGCGGTTTTGAAGGAGAAAAACTTAAGATGTGACGTGCAGATTGATGATACACTGATGATTTACGGAGATGCGGATAAGCTTGCCAGAGTATTTGATAATCTTTTGCGAAATGCGATTGCGTACTGTGACAAAGGAACTGCGATACGGATTCAGGCAAAGGAGCGGCACCAGGAGATCGAGATTGTTGTGGCAAATGAAGGAGAGAAGATTCCGGAAGAGGAATTGAGCGCAATTTTTGAGAAGTTTTACCGAGTGGATGGTTCGCGCTCCAGCAAGACAGGAGGAGCAGGACTTGGACTTGCCATTGCAAAAGAAATTGTGGAACTGCACCATGGAACGATCCGTGCGGAGAGTGACGAGTGGGAAACACGGTTTATCGTGACGCTACCGGCGATGAATGAAGGAGAATAATTTTATGAATTTTATACAGATAGCAGATGTCCATCTAGGGGCAGCGCCGGAGGCGGGAAGGCGTAATGACGGACAGCGGGAAAAGGAGATCTGGGATAGTTTTTACAAAGTCATTGACATCTGTGAGGAGAAACAGATTGACCTGTTGCTGATCGCAGGAGATTTATTTCACAGGCAGCCTCTGTCGAGAGAACTCAAAGAGATAAATTATCATTTTGGAAAATTATCTCGGACAAAGGTCGTTTTGATTGCAGGAAATCATGACTATATTCGAAAGGATTCGCGTTATCTGCAGATAGCATGGAGTGAAAATGTCTATCCACTGTTTGAAACTACATTACACAGAGCAGTGATCGAGGAGCTGGATCTTGCAGTGTATGGATTCAGCTATGACAGACGGGAAATCAGAGAGGAACGGTACGACGAGGAGTATGCCCCGCGGGACATGAAATATGAAATCCTTCTGGCTCACGGGGGGGATGAGACACATATTCCGATCAAAAAAGCAAAGTTAAAAGCACTGGGCTATGATTATGTTGCACTGGGACATATTCATAAACCACAGATGGTATTGAAAAACTATGCGGCATTTTCAGGTTCTCTTGAGCCGCTCGATCAAAATGAAACAGGAAGACATGGATTTCTTCTTGGAGAGATTACCGAGAAAGGAGCGCAGATCCGTTTTGTTCCATTTGCAAAAAGGCAGTACATACACTTGCATCTCACAGTGGATATAGAAATGACACATGGGGCGCTGCGGGGAAAGATCAAAGAGGAGATCGAAAAAAATGGCACTGCGGAGCTGTACAAAATTATTTTGGAAGGACAGAGAGATCCGGAGATTGTCTATGATATAGAAGATCTCGACTATTATGGAAATATCGTGGAGATTCTTGATCATACCGTTCCTGCATATCACTATGAACAGCTGTACGAGAGAAATAAAGAAAATCTGCTTGGAAGGTTGATCGGACATTTTATGGAATGCGAGCCGGAAAGTATCGAGTATCAGGCAATGTGCGAGGGAGTCAGTGCAATTCTTGCAGCTATGGAGGAGAGAAGTTAGGTGATTATCAGAGAATTATATCTGAAAAACTTTGGAAAATTTTCAGAGACAAAGATAGAACTGGAAGAAGGCTTCCACATTTTTTACGGAGAAAATGAGTTCGGAAAAAGTACACTGCATGCTTTTATCAGAAGTATGCTATTTGGACTGACAAAAGGGCGCGGAAGGGCAGCAAAAAATGATCTGTTTACAAAATATGAGCCGTGGGATCAGCCGTCTTACTATGCGGGAGAGATGACATTTGAGTCTGGCGACAGAACTTTTATCATCAGCCGTCGGTTTGACCGCTATGGAAAGAGCGCAAGTCTTGTCTGTCAGACAGACGGAGAGATCTTATCGGTGGAACAGGGAGATATGGATATGCTTCTGGATGGCATGTCAGAAGCTGCATTTGAAAATACCATCTCAATCGGTCAGACAAAAGCAGAGACAAGTGCCAATCTTGGTGCAGAATTGCGAAACTATGCTGCAAATTATTACTGTTCCGGGAACAGTGAGATGGATGTGGAGCGCGCGCTTGCTATTTTAAAAGAGCGACGAAAGACAGTGGAAAACCGTCAGAAAGAAATTCGCAAAAAGAAGCAGGAAAAGCGAGAGAAAGTTGAACAGCAGGCGGCATACATCAGCGAAGAAATCGAGCGAAAACAAG
Source organism: Coprococcus sp. HPP0074 (assembly GCF_964238105.1). NCBI lineage: Bacteria > Bacillati > Bacillota > Clostridia > Lachnospirales > Lachnospiraceae > Coprococcus > Coprococcus sp. HPP0074. The sequence continues at coordinate 68,220 of NZ_CAXSKS010000009.1, read as the reverse complement.
CGGAAGAAGAACAAATCAGCAAAAACATCGAACAGGGAAAGCAGGAAGAAAAAAGAATTGTCAGAACTCCAGAAGAAGAGCAAAGCACGGAAAAACAGAATGTATGGGATGTGGTCAAAATAAAGTTATTGCCGGTTGTATTTCTGGCAGGCGTTGCGGGTATTTCCTTGCTATTTCAGGGGATTTTGAAATGGAGTGTGCTGTCAGGAGCGATAATTCTGGAAATAGTATTCCTGTGGAAATTGATGGAAGCATTCCGACAGGCGGAGGAAAAAGTACAGCAAGAGACAGAGGAGTCCCGGGAAGCAGAAAAACGAGAAGTTTCACTCGAACATGAGCAAGAGAGGCATCGAGAGGCTTTGCGAAGGATGGTTGTCAGACGGGAGCTGCTCCGGGAAGAGATTGCAGAGAAACAGATGCAGTACGAGAATCTCTGTGAGCAAGGAGAAGAACTCATGGAAGTCAGTGAAGAATATGTTGTTCTGGAAGAGAAAGGAAGAGCGATCCAGCTTGCGGAGGACACGATCCGGCATCTGTCCACAGATGTGAGAAAGGAATTTGAAACAAGGCTGAATGAGGTGTCTTCAGAGATATTGTGTGCAATTACAGATGGAAAATATGATCGCATTTTTATAGATGAAAATACGAACATATATCTATTACAAGGGGCACAGAAAATTTCAGTGGGACAAGTCAGCAGGGGAACGATGGAACAGATTTATTTTGCGCTCCGTATGGCAGCGGCAGAGTTGATGTACGAGGAAGAGTTTCCGGTAATTCTCGATGAGACATTCGCATACTATGATGAGAGAAGACTTGAGAATACACTTCGCTGGCTTGCAGAAAACAAGAGACAGATTATTTTATTTACCTGTCAGAGAAGAGAGTTAGAGATGTTAAGGAAACTCGGTATCCCATATCATGTGAATGGGTAAAATATGGTTTCTTTTTGCAAATATCAAAATAAAAGAACCCGGAGAGAAGTTGTATCTTGTAGATATAAGTCTTCTCTCCGGGTTCTTCTTTTCTGAATTATTAAAATGTATGAAATATGAAGAAATATCTTTAAAATTTCTTTACAATGATAAATGATTCAGGATAATTAAAATTAAAAGTAAAAAACTAAATAGGTTCTCCATTTTTGTATTTCTGAACAACATGCTGGATACGTTCGTTCGGACTGAGGATACTGCTGATAGAACCATCGTGATTCAAAGTATCAATCAGAAGAGCGATGTATTTGCTGAGATCGCAGTTGATGTAGTAAGGTCTGCTCAGCAATTCAGGTGTCTGGTAAATTAAGTTTGTTGTTAGGATTCCGTGGATAATACCTTCTTCGTAAGCCTTGTCAAATTTATCAAGACCGTTTGTAAACAGACCGAAAGTAGCGGCAGCGAAGATTCTCTTTGCTTTTCTTCTCTTTAACTCTGTTGCAACGTCAATGATACTGTCACCGGAAGAAATCATATCGTCGATGATGATCACGTCTTTTCCTTCTACAGAAGAACCAAGGAATTCATGTGCAACGATCGGATTGCGTCCGTCTACAATCTGTGTATAGTCACGGCGTTTGTAGAACATACCCATATCAAGCCCAAGTACATTAGCAAGATATACGGCACGGCTTGTACCACCTTCGTCCGGGCTGATTGCCATCATGTGATCGCTGTCAATGATGAGATCAGGTACAGTGCGAAGAAGTCCTTTGATAAACTGGTAAGTTGGACGTACTGTCTCGAATCCGCTGAGCGGGATAGCGTTCTGTACACGAGGATCATGAGCATCAAATGTGATAATATTGTCAACACCCATGCTTACAAGTTCCTGAAGAGCAAGTGCGCAGTCTAAAGACTCACGGGAACTTCTCTTGTGCTGACGGCTTTCGTATAAGAATGGCATAATGACATTTAATCTACGAGCCTTTCCTCCGACAGCAGCGATAACACGCTTCAGGTTTTGGAAATGATCGTCTGGTGACATGTGATTTACATGGCCACTTAAGGAATAAGTCAGGCTGTAGTTGCAGACATCTACCATCAGATATAAGTCCTTACCACGTACAGATTCATTGATCACTCCTTTTGCTTCCCCAGAACCAAAACGAGGTACTTTGGCGTCGATTAAGTAGTTATCTTTCTCATATCCTGTGAACACGACGTCATTTTTGTGTTCGTGGGAGCTTTCCTTACGCCATTTTACAAGGTAGTCATTTACCTTGTTTCCAAGCTCCTGACATCCGTCTACTGCGATGATTCCAAGTGATCCCACAGGGATGTTTTCTAAATTTCGTTCTTCTCGATGTAACATGTTTGTTCCTCCATATTCATAAGTTTCTTTTTGATTCGTATGTCATCTCCAGTTAGTCTTAACATAGTATAGTTGCTCGTGATTCTTGAAAAAATTCTCTCAGAATAAATCTCAACAATTGATTCCAAAGACAAGTTTGTCGATATGATCGTAGAGCGCTTCTTTAAAAGACGTTCATTTAGACACAAAAACAACTGGGAAGCGATGAAAGAATTCGTCAGTTCTGTTCCCAGATCGTCAATAATGAGCAGGTCACAGTCAAAAATGTAGCCGTACATTGTGTCGGCAAGTGTATCTTTATCAAACCGGCTCTTAGCAAATATATCAAATAATTCAAATGCTGTAAAGTAGATAACGGAATAAGCGCTGTCTATTAGTTCCTTTGCAATGCAGTTTGAGAGAAAAGTCTTTCCGACTCCGGTATCTCCATATAAAAACAGATTGCGGAATTCCTGTCCGAATGTTCGGACAAATTCTTTGCTGACTACCAATGCATCTCTCATGATGGAAAGTGAAGAGCGTCCAGTCTTTGGATCTATGTGATTTTCAGAATAATATGCAAGAGAAAATGTATTAAAATTCTCTTTTGCAAGGATTTCTTTTAGATTAGACTGTGTATATAAAAGATCGATGGTCGCTTTTTTAAAGCAGTGACACTTCTGACTGCCAATATATCCGGTATCTTTGCAGTCTGCACATTCATAAGAAGGTTCCAGATAATCCTCCGGGAATCCATACGAGGACAGAAGGGCAGACTTCTTTTGACGGAGCATGGAAATCTCTTCTTTCAGAGAGGAGAGAGCAGTCTCATCTCCCTCCAGAAGATTTCGTGCTTTCTGGACAGAGAGATGGGAGATCGCATTCTCGAGATCGCGGATCTCAGGGATGCAGTCATACACTCTCTGATAGTGTGCGTTTAATACGTCCTGACTATGCAGTTGCTTCTGCTCATACTCCCGCATGATCGTGTCATATTGGGAATTTTTTAATGCCATAACTTCTGCTCCTTTGTTATCTGGTCTTTAACAGACGTTCTTCCAGAGAATCAATATCATAGGAACGACCGTTAAAGTTGTTAAATTTTGTCTTAATATTCGCTGCAGGCTTTGAAGTTACCGTTCTGCGCTTATTCTCTCTTTCCTGACGGAAAGCAGTATCCACTCGTTCGATATCTGACAGGACACGGACATGCTGTGTCAGCCATTTGGACAAAATCTTATCGGTATAATCAAAACTTGGCTGATGGATACTGCTCATTGTCCGGTCACAGGCTTCCTTGATAATATCTAAAGTGAAGCCGTATTGTTCAGTCCATTTTTTTATATAGGCAATCTCAGAAGCGGCAGGTCCGCGTCCGCGAATGCCAAAAGCATTGAGTACAGTATAACAATTCTTATTGTAAATGCTGGAAGTTGCCCGGGCTTCCTCGACTGTAGTCACATGAGCATCTGCCCATGCGAGAGCTACTTTTTTTATGTAATGCATACTCGTATGTTGATTCTCGACACAATATTCAATCAAATATTCGATCAGATCCGCAGAAAAATGAAGCTGATCAAAGAAATAAGAAATCGTATCGATATCTGTTCTAGTCAAAGGTCTTCCGATATATTGTTCTGCGACAAACAAAAGCTGCTGGAATTCCTTACGGTCACGGAAAGCCTTGATAGAAGTCGGGGCTGTTCCGCGTGAATCAGAGATCGTATCCGCACCCATAGTCACATCCGGTATCTGAACGGTCGAAGGAGCTTGCGTTTCTGATGCAGATGTGTCTTCATAAGCTGGAATTGCACAAGAGTTCCCGGATCCCTCACATGGCGGAACAGGGCAAAACGCAATACCACAGAGAGAATGATCGCTTTCCTCATATTGGAGGGAAAGCAGTCCCTCTTTCTCCCAGTAATTCAGTGCACGCAAAATATCCTTCTCTGTGTTGTCCAGACAATCTGCAATCGTAGAAATGGTGAGGGCAACAGGAGAAGAGTTCAGATGTCTGAGCAGGAATAGATAAACTTTCACAAACTCTCCATTTGCTTTTACCATATGGCAGTCGATAAAATGATTGTCGACTAATGTTGTATGATTCTGACCATGGCTGCTCAATACTAAACTCTTCATCCTTACACCGTACCTTTCTAAATAAATCCTCTTCAATGTACTGGTATTATAGCACCAGAAAGAAGTTCTAAAAAGGACTTTTTATTGGATAAATCATCATTCTTTGTGGATAAGAAACAATGTGGATAATGTGGATAATGTGGATAACTATATGGATAACAATGATTCTCCTATGTTTACAACGTCTCCAGCTCCCATAGTTATCAACATATCACCGTGGATACATTTTTCTTTTACAAAATTTTTAATTTCATCAAAGGATGAAAAATAGTAGGAATCTCCGCCTAGTTCACGAATTGCATCTGAAAGAGCCTCTGAGGACATGCCAAGCGTATCTGTTTCTCTGGCAGCATAGATGTCTGCGAGGATCACATGATCTGCAAGTGTCAGCGCCTGCGCAAATTCGTGAAAGAAAGCTTTTGTCCTTGTGTATGTGTGAGGTTGAAAAATGCACCAGATTTCTCTGTGCGGGTAGTGCTGTGCGGCAGAAAGAGTTGCCTCGATCTCTGTCGGATGGTGTGCGTAATCATCGATGATCGTGACACCGTCGAGTGTTCCTTTGTATTCAAAGCGGCGGTCAGTACCGGTAAAGGACAAGAGTCCCTTTTTGATCTTCTCAAGGTCGATGCCGAGCAGTGTTCCGGTAATGATTGCGGAAAGTGCATTGGATACATTGTGTTCTCCGTTGACAGAGAGGAAAATACGATCTTTCTTTGTTCCGTGATCGATCAGGTCGAACGAAACATTCCCCATGTTATCGTATTGAATATTTTGTGCAGTGTAATCTGCATCGTGATGAATGCCATATGTGATGACATTGCAGTTCAGGCCGGCAATAATCTGCTCGTACTGTGAAATCTCACTGTTAATGATTAGTGTGCCATCTTTCGGAAGCAGTGCGGCGAACCGATGGAAAGAATGACGGATATCATCAAGATCTTTGAAGAAATCCATATGATCTTCTTCTACATTTAAGATGATTCCAATCTTTGGAAGAAAATCTAAGAAGCTGTTCGTATATTCACAGGCTTCTGTAATGAAAACATCTGAGTGACCGACGCGGATATTTCCGCCGATGATCTTTAAAATACCTCCGACAGAGATGGTCGGATCCGTATCTCCTGCAAGAAGGATATGGGAAATCATGGAAGTCGTTGTTGTCTTGCCGTGAGTTCCGGATACTGCGATCGGTGTCTTATAGTTCGTCATCAGCTGTCCGAGCAGTTCTGCACGGGTAAGCATCGGAAGCTGATGTTCTTTTGCTGCAATAAATTCAGGATTATCTGCGTGCACGGCAGCGGTGTAGACGACAACATCAATATCATCAGTTATATTTTCAGCTTTCTGTCCGTAATGGATGACAGCTCCCAGATCTGTTAAATGTCTTGTAAGGGGCGATTCTTTGGAATCCGATCCCGTTACTGTGAAATGTTCTTTTAAGAGAATTTCGGCAAGGCCACTCATGCTGATACCGCCGATACCGATAAAATGGACATGGACCGGACATTGAAAATCTATTTTATACATAAATACACTCCCTGTTCATAGAAAAATTTAAATTAATAGTAATATTTTACGCACTTTCATTATATTATAACGGTATATGGAAAAAAAGCCAAACTATAATTTTTTGTAAAATATACATAAAAAGTTTAAAAAAAAACAATTATTTATGTAAAAAACATTCATTTTATTACCTTTTTATGCTATAATACAACTATTAAATTACTTAGAAGGAGTGACGACATGATAAAAAAAGAAATGATTGCAATGTTGTTGGCAGGTGGACAAGGCAGCAGATTAGGTGTTCTTACATCAAAAGTAGCAAAACCGGCAGTTGCATTCGGGGGGAAATACAGAATCATAGACTTTCCATTAAGTAACTGTATTAATTCAGGAATCGATACTGTCGGTGTATTGACGCAGTATCAGCCATTACGCCTGAATACACATATTGGAATCGGGATTCCGTGGGATTTGGACCGTAATGTTGGAGGAGTTACAGTGCTTCCGCCGTATGAGAAAAGCACAAGCAGTGAGTGGTATACCGGTACGGCGAACGCTATTTATCAGAATATGAACTATATGGAGATGTATAATCCGGATTATGTACTGATTCTTTCCGGGGATCATATTTATAAGATGGATTATGAAGTGATGCTGGATTTCCATAAAGAGAATCATGCAGACGTCACGATTGCTACGATGCCGGTACCTCTGGGGGAGGCAAGTAGGTTTGGTATTGTCATTACAGATGAAGAGAACCGGATCCAGGAGTTTGAAGAGAAGCCGGCACAGCCGAGAAGTAATCTGGCTTCTATGGGTATCTACATATTTAGCTGGCCGGTATTAAAGGAAGCACTCAAGGCTTTATCGGAACAGCCGGCATGTGATTTTGGAAAGCATATTATTCCTTATTGTCATGAAAAGAAACAAAGATTATTTGCATATGAGTACAATGGCTACTGGAAAGATGTCGGAACACTGGGATCTTACTGGGAAGCAAATATGGAATTAATAGATATTATTCCGGAATTTAATTTATATGAGGAATATTGGAAAATTTATACAAACAGTGGTATTTTACCGCCGCATTATATTTCAGATCAGTCTGCTGTGGAGAAGAGCATTATTGGAAATGGTTGTGATATCTATGGAGAAGTCCACAGTTCTGTCATTAGTTCTGGTGTAACGATTGGAAAAGGAAGCGTTGTGAGAGACTCCATTATCATGAAGGATGCTGTGATCGGAGATCACTGTGTGATTGACAAAGCGATCATTGCGGAGAATGTACAGATTGGAGATAACGTCACACTTGGAACGGGAAGCGATACACCGAATAAGATGAGACCGGATATCTATGGATTTGGACTTGTGACCATTGGGGAAGATTCTGTGATCCCATCCGATGTACAGATCGGCAAGAATACCGCCATTAGTGGTGTTACATCAAAAGAGGATTACATAAACGGAGAGCTTGCAAGTGGTGAAACATTAATTAAGGTAGGTGAATAGGGATGAAAGCAGTAGGAATTATTTTAGCGGGTGGAAATAGCAGCAGGATGCGGGAACTGACACATAGACGTGCAGTGGCAGCGATGCCGGTAGCAGGAAGTTACAGGAGCATTGACTTTGCACTTAGCAATATGTCAAACTCACATATTCAGAAAGTCGCGGTGCTGACACAGTACAATGCCAGATCATTGAATGAACATCTGAATTCTTCCAAATGGTGGGACTTTGGAAGAAAACAAGGTGGTCTGTATGTATTTACACCGACGATTACAATGGAGAATGGATACTGGTACAGAGGAACTGCGGATGCGATTTATCAGAATCTTGACTTTCTTAAGAAATGCCATGAGCCATATGTGATCATTACATCTGGAGATGCAGTGTACAAGCTGGATTATAATAAAGTGCTCGAATATCATATTGCCAAAAAAGCAGATATTACCGTTGTCTGCAAAGAGATGGATGAGGATGCAGATGTCAGCCGTTACGGAACGGTTAAGATGAATGATTCCTGCAGGATTGAGGAGTTTGAGGAGAAGCCGGTACTGAGCAGATCTAATATCATCTCAACAGGAATTTATGTCATCAGAAGAAGACAGCTGATCGATCTGATTGAGCGATGTGCAGAAGAGGGAAGATTTGACTTTGTGCAGGACATTCTGATCCGGTATAAGAATGTAAAGAAAATTTATGGATATAAGATTAGCAATTACTGGAGTAATATTGCTACAGTTAATGATTATTACAGAACAAATATGGATTTCCTGAAGCAAGAAGTGAGAAAATATTTCTTTAAGGAATATCCGAATGTTTATTCAAAAGTGAGCGATCTTCCACCGGCAAAATATAATCCGGGTGCATGCGTAAAGAACAGTTTGATTGCAAGTGGATGTATCGTCAATGGTACTGTGGAAAATTCAGTATTATTTAAGAAAGTATTTGTAGGGAATAATTGTGTAATTAAGAATTCCATCATCTTGAATGATGTTTATTTAGGAGATAATACCTATATTGAAAATTGTATCGTAGAGAGTAGAGATACAATTCGTGCGAACACTCGCCATGTAGGAGAAGATGGAATAAAAGTAGTTGTAGAGAAAAATGAGAGATACGCGATGTAGAAGCGGTGAAAGGGGACAAAAGTATGCAGATTACAGATGTACGAGTGCGTAAAGTAGCAAAAGAAGGAAAATTAAAGGCAGTAGTATCAATTACAATGGACGACGAATTCGTAGTACATGATATTAAGGTAATCGAAGGAGAGAAGGGACTCTTCATCGCAATGCCAAGTAAGAAAGCAATTGATGGAGAATACCGTGATATCGCACATCCGATCAACTCAAATACGAGAGAGAGGATTCAGAGAACGATTTTGGAGCGCTATGAACAGGCACTTCTTGAGGGAGATGTAGAGGAAGCGTAGAGAACGCGATGAATTAAAAGCATTGAGATCGCCGCAGAGATGGATTGAGATGACATTTTTGCGGCGGTTTTTTTGACTCTTTGTCAAGGAATGGGGTAAAATAACTTTGGCTCTTTGACAAGAGCAGGGATAAAAAATAGCAAAGCTGTGAGGCTATAGATCAAGAAAGGCAGAAAAACGTGGAAATTCAGAGTTATATTTTATATGAAGACAGAGATCTTATTGTGTGCAGAAAGCCGGCAGGTGTTCCGGTACAGACGAAGCAGATTCAGACAAAAGATATGGTCAGTCTGCTGAAAAACTATAGATACCAACAGGAAGGGGGAAAAGAAGAACCATATCTTGGGGTGATTCATCGTCTGGATCAGCCGGTGGAGGGGATTGTCGTATTTGCGAAGACGCCGCAGGCTGCAAAAGAGCTGAACCGTCAGCTTCAGGCAGGTGGTTTTGGAAAATATTATCAGGCAGTACTGTGCAAGGTTCCAGAGAAGGCGCAAGGACAGCTGACAGATTACCTTGTCAAGGATGGCAGGACAAATCTGTCAAAAATTTGCAGAAAGTCGGATGCCGGGGCGAAAGAAGCAAGGCTTTCCTATAAAATACAAGGGGAGGCAGAGGGAAAGGCACTGGCAAACATTCATCTGGACACAGGAAGACATCATCAGATCCGTGTGCAGATGTCGGGGATGGGATGTCCGATTCTCGGAGATGTAAAATACGGAGGAGAGGAAAAAGCAAGAGGGCAGATTGCTCTGTGTGCAAGCAGTCTTACTTTTGTGCATCCAAAGACAAAAAAGCAGATGCAGTTTGAGATACAGCCGCAAGCAGCGGGGTTTGATTTGTTTTTTGCTTCAAAAATTTAAAAAAGTTGTATAAAGGACGATGGGACGGCAATACTAACATCACTACCGTGTGTCGCTGACTGTTCAGGACATGCGTGGAAAAGACGGGGCTGGTGATGGGAATGCAGAGAGAACAGTGGAAGACAGTGATAGTTGTTGTGGGAGTCACAGGGGGCATGTATATTGGAATCAAGTATATACTGCCACTTGTGCTCCCCTTTTTCTGTGCATTTCTGGTAGCATATCTGTTAAGACCGCTTGTCAGGAACATCCATGCACATACAAAGCTGAATCAGGGAGCTGTTGCCGGGGGTCTGCTTTTGATCATCTTAGGTGTGGTAGGCACAGCATTGTGGTTTCTTGGGAGCACACTCGTACAGCAGTTCTGTTACTTTATTGAACACTATGGATTTTATGCCGGAAAGATGGAGCTGTTTTTAGATCAATGTTGTCGGAGCATGAGCGGAGTTTTCGGAATGGAGGCGGGAGAACTGGAGTCACTTTTTGTGACACGGATGGCAACCATTGCAGAAAATATCGAAAGGCAGTTTGTACCGAAACTGATGGCAAATTCATGGGGGTATGTCAGAACGATCATCGAAGTGGCAGGGGTTGGGATTATTATTTTTGTGTCGATCATTCTGCTCGTCAATGATTTTGACAAGCTGAAAGAGAAAGCATCACATAGTATTGGGTACAGACATTTTGTGAAGATTTTGAAACGGATTTTTCATATGGGAGGAATGTTTCTGAAAGCACAGCTGATCATTATGTCTGTGATCGCGGCACTCTGTACGGTGACGTTTCTGCTTTTGAAAAATCCGTATGCATTGCTGTTAGGAGTATTGATCGGGTTTCTTGACGCGCTGCCGGTACTTGGAACGGCAGTTGTATTATATCCACTTGCAATTGTGCAGGCATTTCAAGGACGCTTTTTGTTTGCAGCAGTTTATGCGGGATTGTCTGTGATCTGCAATCTGACGAGAGAATTTTTAGAGCCGAAGCTGATTGGGGAGCATTTGGGAATCCCTGCGATTATGGTACTTGTCACGGTCTATGTGGGAATTCGTCTGTTTGGTGTAAGTGGTGTGATCACAGGTCCTTTCGGATATCTTGCGGGGAAAGAGATCGTCCGGGAGCTACTGCAAAAAGGAGAAGGGACTTCTTGACAAAGGGAGGAAATTCTCTTAAAATGAGCTTACGAAACAAGAGCGAGGAAGAGGATTAGTAAATATAGGATATGCCACAGAGAGAGAATCGGATGGTGAGAGATTCTTGCAGAAGATGTATTGAACCTGCCTTGGAGCTTCTGTGTGAAAGCACAGCGTACATCTGCGTTAAAGAGGACAGAGAGAATTTTAGCTGGAGATGGCAGTAGCCGGAGCCGGTTATGATTAATAAGGGTGGTACCGCCGAGCATTTCGGTCCCTTGCAGAGGGATTGAAAGGCTCTTTTTTTCATTCCCGATCAAATATATAGAAAAGCAAAGATCCATGCACGAAAAAAGAGCGCAGTCTATTAGTGGGATGTGCTTTGCATGGAACAAAGAAAAGGAGAAGAAAAGTATGGCGAAAGACAAAAAACTCGTAGAAGCGATCACTTCCATGGAAGATGATTTTGCACAATGGTACACGGATGTGGTAAAGAAAGCGGAGCTGATCGATTACACAAGTGTAAAAGGGTGTATGGTGATCAAACCTGCAGGATATGCAATCTGGGAGAATATCCAGCATGAATTGGACCGCAGATTTAAGGAGACAGGTGTAGAGAATGTATACCTTCCGATGTTTATTCCGGAGAGTCTTCTGCAGAAAGAAAAGGATCATGTGGAAGGGTTTGCACCGGAAGTTGCGTGGGTGACACACGGAGGACTTGAGCCGCTTCAGGAAAGACTTTGTGTGAGACCGACTTCAGAAACATTATTCTGTGATTTTTATGCAAAGGATATCCAGTCACACAGAGATCTTCCGAAAGTGTACAATCAATGGTGTTCGGTTGTGCGTTGGGAGAAGACAACAAGACCATTCCTTCGTTCCAGAGAATTCTTATGGCAGGAAGGTCACACAGCACACGCGACAGCAGAAGAGGCAGAAGAAAGAACAATTATGATGTTAAATGTCTATGCGGATTTCTGTGAAGAAGTACTTGCGATCCCGGTGATCAAGGGAAGAAAGACAGACAAGGAGAAATTTGCAGGGGCAGAGGCAACTTACACGATCGAGTCTTTGATGCACGATGGAAAGGCACTTCAGTCAGGAACAAGTCACAACTTCGGAGATGGATTTGCAAAGGCATTCGGAATTCAATATACAGATAAAGAAAATAAATTACAGTATGTACACCAGACATCCTGGGGAATGACAACTCGTATGATCGGAGCTATCATCATGGTGCACGGAGACAACAGTGGTCTTGTACTTCCTCCAAGAATCGCACCGGTTCAGGTGATGGTCATCCCGATCCAACAGAAAAAGGACGGTGTGCTTGACAAGGCATATGAAGTGAAAGAAGTGCTGAAAAAAGCAGGACTGAGTGTCAAAGTGGATGATTCCGACAAGAGTCCGGGATGGAAATTTTCTGAGCAGGAGATGCGAGGAATTCCGGTTCGGATTGAATTAGGACCAAAGGATATTGAGGCAGGACATGCAGTAGTTGTAAGAAGAGATACAAGAGAGAAGATCATAGTTCCATTCGAAGAGTTAGAAACGAAGGTAGCAGAAGTACTGGATACTATGCAGAAAGAGATGCTTGAGAGAGCAAGAGAGCATAGAGATGCACACACATATACTGCTTCCAGCATGGAAGAGTTTAAGAAACTGGCAGATGAGAAGCCGGGATTTATTAAAGCAATGTGGTGTGGATGTCAGGAATGTGAGGATGCTCTGAAGGAAGAGGCAGGGGTGACTTCACGCTGTATCCCATTTGAGCAGGAAGAGATCACCGGAACCTGTGTACACTGCGGCAAACCTGCAAAGCATATGGTTTACTGGGGAAAAGCATACTAATTTTTACTGTACCGATGTATGGAAGATAAATACTTTAGACCGTACATGGGAAGTCAGGGGGATAGATCATGAAGATACAGTTGCCGGAAAAAGTAAATACGATCATACAGACATTGCAGGAGCATGGATATGAGGCATATGCGGTAGGTGGATGTGTCAGAGATTCGCTGCTTGGAAGAGAGCCGGGAGACTGGGATATCACAACTTCAGCATCCCCGGATGAGACAAAGAAACTATTTGCAAGAACTGTCGATACCGGGATTGAGCACGGGACAGTGACTGTCCTTCTCGGAAAAGAAGGATTTGAGGTGACGACATACCGGATTGACGGGAAATATGAAGACAGCAGACACCCGACGGAAGTGATCTTCACAAGAAATTTAAGGGAAGATTTGCTCCGCAGGGACTTCACGATCAATGCAATGGCATACAATGATACAGAAGGGATCGTCGATATTTTTGGCGGAATGGATGATTTGAAGCGAAAGATAATCCGCTGTGTGGGAAATGCCAGAGAACGGTTTGGAGAAGATGCGCTCCGCATTATGCGCGGAGTGCGTTTTGCTGCGCAGCTTGGATTTTCTCTGGAAAAAGAGACGAAGGAGGCAATGACAGAACTTGCCCCGACGTTGGAGAAGATCAGCGCTGAGCGGATTCAGACAGAGCTGGTAAAACTTCTTGTGTCAGATTCGCCGGAGTTGATCAGGGAAGCATATCATCTGGGGGTCACCGCAGTCATCTTGCCGGAGTTTGATGAGATGATGCGGACCGGTCAGGAGACAAAATACCACAGGTACGATGTGGGTGAGCATACGGTTCAGGCAGTCTGCAATGTGCCGCCGGACAAGGTGCTGCGTCTTACGATGCTGCTCCATGATGTCGCAAAGCCGGAGATGAAGACAGTGGATGCAGATGGAACGGCTCATTTTAAAGGACATGACATCAGGGGAGAGCAGAAAGCGAAAGAAATCCTTCGCCGGTTAAAATTTGACAATGATACGATCCATAAGGTGACAAAACTTGTCCGCTGGCATGATTACCGGATGCCGGCAGAGAAAAAGAATGTCAGAAAGGCAATGAGCAAGATCAGTGCGGAACTGTTTCCTATGTATCTTCTCGTAAAAAGAGCAGATATTTTGGCGCACAGCATGTACCGACGGGAAGAAGAACTGGAAAATTTAAGTGGTCTTCAGAAATGTTATGAGGAAATTGTGGCAGACCATGAGTGTGTCAGTTTAAAACAGCTTGCAGTGACCGGAACGGACTTGATCGGAATCGGTATGAAACCGGGAAAGCAGATTGGAGAAGTGTTAAATGAGCTTCTGCGGATTGTACTTGAATATCCGGAGTTCAATAATAAAGAGCATCTGCTTCGGTTTGTGCAAAATCGATTTGATATTTAGCGGAGGCTTCTGTTTTCAAGGTGAGACAGGCCATTGAAACAATCACAAAATTTGTTGCATAAATTTCAGAAAAAGAATCATACTTCTGTCCAAAAAATCATAGGCTAGAGAGAAAATCAAAGTTACTGCAAAAGGCAGTGGCGGAAAAATGATTATAGGGGGCAGTTATGAAGGATTTTGAAACAGATGTATTGGAACAGTATCATATAGAAGTAAAAGGCACCCGAAAGACAAGAGGTGCCATTTTATGCGATACAGACAGAGGCATGCTCTTACTGAAAGAACTTACTTTCTCAGAGAAACGAGTGCCTCTTTTATATAAACTGTGTCACCAGCTCGAGGAAAAAGGGTATGGACTGGTGGATACGATTGTTCCAAACAAAGAGGGAGAATATGTGACAAGCGCTCCGGACCAGACAAAATATATATTGAAACGCTGGTATGGGGGCAGAGAGTGTGATGTCAGAAATGAGGAGGAACTTTGCAGTGCCACTGCTAATTTAGCATATCTTCACAACCTGATGGCTGGAGCGGATGTTCTGGAGGAAGGAACGGTTGTAAGAGAGCATGATCTGAAAGAGGAGTATCAGAGACATAACAGGGAACTGCGGAAGGTTCGGACCTTTATCCGAAACAAAGTCGGAAAAGGTGAATTTGAGCTGTTGTACTTAAAAGAATTTGAAGAGCAGCATGCACTCGGTGAAGCGGTTGTCAGAAAACTGGAGACAGATCATTATGAAACGCTCAGACAAAAAAGTAAGACAGAACACACGTGGATCCATGGGGATTATAATTACCATAATGTGCTCATGACATATCGGGGAGTGGCAACGACAAATTTTGAACATTTCCGGGAGGATATACAGATGGCAGATTTCTATTATTTTCTGAGAAAAGTCATGGAGAAATGCCAATGGAATGAACGGATTGGAAACATGCTTTTAGAGACATATGATAAGGGAAAGACAATCAGCAGAGAGGAGCTGGATTACCTGGCAGTACGGCTTGCTTATCCGGAGAAATTCTGGAAAGTTGCGAATAGTTACTATCATTCAAACAAGGCGTGGATCCCGGAAAAAAGTGTAGAAAAATTACAGATATCTATTGCACAGACAGAAAAGAAGAATCAGTTTTTGAAAGATTTATTTTCTTTTCATTTATAGTAACGTGTTGTATAATAGATAAAAAGTGAGATTAGGAGGTACCAGGATGGATTATCAGAAAAGATACAGAGAATGGCTGGAGAACGATTATTTTGATGCAGACACAAAAGCCGAACTCACAGCGATCAAAGAGAACGATAATGAGATCAAAGAACGATTTTATAAAGATCTGGAATTTGGAACTGCAGGACTTCGGGGAGTAATCGGAGCAGGTACAAACCGGATGAATATTTATACAGTCAGAAAAGCAACACAGGGATTGGCAAATTATATTCTGAAGAATGGGGCACAAAGCAGAGGAGTTGCGATTGCATACGATTCCAGACGAATGTCACCGGAATTTGCGGACGAGTCGGCGCTTTGCCTTGCAGCAAATGGGATTAAGGCATATGTATTTGAGTCACTCCGCCCGACACCGGAACTTTCTTTTGCAGTGAGAAAGTTAAACTGCATTGCCGGAATCAATATTACAGCAAGCCACAATCCACCGGAATATAACGGATATAAGGTATACTGGGAAGACGGCGCACAGATCACACCGCCGCATGATACCGGGATCATGGCAGAAGTTGAGGCAGTGACAGATTATGCTACAGTCAAGACGATGAGCCTTGAAGCGGCAAAAGAAGCGGGACTTTATGAGGTGATCGGAGAAGCTGTTGATGACGCCTACATGGAGGAACTCAAAAAGCAAGTCATCCACCAGGATGCCATCGACCAGATGAACAAAGATTTAAAGATCGTATACAGCCCACTTCACGGAACGGGGAATATTCCGGTAAGACGTATTTTAAAAGAACTTGGATTTGAGAACGTCTATGTAGTCAAAGAGCAAGAATTGCCAGATGGAAACTTCCCAACAGTATCTTATCCGAACCCGGAGGCAAAAGAAGCTTTTGAGCTTGGCTTAAAGCTTGCAAAAGATGTAGATGCCGATCTTGTTCTTGCAACAGATCCAGATGCAGACCGTCTGGGAGTTTATGTAAAGGATACAAAGTCAGGAGAGTACAAAGTTCTGACAGGAAATATGTCAGGATGTCTTCTTGCAGACTATGAGATCAGCCAGACAAAGGCAGTAAAAGGTCTTCCAAAGGACGGTTGCCTGATCAAATCCATCGTGACATCCAACATGGCAAAAGCGATCGCAGAGAGCTATGGAGTGAAGTTGATCGATGTTCTGACTGGATTTAAGTTTATCGGACAGCAGATCCTCGAATTTGAAAAGACTGGAATAGGAACGTATCTCTTCGGATTTGAAGAAAGTTATGGATGTCTGATTGGTACTTATGCGAGAGACAAGGATGCAATCGTTGCAACAATGGCGCTGTGTGAAGCGGCGGCATACTATAAGACGCTTGGAAAGACGCTCTGGGATGCGATGATCGACATGTATGAGAAATACGGATATTACAAAGATGACATCCAGTCTATCACACTTAAAGGTATCGAAGGACTTGAGAAGATCCAGAATATTCTTGAGACGCTGCGCAAGGAGCCGCCGGCAGAGATCGGGGGATATGGCGTACAAAGAGCGAGAGATTACAAGGCAGGTACGATCAAAGACTTGCGGACAGGAGAGACAAGCGATACAGGACTTCCGGCTTCCAATGTACTTTATTATGAATTGGAAAATGATGCATGGGTATGTGTACGTCCTTCCGGTACAGAGCCAAAAGTGAAATTCTATTATGGAATTAAGGGAAATTCTCTGGAAAATGCGGACGAGATTTCTGCAAAAATGGGTGCATCTGTGCTGGAAATGATTGAAAAAATGTTATAGTTAAGGCGAATTATCAACAAGTATTCAGGGAAAAGAACCGGAGGGTGTCTGAAACATGTTCCGGGACGTGGAAAACACGAAAAATTCCTTGACAAACAATAGGGAAACAGTTATAACTATAACAGTACAATAAGGGTAAACAGCCTGCAAATGCGGAGGGAACGGCCCTTCAAAACGGATAGAATCTATATATTTCATATATTCTATAGCTAAATTAGAGGAGGAACATATTCATGAACAAAACAGAATTAATCGCAGCAGTTGCTGAAGCAGCAGAAGTATCTAAGAAAGACTCTGAGAAAGTATTAAAAGCTTTTGTAGACGTTGTAACAGAAGAATTGAAAAAAGGCGAGAAAGTACAGTTAGTAGGATTTGGTACTTTTGAAGTGACAGAAAGAGCAGCAAGAGAAGGAAGAAATCCTCATACAAAAGAAACAATGA
Organism: Coprococcus sp. HPP0074; assembly: GCF_964238105.1. Taxonomy (NCBI): domain Bacteria; kingdom Bacillati; phylum Bacillota; class Clostridia; order Lachnospirales; family Lachnospiraceae; genus Coprococcus; species Coprococcus sp. HPP0074. The sequence goes on along the minus strand of NZ_CAXSKS010000009.1, from coordinate 50,723 downwards.
TGATCGCTGCATGCAAGGCTCCGAAATTCAAAGCTGGTAAAGCATTAAAAGATGCTGTAAATGCATAATTCAGATAGACAATCCAATAAGAAATAGAAGACAAGAACTGCTGCGAGAATTGCGGCAGTTCTTTGTTACATGAGGGAAAGAAAATGAGATTAGATAAATTTTTAAAAGTTTCCAGATTGATCAAGAGAAGGACGGTTGCTAATGAGGCGTGTGATGCAGGGCGTGTCCTTGTAAACGGAACTGTGGCAAAAGCTTCTGTAAAGGTAAAACCGGGGGATGTCATTGAAATCCAGTTCGGGACAAAGACCGTGAAGGTAGAAGTGCTTGCAATTCAAGATACGACAAAGAAAGAAGAAGCAAAAGATTTATTCCGGTATCTGTAATGAGGTATCTGTAAATCATCATAAATATGAACAACCTTTCATATAATTGAGAGAAAGAAGACGTACTGATCATAGATAGAAAGGTTGTGGGTATAGTGGAAGAAAGACAGGTACAAAAACCTCATAAATTAGTTATCAATAACCGAAAGACAAGTGCGGTGACAGGTGTACTGGATGTACTTTCCTTTGATTTAAATGAGATACTGCTTGAGACAGAACAAGGAATGCTTATGGTGAAGGGAAAAGATCTCCATGTGAACCGGCTGAGTGTGGAAAAAGGAGAAGTGGATCTGGCGGGACATATCGACAGCATCGCTTATTCGGATATCAGCCAGAGTGCTGCAAAGCAGGGAGAAAACTTCTTTTCCAAACTGTTTAAATAGGTGATCCTATGTCTGGAATCGGGGAGGAAGCAAATATTTTTATTCAGGCAGTTTTATCAGGGTTTGTTGTCATGGGAATTTATGATATGATCCGCATTTTTAGAAGGATTCTGCCCCACAATCTGACAGCGGTGACACTGGAAGATCTGTTTTATTGGATCGGAATCAGCCTGTATCTGTCTGTAAAGATTTATCTTACGAGTGATGGAAGCATCCGGTGGTTCTTTGTGACAGGGACACTGGCAGGGATTAGTCTGTTTGCAGCGATATTTTCACAGATGCGGAAAATCTATAAAAAAATCAAGAAAAGTATTGAAAAAAAGAGGGAAACCCATTAGAATGGCTTTAGAGTAGTCTGGAAATACACACATACAAAGGTGGGTAACAGTAATGAAGCATATCAAAGAAAAAAGTCGTACAAGACAACAGCGGCAGAGAATGCGGGCACATAGAAGAAGTATGGTGCTGATTAGTTCCGTAATCATGTTGCTGATCGTGCTTGTGTCTGTCGGAGGGGTCTCATTACGGGCGAAGAATGAAGCATATAAAAAGCAACAGGCAGAGCTGGAGACACAGATCAAAGAAGAAAAAGACAGGACAAAAGAAATTGAGAAGTACAAAGAGTATGTTGGCACAGACGCTTATGTAGAAGATGTGGCAAAGGAAAAATTTGGACTTGTATATGAAGATGAGATTGTATTAAAACCAACAAAATAATAAGATTACAAATGATAACTTTAGGAAATAATTGGATTTCCTAAAGTTTTTTTATTACATAGGAAATTTTCACAAAATCCTATGTAATAAAAAATACGTTTCGCGTGAGAATCTCGTTTGCGAGATTCTTTGTTCTGTTCAGCAGACAAAAAAGGAAAAGAACGGACAGGGGGAGAATAAAAATGGAGAAGGCTGGAATGGGACAGGCTGGGATTTCGGGCCCTTATGCAGTACAGATTGGAAAACTGGCGGATTCACTGGAACATTTATCGAAGGTATTTTTAAAACTGGAGCGGCAGAAGCAGGTATTTACAAAAGATGAACTGCAGGAGATGTTTTTTCAGGTGGAGGAGAGTGTCTGTACAAAATGTGATCATATGGAGCGGTGTTGGGGAGAGGACTATGTCCATACTTACCAGCTGGGATATGAAGTTCTGCATGCCATCGAGGAATATGGAAAAGAATTGAATCTGGAAACAAAGCGGAAATTACAGAAAAAATGTGTGATGGCGCCAAAGTTCCAGAGCGCGCTCATAGAGGTCTTTCATGAAGCAAAACAAAATATGCTCTGGTCGAACCGGCTTGTAAAAAACCGGGAGGGATGTGCGGTGCAGATGGATTTGTTTGCGCAGATCATTAAAAGTACGGCAAAAGAATTTGAGGACAGCATTCTGATTGATGTTCGGATGGAGAAAAAAATTCGAAAACGGCTGCAGAAAATAGGGGTAAAAGTGTTGGATATGACTTTTCTTTGTACGGAGCGAGGAAAGCATGAGATTCACTTGAATGCAAAGGCAGTACAAGATGTGGGAGTGGAGACGAAGGAGATGATTCAAATCATTTCCAGAACGTATGGCAGGAAATTTGTATTTGAGGAACAGAGCCGCACAATGTTGGGAAAAGAGTATGAACCGTATGTCTGTATCGAGCCGTATCAGTTCCATATTATGCAGGGGGTTGCTAAAATAGGAAAAGGAAGAGATACAATATCCGGAGACAGTTTTCTGGAAGTGGCGATGCCAGGTGGAAGGGTTGCATCTGCTCTTTCAGATGGGATGGGATCGGGCAGGAAGGCGTTTCAGGAGAGTGCGATGGTCGTAGAACTTTTGGAAGAACTTCTGACTTCAGGTTTTCCTGGGGAACTGGCGATCCAGATGATTAATACAGCGCTTGTGATGGGGCGTGAGGAAATTCATTTTTCTACGGTAGATATGGGAATTTTTGATCGGTATACAGGGGAATGTGAATTTTTGAAAGTGGGCGCATCGACAACTTTTATTAAATATTGCAATGGGGTGGAACGATTATCCTCGACAAGTCTCCCTATTGGGGTTCTGCACAATCTAGAGATTGACATGGTAAAACGGACACTGAGAAGCGGAGAATTTGTCGTGATGATGACAGACGGGGTGTTGGATGCTCTTCCGGTTGTGGAGCAGGAGATGTTGATGGAGACAATCATAGGCGGAATGAAGCTTGTCAATCCAAAAGAGATGGCACAATACATTTTAGATCAGGTGCTTGCGTTTACCGGCGAGACCCCAAAGGATGACATGACAGTTTTGGTGGCAGGAGTGTGGAAAGGATAGAAGTGTGACTGGATTCTTTTGGATAATCATAGTATCATAGAGAGGAAATACACAAAACGTGTAGGAGAACAAAAGGGAAAAGGAACGTAGATATGGCTGAAAAAGAGCAAAAAACAAGAGCATATCAATATAAGAACAAGGAGATTCCTGCGCGGGTGCAAGCTTATATACAAGAGCACCGGATGTTTGAGCGGGGAGAAACAGTGATTACAGGCATATCGGGAGGGGCGGATTCGGTATGCCTTTTTTTCATTTTGCATTATCTGCAGGAAGAATTGGGGGTGAAGCTCGTGGCGGTGCATGTCAATCATGGGATCCGCGGCGAGGATGCAGATGCGGATGAGAGATTTGTCCAAAACATTTGTGAGACAGATGGTATTCCTCTGGAAATTGTACGCTGCAATCTGGAATTAATTGCAAAAAAGAGGAAACAATCTATGGAGGAAGCCGGCAGAAATATCCGAAGAGAAGCGTTTGAGAGGGCGGCACAGAAATATGGGGCAGCCAAGATTGCTTTGGCACATCACAAGAATGACAATGCAGAGACGCTTTTGATGAATCTTGTAAGAGGAACAGGACTCAATGGAATGACAGGGATCAAACCGGTCAGGGATCGTTATGTTCGCCCGCTTCTTTGTCTGGAACGCAGGGAGATCGAGGGATTTCTGGAACAAAATGGAATACGATATCAGACAGATCAGACAAATCTGACAGAAGACTATACACGCAATAAAATCCGCAACCGGGTCATTCCTTATATGGAAAACCAGATCAATCCGCGGGCGGCAGCGCATTTAAGTGAGGCGGCAGAGCAGCTCCGGGGCGTGCAGGAATTTCTGGAAAAGCAGCTGAAAGTATTTAAAGAAAACTGTGTCAGCAGGAAGGGTGAAAAACTTCTGATCCGGACAGAGCCTTTTCAGAGTGGAGATAAGATACTCAGAGAGATGACAGTGCTTTCCTGTATGGAGGAAGTGGCGGGGCAGGCAAAAGATCTGTCAGCAGTCCATGTTGCAGACGTCAGCACACTTTTCGGGAAGCAATGTGGAAGACAGATCATGCTTCCGTATCATATGCGGGCAGTGCGGGGATATGAGGGAGTGACACTTGAGAAAGTACATGCAGCCAGAGAGAAAGAAGAGGAAGTACGGCAAAAAAAAGAAAAAGGGATACTGCTCCGGGAGGAGGAGCTTCCATTAGAAGTAAAATGCTGTATTCCGGGAACGGTCTTTTACCAAACTCCTAAGGGGAAAAAGACCGCAGTTACATGCAGAATCGTGGATTTGGCAGAGAACCCCGGAAATATGCAAAAAAGTCACACGAACTGTTTTGATTATGATATAATTAAACATGATTTGTGTGTGAGAACAAGAAGACCAGGTGATTATATTGTCATTGACCGGGAGGGAAGGAAACAGAAATTGAAATCTTACCTGATCAATGAGAAGATTCCTGCAAGTGAGCGGGGAGAGATACTGCTGATTGCAGATGGAAGCCATATTTTATGGGTAGTTGGACATCGCCTGAGTCTTTGCGGGAGACCAGACGAACATACAAAAAGAATTTTACAAATACAAATAGATGGAGGAGAAAGCCATGGCAGAGACAATTAAGGTATTAGTTTCAGAAGAAGAAGTAGAAAAGAGAATCAGAGACTTAGGAGAGAAGATCAGCAAGGACTACGAAGGAAAGCAGGTACATCTGATCTGTGTACTGAAGGGCGGTGTGTTCTTTATGTGCGAGCTGGCGAAGAGAATTACCGTTCCGGTTTCTATGGACTTTATGAGCGTAAGCAGCTATGGAGATGGAACGACATCCAGCGGAGTTGTCAAGATCGCAAAAGATCTGGATGAAAGTCTGGAAGGAAAAGACGTACTTGTTGTAGAGGATATTATTGACTCTGGACGTACATTATCTTACCTTCTTGAGATTCTCAAGAAGAGAAATCCAAACAGCATGAAACTCTGTACACTGTTAGATAAACCAGAGAGAAGAGTGATGGATGTCAATGTAGATTATGTAGGATTTAATATCCCAGATGAATTTGTTGTGGGATATGGACTGGATTATGCGCAGAAATATAGAAATCTTCCATACATCGGAGTTGTGGAAGGCGTAGAATAGGAAGGGGACATAAATTGGATAGTAAGAAATATAGAGGAGCCAGCGGTGCTTCGCTTTTGATGCTGGTGATCGTTCTGTTTGCGGTATTCTGGTTTTCAGACCGGATGCAAAGTACAGAACAGCGGTATACAGAAGCGATGTTTCAGGAAGATTTAAAGGAAGACAATGTAGATTCTGTGGTGATCAATCCAAACAAAGAAACACCGACAGGAACACTGAAGATTTATCTGAAGGATGAAGATTATTCCAAGAGTATGAATGTGCTGAATACAGAAAAAGTGCAGGAGATTCTTGAGGAAAATGGGGTGGCATACAAAATTGCAGATATGCCAAAACCTTCCGTATTTACGACGGTAGTGCTTCCGCTTGTACTTACGGTAGGGGTTGTATTATTACTGTTTGTGCTGATGAACCGTCAGGCAGGTGGTGGAGCAAATGCAAAAGCAATGAGCTTTGGCAAGAGCAGGGCGCGATTGAGCACCGATCGGGATAAGAAAGTGACATTTGCCAATGTCGCAGGTCTGAAAGAAGAGAAAGAAGAGTTAGAGGAAATCGTAGATTTCTTAAAAGAACCTAAAAAATATATTCAGGTTGGAGCAAGAATCCCGAAAGGGGTACTTCTTGTAGGACCTCCGGGAACCGGTAAGACATTGCTTGCAAAGGCAGTGGCAGGGGAAGCAGGTGTACCGTTCTTTACTATTTCCGGTTCTGATTTCGTGGAGATGTTTGTCGGTGTCGGAGCCTCCCGTGTGAGGGATCTCTTTGAGGAGGCGAAGAAAAATGCGCCGTGTATTATCTTTATCGATGAGATCGATGCAGTTGCAAGAAGACGTGGAACAGGTATGGGCGGTGGACACGATGAGAGAGAGCAGACATTGAATCAGCTGCTTGTAGAGATGGATGGATTCGGAGTCAACGAAGGAATTATCGTGATGTCTGCCACAAACCGTGTAGATATCCTTGACCCGGCAATTCTGCGTCCGGGAAGATTTGACCGTAAGGTAATGGTCGGAAGACCTGACATTCAGGGAAGAGAAGAAATCTTAAAAGTCCATGCGAAGGGAAAACCACTCAGCGAGGACGTAGACTTAAAACAGGTAGCACAGACGACAGCGGGATTTACAGGGGCAGATCTTGAGAACCTGCTCAACGAGGCGGCAATCATGGCAGCCAAAGAAGGAAGGGTATATATCCAGCAGTCAGATATTCGGCATGCATTTGTCAAAGTCGGTATCGGAGCAGAGAAGAAGAGTCGAGTCATTTCGGATAAGGAGAAGAGGATTACAGCATTCCATGAGGCAGGACATGCAATCTTATTCCATGTGCTCCCGGATGTCGGACCGGTATATAGTGTTTCTATCATTCCAACCGGAGTTGGGGCAGCGGGATATACGATGCCGCTTCCGGAGAAAGATGATGTGTTCAATACAAGAGGAAAGATGATCCAGGATATCACAGTCGCATTGGGAGGACGGATTGCCGAGGAGCTTGTATTTGATGATATTACGACAGGAGCCTCTCAGGATATTAAGCAGGCAACCGGCATTGCAAGGTCGATGGTGACGAAATTTGGTATGTCTGAGAAATTAGGTCTGATCAATTATGACAACGATGAGGATGAAGTATTTATCGGAAGAGACCTTGCACATGCATCACGCGGGTATGGTGAGGCAGTGGCAGGAACGATCGATGAAGAAGTAAAGCGGATCATTGACGAATGCTATGCCAATGCAAAATCAATCATTCAGAAATATGATCGTGTGCTTCATGCGTGTGCAGACCTTTTGCTGGAGAAAGAAAAAATCACAAGAGAAGAATTTGAAGCATTGTTCGATGGTGAATAAACAGAATGGAAAGTCTGGGAAATGAGGTTTTCTTTATGAATATAGACGCATTGTTCTGTGACGGTACAAGCAATTATGTGATACCGCCAGAACCAAAGAAAAATGAAAAGATTCGCCTTCGTTTCCGGACGGCAAAAGATGATGTTGATCAAGTATTTCTGCTTGTTGGTGAGCAGTCTTATGAGATGGAGAAAAAGGAAACGAGAGGGACATTTGACTATTACGAGATGGAATGGCAGCTGGGAGAGAAAGAATTCCACTATGGATTTCAGGTGTCCAAAGGGGAAGAAGTAAAGTACTTTAACCGCTGTGGAGTATCCGGTAACCGGGAAGAGTTCTATTCTTTTATGATCACACCAGGATTTTCCACACCCGATTGGGCAAAAGGGGCGGTCATGTATCAGATTTTCGTAGATCGCTTTTACAACGGGGACCGCACGAATGATGTGGAAACTGGTGAGTATGCTTACATCGGAGAGCACAGTGTCCGTGTGGAAGACTGGTCAAAATACCCTGCATTTATGGGTGTGCGAGAATTTTACGGAGGAGATTTAAAGGGAGTTCTGGAAAAAATAGATTACCTTCAGGAACTTGGCGTGGAGGCGGTTTATTTTAATCCGCTCTTTGTATCTCCATCCAATCATAAATATGATATTCAGGACTATGATTTTATCGATCCGCACTATGGAGTGATTGTGGAAGACGGCGGAGAGGTGTTGACGGATGGATGTCTGGATAACAGCCAGGCGACAAAATATCAGATTCGGACGACAAATCGAAAGAATCTTGAGGCGAGCAATGCATTTTTTGCAGAACTTGTGCAGGAATTCCATCGACGGGGGATCAAGGTCATTATCGACGGTGTGTTCAATCACTGTGGTTCCTTTAATAAATGGCTGGACAGAGAGCGGATCTACGAGAAGCAGGAGGGGTATGGGAAAGGTGCATACGTCTCAGCGGACAGTGATTACCACAGTTTCTTCCGGTTTTTTAAAGAAGAATGGCCGTACAATCATAATTACGATGGCTGGTGGGGGCACGATACCCTGCCAAAACTCAATTATGAAGGTTCCGAGGAATTACAGAAATATATTTTGAACATTGCGAAGAAATGGGTATCTCCACCGTATAATGTAGATGGATGGAGGCTTGATGTGGCGGCAGATCTGGGTTATTCCAATGAATTTAATCATGAGTTCTGGAAGAAATTTCGGACTGCTGTCAAAGAGGCAAATCCGAAAGCACTTATCCTTGCAGAGCACTATGGAGATCCGAGAGAATGGCTTCAAGGTGATGAATGGGATACTGTTATGAATTACGATGCGTTCATGGAGCCGCTCACATGGTTCTTTACCGGAATGGAGAAGCATAGTGATGAGAGACGGCAGGATCTCTGGGGAAATGCAGATCATTTTGTCAGTGTGATGAATCATCACATGGCAGCAATGCAGACACCATCTCTGCAGGTGGCGATGAATGAGTTATCAAATCATGATCATTCCCGATTTTTGACAAGAACCAATCACATTGTGGGGCGAGTGCAGAATCTTGGCTACAAGGCGGCCAGAGAGGGAATTAATTCGGCGGTCATGCGCAGCGCAGTCGTGATGCAGATGACATGGGTAGGAGCACCGACCATTTACTATGGGGATGAGGCTGGTGTATGTGGATTTACCGATCCGGATAATCGGAGAACATATCCATGGGGGCAGGAAGACAAAGAACTGCTACAATTTCACAAAGATATGATCCGGATACACAAGGAGGAAAGTGTACTTCGGTGCGGGTCACTTAAGATGCTTTTCTGGGATGAGAATGTGTTGGCATACAGCCGCTTCACACAAGAACAGCAGATTGTTGTGATCATTAATAACAGTAAGAAACTAAAAGAAATTACTGTACCGGTCTGGATGGCAGAACTTCCGATGAAAGGGAAGATGGACAGATTGTTGTATACCTATGAGCAGGGGTATACGATGGAGCCGGACTATGTGCTGATCGATCAAGGAGAGGTTGTGCTGAATATGGGACGACATTCTGCGATCATCCTTTGCTCGAGGTAAGCTTTAGAGAAAAGATAAGAACAAGCAAGCAGAAAAGACTGTCTTTGTCTGCCGGGAAACCGGTGGATGAGGGCATTTTTTTTGCAGAGTGATTCAAAACCGGGAGCAAACGAGATTGAGCCTGGACATGTGGTGGCATGTCCTTTATATTAAAAATATATTGTTTGCTTAGGAGGAAGAGAGATGAAACGAGTATTAGTTGCATCTATGATGCATGAATCTAACTCATTTAACCCGATCATTGCCGGAGAAAATGACTTCGGCGTTGTACGGGGAGAGAAACTTTTTGAGAGAAATCCGAAAAATGATCCGCTGCGCGGAGTGATGGATACACTGCAGGAGCAAGGGTATGAAGTGGTACCGACACTTTTTGCAAGTGCAGTTCCCAATGGGGAAGTAGACTATGAGTTCTATCTGGGGCTGAAAGAAGAGATTCTTGAGAGAGCGCGTCAGGCACAGGAAGAAAAGCCGCTGGATGCGATCACACTTGCACTTCACGGATCTATGAGAGTGAAAGGTCTTGGAGATGCAGAGGGATATCTGTTGGAAGAATTAAGAGAGATGTTCCAGGACATTCCGATCTTCTCGGCACTGGATATGCACACGACGATGACTGTCCGCATGCACGAGAACTGTGATGGATTTGTCGGATTCAAATGTGCACCGCACACAGATCGGTATGAAACCGGCGTACATGCGGCAAAGATGACCATCGCGGCACTGGAAAATCATGTGCAGGCAAAATCTGCCTGGGTAAAGGTTCCGATTCTAATCGCAGGAGAGCAGTCTTCCACAACGGTAGAGCCGATGAAAGGACTGATCACCAAGCTGCGCGAGACAGAGCAGAAAGAAGGAATCCTTGCGGCCTCTTATCTGATGGGATTTCCTTGGGCGGACAATGAGGACAGTTCTGTGGCAGTCTATATTGTGGCCGAAAATCAGGAACTTGCCGACAGCGAGGCGCTTCGTCTCGCAGATATCATCTGGAATACAAGAAATGATTTCTGTTTCCAGACAGAGACTTATACAGAGGAAGAAACATTAAATGTCGCTTTTGATGCGATTGCAAACGGACAGGAACTTCCGGTATACCTTTCTGATTCCGGAGATAACCCGACAGCCGGATCTTCCTCAGACTGTACCGGATTTTTAAAACGAATTATGGAAGATCCTCGTACAGAGCAGTTAAAAACACCGGTCCTCTATGGCGGAATCTATGACCCGGAGGCAACACTGGCTTGTAAAGGAAAAGTGGGAGAAGAAGTTACGATCACATTCGGTGCAAAGTTTGATACGACGACAACACAGCCGATTACAGCAACCGGAACAGTCAAGGCTTATGTGGAAAAATGGAAAAAGACATCAATCCCTTGTGACATTGCATTGTTTCATTCCTGCGGTGTTGACGTTGTTCTTGCAGAGGGTCATATCGGTTATGTTTCGCCGGATGTATTTACTGATCTTGGAAGAGATCCGAAGGAAGCAGATATTGTTGTATGTAAATTAGGATATCTGACAGCAGATCAGGATGCAATCGCTAAGAGAAGTATTATAGCACTTACAAAAGGAAGTACAAATGAAGACTTAAAGACTTTAAATTACACGAAAGTGCCAAGACCGATCTTTCCTTTGGATGAAGATTTTTCATATGAAGCAAAGGATAATCTTGTTGTAAAATAAGTAAAATGTCAACACGGTGACAGCGTTCAAGAAAAGGACAGAGTAACATAGGGAAATAGAAAAGGAAAAGAAGTCTCTGAGATGTGTCGGAAGACTTCTTTTTTCTTGAGAATGAATGTGATATAATGAATGGAATATTTAGAAGGAGAAAAGATATATGGCGTTTACAACTGTTTTTTTCTTATTTGCAGTGATGCCGGCATCGGTTGCGGGCTATTATCTGATAAAGCTTTTGGGAAATAGAAATGAGAGGTGGAGCGACTGGCTCAGCAATCTGTTTCTGGTTCTTGTAAGCCTTTGCTTTTATGGATGGGCCAGATTGGAGGGAATTGCCCTTTTGAGCATCTATGTGCTTGGAGTGTGGATGGCAGGAAAGGGAATCTGTTATTTGGAAAAGAAAGCAAAGTACAAGAGGAAGGTGTGTTTCATGACACTTTCTATCCTGGCTGTGACAGGCATTTTGATCTGGTACAAGTATTACAATTTTATTGCGGAAAATCTAAGTCATTTTTTCGGCATCAGTCTGGCGATGAGTCAGTGGATCGTTCCTCTTGGAATTTCTTTCATCACGTTTACAGCGATATCCTATCTTGTGGATGTCTTTCGTGGAGATGCAGAGGCGGGAAGCCTTTTGGATGTATTTTTATATCTTTCTTTTTTCCCAAAAGTGATTTCCGGACCGATCGTACAGTGGAAAGATTTTCAGAGACAGACGGTACACCGCAGGGTAGATGAGACCGAATTTTTAGATGGGTTGAATCGGATCATGATCGGGTTTGCCAAAAAAGTCATTTTGGCAGATTCATTTGGGGCTGTGATCAGCAAGATCGATCCATATATCGGAGTGGGAATGGATGTACCGACCGCATGGTTGTTTGCATTTTTTTATATGATGCAGATATACTATGATTTTTCAGGATATTCAGATATCGCGATTGGTTTAGCACAGCTATTTGGATTTCATTTCAAAGAGAATTTTCAGTTCCCATATCGGTCAAAATCCATTACAGAATTTTGGAGACGTTGGCACATTTCACTTGGGACATGGTTCCGATCATATATTTATATTCCACTTGGGGGGAACCGAAAAGGAATGAAACGAACATTATGGAATCTGTCTTGCGTATTTTTGCTGACGGGAATATGGCATGGAGCGGCATGGAATTACATTTTATGGGGTGTGATCAATGGAGTCTGTGTATTGGTAGAGCGCTGCATACGGGAAAAACGTTTCTATCAGAAAATTCCTGCTATAGGTAAATGGGTCGTTACGATGGCAATTGTATTTTTTAGCTGGCAGGTGTTCTACTTTTCAGATTTCAGCCGGCTGGAGGTGTTTCTGAAAAGTCTGTTCGGGCTCAGTGCAGCGAATGCAGCAAGTGCAGTGGAATATACCTATCAGCATTACCTAACAATAAAATTGATTTTCTTATCAGTCGTTGCGGTACTTGGGGCAATCACCTTTTGTATGCCATGGGCAGAAAAAGTGAAAACTTTTTTTGCTCGGACAAAGACGGGACTTTTTATCAAAGAGACAGGATTGATTCTGCTGATGATCGTATCTGTGATCTTTATGATCAATAGTTCATACAGCCCATTCCTGTATTTTCAATATTAAGATGCAGGTCAGAATTGGTTAGGAGAAGAAAATGAAAAAACTAAAGATATTTTTTATTGTAATATTTTTTATACTGCTCGCAATCCCTGTGGTGACCTTTCGCACTGAGGAAAATGCAGTTTCAGAGGTGGATAACCGGATGCTCGCCGCCAATCCTGTTTCGGCAATACGGGAGGGGGAAGATGCCACTCAGGCAATTGAAAATTATGTAAATGACCGCATCGGACTGCGAAATGAGATGATCGAACTTTACACTGTAGGTCATGATAAGATTTTTCATGAAATGATCCACCCGAGTTATGTATATGGAAAGGATGGGTATGTATTTCTGAATACAGGAGGAAATCCAATCTTTAGCGATTACCATATCGCTTTTGCAGATATGATAAAAAAAATCCAGGATTACTGCGAAGCAAGGGGAGTTCCGTTTCTATTCGTGTTTGAGCCTGCAAAGACAACTGTTTTGCAGGAGAAGCTTGAGCAGGGGTGGAATTATGACAATCAGTGGGTGCAGCAGTTTTTGGAAGAGTTAGACAGAAGAGAAATCCGCTATGTAGATAATACGGAGATACTGGAGGAAAAGACGGAGGAAGGAGAGAAGGTATTTAACAAAAAATACGATGGAGGGCATTGGAATGAACTGGGTGCATTCTATGGAGTCAATCATATTTTAGAAGGATTGAGTGAGCAGGGAGTTCCTGTTCATATCAACACGAAAGAAGAATTTTCTGTTCATGAAGAGACGATGGAAAAATTGTTGCTCTCAGAGATTCCGATTCATGAGAAAGTTCCTGTCTATGAAAGAAACGCAGAAGTCAAATGTCTGACAGAACAGTACAGCCCGGAAGTCAGAAGAGATGAAAGTTTTAATCATTTCAATTATTATGTAAATAAGCAGAGAGTTGCCGAAGGGGTGCCGAGAACACTTGTTTTTCAAGGAAGTTATTTAAATGGCCTAGGTTCTAAATTTTTGGAGAACAGTCTTGGAGAATATATTTCTGTTCATGATTATCGGAACATTTTTGACTTTGATTATTATTTTACGATGTTTCAGCCGGAATGTGTTGTTTTTGAAGTGGCAGAGTATACTTTTATAGAAGACTATTTTCCGTATGAGCAGATAAAAACGATGAATCTCCCACCGGTGTTAGAGTCATTTGAGGAGATGCCGGAGGAAAATCTTACAATGCCGGAGACGATGTATCAAGTAGAAGAGGGGCAAATCTATGAAGTAATATCGATAGAGGGGCTTTCGGCCGATACCCAATATGCATATTTGCAGGAAGGGGATCAGGTATTTGACTTGATGAGAAGAGAAGACGGAGTTTACACAACAACAGTGGAAAAACAGCTGTTAAATGTGGATAACATTTCTATAATTGCTGTGGAAAGTGGAAAAAAAGTCTGTTATCATAAAGAAAACAGGTAAATGCAGAGGGAGAAATCTAGGAAGGGTAAGGAGGAAGTCGTATGAAGAAGAGAATGTTGCTATTGTCCATGTGTCTGATGCTCGCGGTTATTCCGGGATGTGGAAAAAGTGGGAAACAACAGGAGGCATCTGTAAAGGCAAGCCAGTCAGATGCAAAAGAGCAGAAGAGTCAGGATATGAAAGGATCAGAGGAGCGTGCATCGTCGAAGGAGATCCCTGCAAATCAGAATCTTCTGACCGGAGTTTTGGATCTGACAGAGGGTGCGATCGGGAAACGTCCAGTGGCAGTCATGGTCAATAACGTGGATCCGGCGATGCCGCAGTATGGGGTCGGAAAGGCAGATATTATTTTTGAAATCCCGGTAGAGGGGGATGCGACAAGATTTATGGCGCTGTACGGTGATTATACGGCTGTCCCGAAAATCTGTGCGATCCGAAGCTGCCGCGCATATTTTCCGGCGCTGTCAGAAGGATTCGATGCCTTTTATGTCAACTGGGGAAGCGATGACACAATCGGAGAATACATTGCTTCGCTGAATCTGGACCAGATTGATGGAATCAGTGATGGAAGCGGTCTGTTCGGAAGAGATCAGGCGCGTCTAAGTGCAGGATATGATCTCGAGCATACAGGATATTTTGATGGTACTCAGTTTGCCAGTGTCGTGCAGTCCAGAGGATTGAGAACGGATATCGAGGAAGATAAGAAGGATGCGGCTTTTTCGTTTTACGGACTCAATGAGCAGGTAAAACCGGACGGAGAGGATTGTCAGAAAGTAGATATTAATTTTGGAGCTGCCAGAGCGACACTTACTTATGATGAAGCAAAAAAAGTATATGTCAAAGACTTAAATGGAAAACCGCAGATCGATGGAAATACTGGAGAGCAGCTTGCATTTACAAACGTATTTGTCCTGGAAACATCGATTACAGTGAGAGATGAGATTGGACATAAAGAGGTAGACTGGGATGGCGCCAGCGATTCGGTTGGATACTATATTTCCAACGGTGGTGTGCAGAAAATTCACTGGTCAAAGGAAGAAAAAAATGAGCAGTCCAGGCTGAAATTTTATGATCAGAATGGGAAGGAAATTAAGATCAACAGAGGAAAGAGCTATATTGCAGTAAATTACGCCGATCAGGCGACTTTCCAATAACAGAAAAAAATACGTCTTGCAGAAATGCTGTGATTTTCACATAAGGCAGTCACAATTTCTGCGGAGACGTATTTTTTTATTTAGATAGTATTTGAAGCAGTGCTTAGGGGAGAACGAGGTTACATTTCATCTGTCAGGATGTCATAATCTCTGAGTAATTTTTCAATTACCGTTCCTTTTATCACACGGATCAGTGGTTTCTTCAGTGCATTTAACGGTCCCGGAAGCTGAATGTCGAGAGGGGATTTTCCATCCATGAGCTTGACAGAGCTGTCGAGCAGGTCGCGGATATCGTAGACACTGCCCCATACTTCCGGTACACCACGGTCTACGCCGAGAAGACCGTATACGGCTTCCATCGCAGTACGAACAGAATATTCTGTTGTAAATACCGTGTCGCGAGGAGTATCGGCAAACTGTCCAAGGAATGCAAAGTTTACACATCCATCCGGGATGACATCCGGACGGTCTCCTTTTGTTCGAGGCATGAAGAATGCAGTGATATACGGCATCATTGTCGGAACACAGACTGCACTCTGTTCTGCCAGTTCAGGAATCTGTTCTACCGGAACACCGATATGGTACAGCCATTCTTCCGTGATCTCCTTTCCGGTACATTCCCGCATCGGTTTCTTGACGAAATCTCCCGGAACATCGGTAAATAGTCCATATACCCAGACACATACTTTATCTTTATCCTGTTCTTTGAATTGTCCCTGACGGTTGATGGTCCAACTCATGAGCCATTTGGAATCCTGGCAGCTCACGATTCCTCCGGTTACGACTTTTCCACTCTTTGGATCACGTTTACAGATCTTTGTGATGTAAGGAATAGTCTTATCATCCAGTGTTGTGATCGTTGCAGATTCCCAGTTTGTTTTGGAAATATCAGAGCAGAATTTCTCAGGATGTCCAAAAGATGGATCCTGCCGTGCGATATTTTTCCATAAGTTCCAGCATCCACTCGTGCGTACTTCTGCATCGCCATTTGGTGCATGGTTCTGGTCACCGTAAATCGTTCCTTCGGTACAGCTTCCGTTTGTCACAAAGACAAGATCGTTCTCTGTAAGCAGGATTCCCTTTTCGACACCTTTTACCTTGCATTCAATTGCGGATGCAATTTTCTTATGATCTTTAAATTCAAAGACAACATTCGTTACTTCAGTGTTGAACTGGAAGTCGACACCTGCATGTTCCAAATATTTCTGCATTGGAAGAATCAGAGATTCGTACTGGTTGTATTTTGTGAATTTCAGCGCACTGAAATCAGGGAGCCCTGCAATATGGTGAATGAAGCGCTGGAAATACAGCTTCATTTCTAATGCACTGTGCCAGTTTTCAAAAGCAAACATCGTTCTCCAGTATAGCCAGAAGGTAGAGTTGAAAACTTCATCATCAAAGACATCTTCGATGGTCTTGTCATAGAGATCTTCGTCTTTTGTCATAAACAGTTTCATGATCTCCATGCAGCCTTTCTGACTTAAATTGAATTTTCCATCTGTGTGTGCATCTTTTCCGCGTTGTACGGTTGCACGGCAAAGAGAATAGTTCGGATCATGCTTGTTGAGCCAGTAATATTCGTCAAGAACAGAAGCACCAGGGGTCTCAAGAGAAGGGATGCTGTGGAAGAGATCCCAAAGGCATTCAAAGTGATCTTCCATCTCTCTGCCACCTCGCATGATATAGCCGCGGGAAGGATCGAAAATTCCGTCGCAGGCTCCTCCTGCAATATCCATCGCCTCTAAAATGTGAATATGAGGTCCCGGCATCTGGGCATCTCTTACGAGAAAGCATGCGGCTGCGAGTGCTGCGAGCCCGCTTCCTACAATGTAAGCGTGTTTCTCATCAACTCCGTCAGGTTTTTCCGGACGTGCAAACGCTTCATAATTTCCGTTGGAATAGTAGATTCCTTTGCTGTTTTTCTCATGCTTGCCTCGCTCTGTGTTCCGATAGTCGGAAGATTTGGAAACACTTTTTGAGGAAGCAGTGTGAGATTCTACATCGGATTTTTTCTTTAATAAAATGGCGGCGCCTGCTCCTGCGGCAACTGCGGAGGCAACACCGATCGCTAATTTTTTCTTTGCCATATAGATGACCACCTTTCTGAAATAACTACATTGCTTTCTTCTGTACTTTCAGCATAGACGTTCTTTTCTTTTGTGGCAATTTACAAAGAGAGGGAGATGATTATTTTTTTATCATTCCCCTTGTTTTGTAAAATTATGAATGGAATTTGCAATTGTTCCGTGCATGGTCACGCAGATATTATGTACGATTTCTTCATAATTTTCTTTCATGCCTTGTTTGATCCAGTCGAGCATAAGACCGACAAAGCTGTATTTGTAAAATTCTGCAATAAATTTCTTTGCATGTTCGGAGATTGGTGTCTGGGCAGCCTGTTCTTCGACGACACCGGCGATCAGCTCGTAAGTAAGGTGAAAGAGATAGTTTTCAATCTGTTCCCGGCTGAGGCAGCGGTAAGCATTTAGGATGAAAGGTTTATTTTCAAAAACGACTTCAAAAATCTGAAGAAGTCCTTCCTGCCAGGTGTCATAAGTTTTCTTTCCCTGAAGTGCTTTCGTTGCATCTTCCAGGCATGACCATTCTACAAGATCATAAATATCCTTAAAATGATAGTAGAATGCCATGCGGCTGATTCCGCAGTCTGATGTGAGATCATTGATCGTGATCTTGTCTAGGGGTTTTTTTAATAAGAGTTTTTTTAATGATGCTTCCAGCGCGTATTTCGTAATATTGGACATTTGCCATTCCTCCAGATCATCCGCGATAACAGGCACGGAGGAAGGAGTCGCGGATTTCCGTGCCTATAAAAAATGATATTTTACAAAATTGGAAAATGATTTTGCTAAGATAAGCTAAGTATAGCATACAAACAGAAGGATGTAAAAATGATAAAAAATTGCTTGCATTTTCAGAACAGATATGATATAAATATATACTAGTTGAGGTAATTTGCTTCAAGAAAATGGATGGATTCCCGAGTGGCCAAAGGGGGCAGACTGTAAATCTGTTGGCAACGCCTTCGAAGGTTCGAATCCTTCTCCATCCATTTAAAATACTTTGTATGCCGCAGTGGCGGAACAGGCAGACGCACAGGACTTAAAATCCTGCGGGACTTATACTCCCGTACCGGTTCGATTCCGGTCTGCGGCATTATTGAAAGGAAGGGAGAAACGTTGATTTTATCGCGTTTCTTCCTTCTTTTTTTAATCTCATTTATTTCTCATTTATTTTGAGCACCTTTGAATACTTTTCAATTATAAATGCCAGACGGCATTTACGGCATTTCTTTGTAATAGGTAATAGGAGGTTACTTTTCTATCGAAAGTTTATGCCGGATCTCCCGCGGTGTACATCCGTAGATTTCTTTGAACATCTTGTTGAACAGTTTGTAGTTCGTAAAACCGTGTCGTTCGACGATTTCCATGATACCGTCCTCTGTGTTGCAGATATCATGGTAAATATGAATCAGGCGGATCTGGTTGACGTACCGCGTGAACGTCACACCGAGGCTCTGTTTAAAGAAGCGGCAGAAATATTCCCGGCTTAGTCCCAGTTTCTGTGCAGCTTCCTCAAGGGAGATTGGTTTACTGTAATGATCATCTACATAAGAAGTGATCGCACTCAATCGGTCAAGGCTCCCGATATTTTCAGGAATCAGTGATTCTTCGGCAGGGCGGGCAAAATGTGTCAGGATCAAATAGAGAACTTCCATTGCGATGGACTCACATTCGAGGCGGTAGCCAAGAGGCTGCTGGACATGGAGTGGTGGAAGCTTT
This sequence comes from Coprococcus sp. HPP0074, assembly GCF_964238105.1. NCBI lineage: Bacteria > Bacillati > Bacillota > Clostridia > Lachnospirales > Lachnospiraceae > Coprococcus > Coprococcus sp. HPP0074. Next base: position 31,933 of record NZ_CAXSKS010000009.1, on the reverse strand, counting down.
TTCAACAATTCGCAGATCTGGAGATAGATATCGAGCTTCTCTTTGACGAGGATATCCCGGCTGAACTGTAGGTTCAGGTGGTCAAGATCAGGGATATATTTTTGTAAATGCTGACGGGAATAGTGGATGCAGAGCCCCATCGTCATTGTGGCACATTTCGATTCGTGGATCTGATTGGAGTCAATTAAGACAAAATCTCCCGGAACAACGAGATGTCTGTGTCCATTGATGCTCATCTCGGCAGAACCGTTTAATACGAAGATCAGTTCCAGTGGAGAATGCCAGTGAGGCGGTGTATAGTAACCTCTCTCTGTATAATACTTGATAGCAATTCCAGTATCGTCCACGTTATATAATTGTTTATATTTAAATGCAATCATGTGATAATATCTCCTTATGTCAATTTTGACCTAAAAGTAGTCAATTTTATATCTAAAAAACAATATAGTAGTATGATAACATAATACACGTAGCAAGGAAAAGTTAATTATAAAAGTTAAAATAAAGGAGAGATTATTATGTCAACAATCGCATTAAACAATCAGAACGTATATGTAAACAATAAAGCTGAGAAAAAGGTAGAAAAGAAAATGTCTGTATGGGCAAAAATCGGAGCATTTATTATGGAAAATGCAGATGCATTAGAAGCATATGCTTGTACTTTAGACGGAAGAACTTATGTCCCAGATCACAAATAGGATGGGGCATAAGCAAATGGAAAAACAAAAAGATAAATGACAGCAGGAACAACTTTAACAAGTGTTCTGCTGTTTTTTTTGTGGAAAAATCATCAGAATCTTTTTTTACTGGTTTTGACCTTTTAGTTCTTTTCGAAGTGCGCCGGGAGTGGTGTGAAAATGTTCGTGAAACATACGGCGAAATACTCTGTAATTTTTAAACCCATGGATTTCCAACAGCTGATAGAGAGGGTAATCTGTGGAGGTGAGATCCTGGTAAATATGGGAAAGGCGAATTTCGTTAATATATTCCAAATAAGTGCAGCCCATATGCTTTTTGAAAAAGCGGCAGAAATATTCGGGTTGCAGAGAGGCAATATTTGAAATCTCCGGAATAGAGATCTGCAAATGGTAATTCTGCTTAGTGTATTCAATCACCGGCTCTAGAAGAGAGAGACTTTTAAAACGACGGTCGGTAAAGCGAAGCGGCAGCTCCCGGCGAAAATCTCTGTAAAGATGATAGAGAAAATCAAACAGAAGGCTTTGAAAACGGAGTGTATTGGCAGAAGATAAGGATGCTTTGTCGGTAGCTGAGATCATATTTTGCAGGATTGTTTTGAGTGTATCTAGTTTCGCCTTCGTTTCGCGGTCTTGTGCAAAGACAGGTACATCGAAAAAAATCTTTGGCATATCCGGAATGTATTTTTTGAGAAGGGGATATGGAATTTGTATAAGAAGACTTTTGGTATTTTTCACGTATCTGGTGGCATGTATTACTTTGGAATTGATAATGATACAGTCGCCTGACTGCAGAAGGAAAGTCTGACCATCGGCAGTTACCTCAAAAGTGCTGTCCAGAACAAAATTAATCTCAAGTGCATTGTGCCAGTGGGGCATAATGTAGATATCTGATGCATGAAAAAGATCAAAGCGGATATCCAAATTGTGGGAAAGTTCAATGTGCTCATGTGCAGCGGAAATTTCTGTTGACATAGGAAGTTCCTCCTTTTTTATAAAAAATGAAAGAGTATTTACGATCAGCTTTTTTATTTTTCATTTCTTTTCACATATTCTCTATAATATCACAGGAAATTGCCTGAAACAATCGAAAAACAATTCCCAAAAGATAAAATCGACCTATATAAAAGTAAGGATAAGGACTTACAAAAAAAGTGTATGCGGTAGTATAATAAAAAACAGAGTGTATTCGATCAGATTGGAGGAAATCGTATGGACGTAAAAGAATTAGTTGCAAAAATGACATTGGAAGAAAAAGCGAGACTTTGTTCCGGACAGGATTTCTGGCATACAAAAGCAGTAGAACGGCTGCAAATTCCGGCAATGATGGTCAGTGACGGACCTCATGGGCTCCGGAAACAGGATGAGAGCGGAGATCATCTGGGAATCAATGAAAGTATTAAAGCAGTATGCTTTCCGGCAGGATGTGCGACCGCCGCCTCTTTTGACAGAGAGCTTCTCTACAAAGTAGGAGAGACACTGGGAAAGGAATGTCAGGCAGAGGGAGTCGGGGTTATTTTAGGACCTGCGGTCAATATTAAGCGTTCTCCGCTCTGTGGAAGGAACTTTGAGTATTTCTCAGAAGATCCTTATCTTGCGTCAGAGATTGCGGCAAGTCAGATCAAAGGGGTACAGAGTAAAAATGTCGGAACGAGCATCAAGCATTTTCTTGCAAATAATCAGGAGCACAGAAGAATGACTTCGAGCTCGGAAATAGATGAGAGAACGCTGAGAGAGATTTATCTTGGTGCATTTGAGGGAGCAGTGACACAGGCAAAACCGTGGACAGTCATGTGTTCTTATAACAAGATCAATGGAACTTATGCGGCAGAAAACAAAACCTATCTGACAGAAGTACTTAGAAATGAATGGGGATTTGACGGATTTGTTGTCAGTGACTGGGGTGCAGTCAATGACAGAGTGCCGGATCTGGAAGCAGGACTTGACCTTGAAATGCCGACTTCCTTTGGATTAAATGACAAAAAGATTGTGGAAGCAGTCAAAACCGGAACACTAGCAGAGGATGTGCTTGATCAGGCAGTCGAACGGATCCTGAACATCGTATATCGCTTTGAGGAGAACCGGGATGCAACAGCAGTGTTTGACCGTGAGGCAGACCATGCCCTTGCGAGAAAAGTAGCTTCTGAGTGTATGGTACTTCTGAAAAATGACGGAATCCTTCCGCTCACAGAAGAGAGAAAGGCGGCATTTATCGGAGTATTTGCGGAGAAACCTCGCTACCAGGGTGGCGGAAGTTCACATATCAATGCCTCTCAGACAGAATCTGCGCTGGAGATGGCAGCAGGATATCCGGTTGTATATGCGAAAGGATATGACACGAAGGAAGATCAGGTTGATGAAGAACTCGTGGCAGAGGCAGTGCGTGTGGCAAAAGAAGCAGAAGTCGCTGTGATCTTTGCAGGACTGCCGGATGCATTTGAGTCCGAAGGCTATGACAGACAGCATATGCGCCTTCCGGAATGTCAGAACTATCTGATCCGGGAAATTTGCAAAGTCAATGAAAATGTAGTGGTAGTCCTTCACAATGGGTCTCCGGTGGAAATGCCTTGGGCAGATCAGGTGAAAGGCATTTTGGAAGTGTATCTTGGCGGACAGGCAGTCGGCGGAGCGACTGTGAATGTGCTTTACGGCAAGGTAAACCCGAGTGGACATCTGGCAGAGACATTTCCATTGAAACTGCAGGACAATCCATCTTACTTATATTACGTAGGAGAAGGAAATAAAGTAGAGTATCGAGAAGGTGTGTTCGTCGGTTATCGCTATTATGATACAAAAGAGATGGATGTTTTATTCCCATTTGGACACGGACTGAGTTATACGACATTTGCTTACAGCAATATGAAGTTAGATAAGACGGAGATGAACGACACAGAGACACTGACTGTGCAGGTAGATGTGACCAATACCGGAGATCGTTTCGGAAAAGAAGTGGTACAGCTCTATGTGATGCCTCCGAAAGGAAATGTGATCCGTCCGGTCAAGGAGTTAAAAGGGTTTGAGAAGATCGGATTACATCCGGGAGAGACAAAGACCGTTACATTTACATTAGGGAAACGTGCATTTGCTTACTATGACACAGATCTGCATGCATGGAATGTAGAGAGTGGAAGCTATCGGATTGCGTTGGGGCAGTCTTCCAGAAACATTCTGGCAAATCAGGAAGTTCAAGTTCACTCTACAACACAGAAAAGACCAGAACTGACTATGGATACCATGTTTGGTGATATCATGACAATTCCGGGTGCGAAGGAAGTTATGGCAGAAGCAATGGGAGCAATTTCTGTTTTTGATGGAATGCAAGGAGATTCTCTTGGAGAGGGAACCGGAGATATGATGGAAGCCATGATGCGATATATGCCATTGCGTGGACTGACCGCATTTGGCGGTGGAAAACTGACATTTGCAGAGGTGGAGAAACTACTTGAAAAGTTAAGGAGATTATAGGAAGCAAATGAATTCAGAGAAAAGGAATCAGAATTTTATGGAACAGAAATGGACAGAGAAAAAGGAAGACGGATATAGACTGCTCCAAAATGAAAACGGACCAGAGTTGGGAATCAGTGAAGGAAGCAGAGTCAAAATCTTGGTCGTAGATGGATATGCATTTAAAGATCTGGCAGGAGCCGGAGAGTTGCTTCCGTATGAAGATTGGCGTTTATCTTATGAGAAGCGTGCAAAGGATCTGGCAGAGCGTTTGGAAATAGAAGATATTGCAGGGCTAATGCTTTACAGTGCACATCAGCTGATTCCAGCAAAAGGAAAACTAGCAGAGACGTTTGGTGGAACTTATGAAGGAAAACGATATGAGGAAAGTGGTGCAAAGCCATGGGAATTGACAGACCAGCAGAAGGAGTTTGTGCAGAAAGATAAAGTGCGCCATGTTCTAATCATGGGGCTTGAGAGCACAGAGGTGGCGGTCAGATGGAACAATAACCTTCAGGCATTGGCGGAAAATACCGGTTTCGGAATCCCAGTCAATAACAGTTCAGATCCGAGACACAGTGCGGGTTCTACGGCAGAATATATGGGAGTGACCGGAGAACCGATCTCGAAGTGGGCAAATGGCATTGGATTGTCCGCATCCTTCGACCCAGAGCTGGTAAAGGCATTTGGGGAAGCTGGATCTGCAGAATACCGGGCACTTGGGATTACGACAGCACTTTCACCTCAGATTGATCTTGCGACAGAGCCGAGATGGATGCGGTTTGCAGATACGTTCGGGGAGCACACCCAGATGACGATCGATATGACAAAAGCATACTGTGACGGGTTTCAGACAACCGAAGGAACTGCGGACGGATGGGGAAAGGACAGCGTCAATACAATGGTAAAACACTTCCCAGGCGGAGGTCCTTGCGAGGGAGGAAGAGATGCGCATTATGCCTATGGAAAATATGCAGTCTATCCGGGAGAAAATTTTGCAGAGCATTTACGGCCATTTACAGAAGGAGCATTTTCGCTTGGTGGAAAGACAAAAAAAGCAAGCGCTGTCATGCCTTACTACACGATTTCTTATGAGAGAGATCAGAAATACGGAGAGAATGTAGGAAATTCTTTCAACAAATATCTGATCCAGGATTTGCTGCGGGAAGAGCTGGGATATGACGGAGTGGTATGTACCGATTGGGGAATCACTCATGATACCGGAAAGACGGAAGAAGAGTTTGCTGGAAAATGCTGGGGTGTGGAGCATTTGACAGAGGCGGAACGCCATTTAAAAGCATTGGAGGCCGGTGTCGACCAGTTTGGTGGAAATAATGATGTCAAGCCTGTCATGGAAGCCTACGGAATGGCATGTGAAAAGTATGGGAAAGAGGCTACAGATGCAAGATTTCGGAGATCTGCCTACCGCCTGCTTTTAAATATTTTCCGGACAGGACTTTTTGAAAATCCATATTTAAATTTGAAGTCTTCTTTGAGTATTGTAGGATGTGAAACGTTCAAAGAAAAGGGATTTGAGTCACAGCTGAGATCTGTGACGATGGTAAAGAATAGGGAGCATGTACTTCCATTGAAAAAGGGAATCAAAGTTTATATTCCAAAGAGACATATACGCTCTTATCTGAACTTTATGAGTATGCCGACAGGGGATCAGACAGTGACTCCGATGGCAAAACAAGCGGCAGCATCTTATTTCCATATAACAGAAGATCCGAGGGAAGCGGATGCCGCGCTCTGTTTTATCGAATCCCCGATCAGTGTTGGATATGATCCGAAAGACAGAGAAGATGGTGGAAACGGATACGTTCCGGTGGTACTTCAATATCGTCCATATGAGGCAAAAACTGCAAGAGAGATAAGTATTGCAGGAGGGGATCCGCTCGAAGCATCCAAGGACCGTGGGTATAAAGGGAAGTGGAACACGGCGGCAAATGAGGAAGATCTTGATCTGATTCTGAATATGAGAAAAGAGATGGGAGAAAAACCAGTCATTGCGATCGTCACCTTAAAAAATCCGATGGTGATGGCAGAATTTGAACCGTATACGGATGCAATTCTCGTAGAATATGGGGTGACTCCGGCAGCTGTGCTCGATGTTCTTACCGGAGCATTTGATCCCGAAGGACTACTGCCAATCCAGATTCCAAAGGATATGGAAACGGTTGAACAACAGAAAGAAGATGTGGCATTTGACATGGAATGCTACGAAGACAGTGAAGGACATACTTACGATTTTGGATATGGAATGAATTTTGGCGGGGTCATCCGGGATGAAAGAACTAAAAAGTACGTAAAATAGAAAAAATAAAAATATTGAATGGATTTTTGCCTGACAGTCGTATTATAAGTGAAACGTAATTATTACATTTATAGTATGGGAGGACTTCGTTATGAGTATGAAGAAAACAACAGTTGGTATTTTGACTTCAATAATCGTAGTTTCCGCAGGGACAGCAAGTGTCTTTGCTGCTGGACAGGCAAAAGGAAGAAATTTTACAGATGTCGATGGCAATGGAATCTGTGACAATGCAAAAGTGGTCTGTTCCTATGTGGATGAGGATCAAAATGGAATTTATGATCATTGTAAATCTGGCCAAGGGGAAGTTCTGACAAACGGAAAGGGAATGAGACACAGACAAGGATATCGGGCAGGGCGAAATAAGTAGCAGGTGAAAAACTCATGAAAGGTGAGCAAGATGTAAATCGGGTGGTCGAGCAATATTCGGATATGATCCGGCGACTTTGCATGATACATTTAAAAAATTATGCAGATACCGAGGACATATTTCAAACGGTGTTTTTGAAGTATGTCCTTAGTTCTGTTTCGTTTGAAAATGAAGAACACGAAAAGGCATGGAAAGTGTAAGTAAAAAAAGTGAAGAAAAATTTAAAAATGTATTGACAAATCCGAAAACTTAGTATAGAATAATTTTTGTTGTTAGCGCAATACTGAGTTGCCCAGATAGCTCAGTCGGTAGAGCAGAGGACTGAAAATCCTCGTGTCGCTGGTTCGATTCCGGCTCTGGGCACTGTGCGGGTGTAGTTCAATGGTAGAACACCAGCCTTCCAAGCTGGATACGTGGGTTCGATTCCCATCACCCGCTTTGGTGAAAACCAAAGCAGTATCACAATTTTATAGCAGATGCGGGTGTAGTTCAATGGTAGAACACTAGCCTTCCAAGCTAGATACGTGGGTTCGATTCCCATCACCCGCTTTGGAGAAACATGTACAGTTGGTACATGTTTTTTTCTTTGTCAGTGGAAATGTTGTCTTAGCAAAAGGAAAAGGGATTTTCGATAATAATGATAATTTTTATCGGCAATCCCTTTTCTTTTTATATTTGCTTTTTCTGTTGTTGGGTCATGAGACGCTTTAAGAGTATTTTGTCTCAACGTTCCTGCACTTAAAGTGGAAGATCATAAATCCGAGTACGAGCATTCCTCCAATTACGGCGACACCGACTTTGGAGTTGTCGGCAAGCTGGGTTGTGATTCCCATCAACATTGTGCCGAGGAAGGATGCACCTTTACCGAAAATATCATAGATTCCGAAGTATTCACTCGATTTGTTCTTCGGAATGATCCGGGCAAAATGAGATCTGGAGAGTGCCTGAATTGCCCCTTGGAAGACTGCTACGAGTACAGCAAGGAACCAGAATTCCCATGTTTTATCCAGCTGCAGGGCGAAGGCAGCGATTCCGATATAACCTACGATCGATATAGAGATCAGATCTGTCGTGCGATATTTTTTCGTCAGTTTTCCGAACAGGATCGAAAATGGAAAGGCAACAATCTGAGTAAGGAGCAAAGCCAGAAGCAGGCTGTTGTCGTCAATTCCTACATCTTTTCCGTAAGAGGTTGCCATCTCAATGATCGTATATACTCCATCAATATAGAAGAAAAAGGCGAGAAGGAAATAAAAGACGGTTTTATTCTCGCGCAATTCTTTGAAGATATTTCCGAAGCGCTGAAAGCTACTCTTGATCGGGGAGCGTACAGGTTCAATATAGTAGATCTGTTTATAATTTTTTAAAAGCGGCAGCGTCACGACCAGCCACCATACAGCATTTAAGAGGAATGCAATTGCAGTTGCCGCAGCAGTCGACAGTCCGATCGGCTCTGCGAACAGCACAAGGATAAGGCTTGCGATAAATGGAACACAGCTTCCGAGATAGCCCCATGCATAGCCGAGAGAGGAGAGGTTATCCATCCGGTCATCAGTAGTGACATCTGATAACATCGCATCGTAAAAAATGAGACTGGAAGCAAATCCAACTTTGGCAACTACGAAAACAGCCAGAAAGAAGATCCAGGAGGACGGCAGAGCAAGAGCAGCACAGCCAATGACACCGACCATCATGGAGAAGGTAAAAAGTGGTTTCTTGTAGCCTTTTGTATCTGCGATCGTGCCGAGTACAGGACCTATGACTGCAACGATCAGTGTAGAAAGAGACACAGCGTATCCGTAGTAGGCGGTGGAGTCCGAAAGGGAAATTCCGTTGGCAGATGCAATGTTTTTGAAATAGATTGGGATGATCGTTGATACCAGAAGGACAAATGCAGAATTTCCGATATCATAGAGGATCCAGTATTTTTCCAGTTTTGTCAGTTGATTCTTGTCCATAGGGGACTCTCCTTTGTTAAATTGTTATTCAAAGTTTCTGTCAAACCGCTCTTCCAGCGGCTCTCCGGTAGAAAGTGCATTGTAAAAGCTTTCGGTCAGGCGGACACCTACCGGAATTGCCTCGATATACAGGTGGCTGAGTCTGCGGCAGATCGGTGCGCAATCCGGATTGCGATGAAAGTTCATCACAAGACCATGAAGTTCCTCATAACTTCCACTGAGCCGAAAGGCAGCATTGATCACTGCGCGGCGCACTTTGCAAGGGCTGATCAGGAAGTTGTTATAAAAGCGGAATGATTTTAATGCTTCGAACATTTCTTTCTCAGAAATTGCAGGGAAAAACTGTGCAATGCAGTTAGAAATTTCTTTGCTTACCTGGATGTGAGAAAGTGTCTTTGTTGTGATGGGATCTTTCTGACAGTGGAGAAGAATACTCCGGTCAAACTCAGTCTCAATTTCCGTATGAGAGATTCCAGTTTCTGTCATCTCTCCGATATATCCGTGGCATTCGCTGTCGAGAGAGTAGTGGCAGATAAATCCGAGAATATAAGCGATGGATGCTTCTCTGTTATTACTCCGGTTGATGACACGTCTTGCCTGTCGGAAGAAAGGAGCAGCAATTTCTGCGTGCATCAAGTGCCCGGCTTTGCTGACTGGATTGCTCTTTAGCGGTCTGTAAAAGAATAAAATGTCAGGACCGTGGAGTCCGATGTCAAAAAGTGCACGGTGTTCTGTGATGATACGCCGAATATCCGGATTTTCTATATTTGCAAGGACTTTTTTCCCAAATGTGTAGTGTGCATAAGCTGCAGGCATGGCAATTCCTCCTTTGAAATTACAATGATAAAGTGTAAGTATTGTATGTTAAGTTTGTCGTATGTATTGTGTTAAAAATTTGTAAAACAGCTGCTTGTTATTTTGTCAGCACTTCGATTCCAGTCTCTGTGACGAGCACCATATATTCAATCTGTGCGGAAAGTCCATCGTCAATCGTATAGACCGTCCAGTCATTATCCTCATCGACGAAGAAATCAGGGCTTCCTTCATTGAGCATCGGTTCGATTGTAAACATCATACCCGGAACAAGGACCATCTCAGATCCCTTTGGGGTTACATAGGAAACAAAGGGTTCTTCGTGGAACTCCAGTCCGATTCCATGTCCGCCGATATCTTCTACGACAGAATACCCGTTTTCCTGTGCGTGCGTGTAGATTGCATCGGCAATATCTCCGAGGTGTCCCCAAGGTTTTGCCGCTTTTAAGCCAAGTTCTACACATTCTTCAGTTACGCGTACGATCCGTTCGGCACGTTCGCTGACGGTTCCGATTTTAAACATTCTGGACGCGTCTGAAAAGTAACCGTCAAGGATTGTAGAGACATCGACATTGATGATATCTCCTTCCTGAAGGATGATATTTTTATCCGGGATTCCGTGACAGATCTCATTGTTCAGAGAAGTGCATACACTTTTCGGGAATCCTTCATAGCCAAGCGGAGCCGGAATGCCACCGTGGGAAACGGTGAAATCGTGTACGAGTACATCGATGTCCTCTGTGCTCATGCCTGCGTGGATGTGTTTGGCAACGTGGTCAAGCACAGCGGTGTTTAATTCGGCACTTTTTTTGATTGCTTCAATCTGAGCGGGTGTCTTTAACAGTTCTCTTCCCGGGACAATGTGTCCTGCTTCCCTCAGTTGCTCCATTTTTTCTTCCATCGCCATATGGCAGCGTTTATACTTTTTGCCACTGCCGCACCAGCATAATTCATTTCTTTCCATGATGTAAGACTCCTTTTTATAAAATAATGTACATTGTCAGGCAAAGAAAAAAGGGAAAAATACAGTCTTTTCCTTTCTGCCTTGCAATGGTTTAAAATAGTAACAGATGATTTGTACTTCATATAGTATACCGCATTTTTTTGTTGTTAGCACCTGAAAAATAAGATATACTATATTTGTTGAGAAATAGTGACTGTGAATCGGAAGGGATGGGAAATATTTCCATAGAAAGGAAGGGCTTGTATGTTAAGAATAGGAATGTTGACAAGCGGTGGCGATTGCCAGGCACTGAACGCGGCGATGCGTGGTGTGGTAAAGGGTATTTGTTCAAAGATCAAGGACGTGGAGATTTATGGCTTCAAAGAAGGCTATAAAGGATTGATCTATGCTAATTTTGAGATGTTGACTCCGAAAGATTTTTCGGGGATCCTCACGATGGGTGGAACGATCCTTGGGACATCGAGACAGCCATTTAAACTCATGCGGGTTCCGGATGAGAAGGGACTGGATAAAGTGGAAGCGATGAAGCACACTTACCATAAGCTGAACTTAAATTGCCTTGTGATCCTTGGAGGAAACGGGACGCATAAGACGGCGAATCTTCTGAGGGAGGAAGGGCTGAATATCATTACACTTCCAAAGACGATCGATAATGATCTGTGGGGAACGGATATGACATTCGGATTCCAGAGTGCGGTAGACATTGCGACAAATACCATTGACTGTATTCATACAACTGCTACATCCCACAGCAGAATCTTCATTGTCGAGGTGATGGGTCACAAAGTTGGCTGGGTGACGCTTCATGCAGGAATTGCAGGAGGAGCGGATATTATCCTGATTCCGGAGATTCCATATGATATCGAGGTTGTGGCAGAAGCAATCCGGAGAAGGACAGAGGCAGGAAAGCATTTTACAATCCTTGCGGTAGCAGAAGGTGCCATCTCCAAAAAGGATGCAAAGCTTTCTAAGAAGGAATACAAAGAGAAATTAAGAAATCGTAAGTATCCGTCCATCGCTTACGCGGTGGCAGAGGAATTAAAAGAACGTACGGGTCAGGAAATCCGGATTACAGTGCCGGGACATACGCAGAGGGGAGGCTCTCCTTGCCCATATGACAGAGTGCTTGCGACAAGACTCGGAGCAGCGGCAGCGGAATTGATCATGACAGAACAGTATGGTTATATGGTCGGAATCCGCAACGGGGAGACGACAAAAGTGCCGCTGAAGGAAGTGGCAGGAAAGCTGAAGACGGTGCAGCCGGATTCCGGCATTGTCCAGGAGGCGAAGATTACAGGAATCAGTTTTGGTGATAAATAGCAGAGGTTACAGGAAATACAAAAGGGAACTGTAGATTGTTTTCCGGAATATAGAAGAATGAAACACCAGCAGGAAGATAAGGAGAGAAAAATATGTCATATACAGCATTGTACAGAAAGTTTCGCCCGGGTGGATTTGAGGATGTAAAGGGGCAGGATCATATCGTACAGACATTGAAGAATCAGATAAAGGCAGAGCGGATCGGACATGCTTATCTTTTCTGTGGGACAAGAGGAACCGGAAAGACGAGTGTGGCGAAGATTTTTGCGAAGGCCGTAAACTGTGAGCATCCAGTAGACGGAAGCCCGTGCGGGCAATGCGCGATGTGTCAGAAGATTGCGGAAGGGACATCGATGAATGTGATCGAGATCGATGCGGCATCGAACAATGGTGTCGACAATATCCGTGAGATTCGTGAGGAAGTCGCATATCGTCCAACGGAAGGAAAGTATAAGGTATATATCATCGATGAGGTGCATATGCTTTCCATCGGTGCGTTCAATGCACTGCTAAAGACACTGGAGGAGCCGCCGGAGTATGTAATCTTTATTTTGGCTACAACAGAAGTACACAAGATACCTATTACGATTTTGTCCAGATGTCAACGGTATGACTTTAAGCGGATCACGATCGATACGATCGCGGCGAGAATGAGTCAGCTGATGGAGACAGAGCATGTGGAAGTAGAAGAGAAAGCAATCCGCTATATTGCGAAGGCAGCGGACGGTTCTATGCGTGATGCGCTAAGTCTCCTCGACCAGTGTATCGCATTCTATCTCGGACAGAAATTGAAGTATGATGATGTGCTGGAAGTACTTGGCGCAGTGGACACAGATATTTTCAGCAGGATGCTTAGACAGGTCATGGCGCGGGATGTGGCAGGGGTTCTTCAGACGGTGGAGGAACTGGTCATGCAGGGAAGAGAACTGACACAGCTCGTGGCAGATTTTACATGGTATTTAAGGAACTTGCTTCTTGTCAAAAGTTCTGATAATATGGAAGATGTTCTGGATGTTTCCACAGAGAATTTGATTCAGTTGAAGGAAGAGGCAAAGATGATTGAAAGTGATATGCTGTTTCGGTATATCCGTATTTTCTCAGATTTGTCTAATCAGATCAAATACGCCACACAGAAGAGAGTGCTTCTGGAGGTGACATTGATCAAGCTCTGTACACCGGCAATGGAGACGACGCAGGATAGCCTGCTCGATCGGATCCGTGCAGTGGAAGAGAAGGTGGAGAAAGCAGATTTTTCGACGCAGGGAGAGCAGAGAGTTGTCTACGTGCAGGAGGAGAAGCAGGCGGGGCCTGTTGAGCGCCCGAAGCTTGAGAAAGCGATTCCGGATGACGTGCGGGAAGTGGTGCAGAACTTCCGGGGAATTGCCAATGAGGCATCGCCGATGCTGCGCAATTATCTGAAGTATGCGAAGTTAAGTCTCGGAGGAGATGACCGGCTGTTAGTTGTACTGCCGGATGAGATTTCTGCAAATGTTGTGGGGACAGAAGAACATAAGAAGGAGCTGGAAGCTCTGATTGAAAATAGAATCGGCAAGACAGTGACGCTCGATGTCCGTCAGGTAGACGATGGAAGAAGGTTCGAGGATAGTTTTGTGGATATAGAAGATGTGATTCATATGGAAATTACGGTCGAAGATTAAGGAGGATATGATTATGGCAAAACGTGGAGGATTTCCGGGCGGAGGAATGCCGGGGAACATGGCGAATTTAATGAAGCAGGCGCAGAAGATGCAGCGCCAGATGGAAGAACAGGCAAAGGAAATGGAGTCGAAAGAATTTACAGCAACAGCAGGAGGAGGCGCTGTAGAAGTGACTGTTTCCGGTACAAGAGAAGTCCTGAAAGTGAAATTACAGGAAGAAGTGGTAGATCCTGATGATATCGAGATGTTAGAGGATCTGATCGTTGCTGCAACAAATGAGGCGCTCCGTAAAGTGGAGGCAGAATCAGCATCAGCAATGTCAAAATTGACAGGCGGTCTTGGCGGAGGAATGCCGGGACTTCCATTTTAGTGTAAGAAGGAGCGGAGGATATGGACTATTACAGCAGTCAGATCAGTAAATTGATCGAAGAGCTGTCAAGACTTCCGGGAATTGGTGCAAAGTCAGCCGGGAGGCTGGCTTTTCATATTATTAATATGCCGAAGGATCAGGTGGAGCGGCTGGCATCTACGTTGGTGGAGGCGAGAAATAATGTAAGGTACTGCGCGCAGTGCTGTACATTGACAGACAAGGAACTTTGCCCGATCTGCGGAAGTAATAAGCGAGATCAGAGGACAATCATGGTCGTGGAGACGACCAGAGATCTGGCGGCTTATGAGAAGACAGGAAAATATAACGGAGTCTATCATGTTCTTCACGGTGCGATTTCTCCGATGCTTGGGATCGGACCGGGAGATATTAAATTAAAGGAACTGATGGAACGGCTTCAGGGGGATGTCGATGAGGTGATCATCGCCACGAATTCCAGCTTGGAAGGAGAGACAACAGCGATGTACCTCAGTAAACTGATCAAGCCGACCGGAATTAAAGTCAGCCGTATCGCAAGTGGGGTACCGGTAGGAGGAGATCTGGAGTACATCGATGAAGTGACACTTCTGCGTGCATTGGAAGGAAGAACACAGCTGTAAACGTGAAGATGCATTTGTATGAGATACTGCAGGAGGAAACAGAATCAAATATGCAAGGAGGAAACGGGTATGAAATTTTTTATTGACACAGCAAAAGTGGAAGAAATCAAGAAAGCAAATGACATGGGTGTCATCTGCGGAGTAACTACAAACCCATCTTTAATTGCAAAGGCAGGGCGTGCTTTTGAAGATGTGATCGCGGAGATTGCATCGATTGTAGACGGACCGATCAGCGGGGAAGTAAAGGCCACGACCACAGATGCAGAAGGAATGATCGAGGAAGGCAGAAAGATTGCGAAGATCCATCCGAATATGGTTGTGAAGATTCCGATGACGGCGGAAGGGTTAAAGGCATGTAAGGTACTTTCGTCCGAAGGGATCAAAGTCAATGTCACATTGATCTTCACTGCGAATCAGGCGCTGCTGGCGGCGAGAGCCGGTGCAGCTTATGTATCTCCGTTCCTCGGAAGACTGGACGATATCTCTGTGCGAGGCGTGGATCTGATCACAGAAGTGGCAGAGATCTTTGCCGTTTCTGGTATTGACACCGAGATTATCGCGGCGAGTGTCCGCAATCCAATCCATGTTACGGATTGTGCGCTGGCAGGAGCTGATATTGCGACAGTGCCATATGCAGTGATCGAAAAAATGATACACCATCCTCTGACAGACCAGGGAATCGAAAAATTCCAGGCAGATTACCGGGCTGTGTTCGGGGAATAAACGGCTTGCATAAAGAGAAAGCAGCAGATATAATTGAGTAGGAAAACAAAATGTGGAGGCAGTCTAATGAATAAATTAGAATTAATGAAAATGGCGAATGAAATCCGCAAGGGCGCTGTGACGGCGGTTTACCATGCGAAATCAGGACATCCGGGCGGATCATTATCCGCAGCAGATATCTATACATATCTTTTCTTTGAAGAGATGAATGTTGACCCGGCAGATCCGAAAAAAGCAGACAGAGACCGTTTTGTCTTATCGAAAGGTCACACAGCACCGGGATATTATGCGACACTTGCAAACAGAGGATTCTTCCCGGTAGAAGATCTGACAACACTTCGTCATGTGGGATCTTATCTCCAGGGACATCCGGACATGAAGCACATTCCTGGTGTAGATATGTCAAGCGGATCTCTCGGACAGGGAATCTCAGCAGCAGTTGGAATGGCGATCGGAGCAAAGCTTTCCGGAGATGATTATCGTGTATACACACTTCTTGGAGACGGAGAGATCCAGGAAGGGCAGGTGTGGGAAGCAGCCATGCTTGCAGGACATAGAAAATTAGATAATTTAGTTGTGATCGTAGACAACAATGGACTTCAGATCGATGGAAATATTGCAGATGTCAATTCTCCATACCCAATCGACAAGAAGTTTGATGCATTTAACTTCCATGTGATCAATATTGACGGACATAACTTTGACGAGATCGCAGCGGCATTTAAAGAAGCAAAAGAAGTAAAAGGAAAACCGACAGCGATCATCGCGAAGACGATCAAAGGAAAAGATGTTTCTTTCATGGAAAATGAAGCTTCTTGGCATGGAGCAGCTCCAAATGAAGAACAGTATGCAGTGGCAATGGCAGATTTAGAGAAGGTAGGTGAAGCATTATGTCAGATGTAAAGAGAATTGCGACAAGAGAGAGCTATGGAAAGGCATTGGTAGAATTAGGAAAGCTTCACGAAAATCTGGTTGTGCTGGATGCAGACCTTGCAGGTGCTACAAAGACAGCGATGTTTCAGAAGGAATTTCCGGAGCGTCATATTGACTGTGGAATCGCAGAAGGAAATATGATCGGGGTTGCAGCAGGACTTGCTACGACAGGAAAGGTTCCGTTTGCAAGCTCGTTTGCGATGTTTGCAGCAGGACGTGCATTTGAACAGGTGAGAAACTCTGTCGGATACCCGAAGTTAAATGTGAAGATTGGGGCAACGCATGCCGGAATCTCTGTAGGAGAAGATGGAGCGACACATCAGTGTAACGAAGATATTGCGTTGATGAGAACGATTCCGGGAATGGTTGTGATCAACCCTTCAGATGATGTAGAGGCGAAAGCCGCAGTGAAAGCAGCGTATGAACATGAGGGACCGGTATATCTTCGCTTTGGAAGACTTGCAGTTCCGGTGATCAACGATAATCCAGAATACAAGTTTGAACTTGGAAAAGGAATTGTATTGCGTGAAGGAACAGATGTGACAATCATCGCAACCGGGTTGGAAGTATCTGAATCGTTGGAAGCTGCAAAGAAATTAGAAGCAGACGGAATCAGTGCAAAAGTAATCAATATCCATACGATCAAACCGCTGGATGAGAAATTAGTGATCGAATCTGCAAAAGAAACAGGGAAGGTTGTTACAGTAGAAGAACATTCTGTGATTGGCGGACTTGGAAGTGCTGTATGTGACGTGCTGTCAGAAAATTATCCGGTGAAAGTGCTGAAGATCGGAGTGAATGATGTGTTTGGAGAATCCGGACCGGCATTAGAACTGATCAAGAAATATGAACTGGATGCGGACAGCATTTACAAAAAAGTAAAAGCATTTGTATCATAAGAGCAGAGACTATGATCAGAAAGAGTAAGAGATATAAAAGTTGGAAGCGTAAAGTCCTCCATGTGCGTAAGGAGTGGCAGGATGAGTTTTGTGAGAGCATCCGTGACATCGCGACACATCCGGTGGTACTTCGCATGAAATTGTATCCCCATCACGGTAACAGCAACTGCTACGAACATTGTCTGCATGTTGCGTATTATAATTATCAGTGGTGTAAGTTTCTTGGTTTGGATGCAAGATCTGCAGCGAGAGGCGCAATGCTTCATGACTTGTTTTTGTATGACTGGCACACACACAGAAAAAAGACGGGTGATCGGTTTCACGGATTGACACACCCGAGAACAGCATTGAAAAATGCAAGTAAGTTTTTTGATCTCAATGAAATTGAGAAGGATATTATTTATCGGCATATGTGGCCTGTGACATTTTTCAGAGTGCCACGGACAGCGGAAGGTTTCATTACCACTTTGACAGATAAATATTGTGGAGCGTGTGAGACGAGTCAGAGAAAGCCTAAGCAACGAAAACAGGTAATGCTCGGATCATATCAATAAAAGTAGAGCAGAAAAAGAACGCGGAAGGGAAAGTACAATGTTTGTACGATTCCTTCCGCTTTTTGTCGAAATATTCCAGCGACCTCTCGACAACAAGTGATAAATTCAGTCGGCTTTGTGTGCTATGCTAAAGAAAATACGCAGAGAGGTGAGTAAAGATGGAAAGAGAGATTCCTAGAAATGTAAGACAGATTGGGAACATATCCGGTGGTCCTAAAATCTATGTAGAAGATTATGTAGATACATTTTTCGGGCAAATTTCGGATCAGACAGAGGAAATTCGGGGAGCATTTTTAATAGGAGAGATGGAAGACAAGGAGCATCCGGATTACATATACATCACAGGAGCGATCCAGATGTATGAACTGAAACGGGACGGAAATACATTTCAGATTACGGAAGAAACATGGAAAAATGCATACGAAGACTGCAAGCGTTATTTTGGAAATGCAACGATCGTAGGATGGTTTGTAAGTGCCCCGGGAATTCCGGCTGAGATCAATGACGAGGTGATACGGACACACGAGAATGCTTTTCCAAATACGTATTCTATATTTGTTATGCGGGATTTGCGGGAGAAAGAAGATTATTTTTATGTGAATAAATTCAATGATCTGATGAAGGTGAGTGGATATTATATTTACTATGAGAAAAATCCTGCGATGCAGAATTATATGATTGCATCGCGCAGAAAAAATGGCCTTACGATCAGTGAGTCGGTGGAGGACAGGGCTGCAAAAAGTTTTCGGAACCTGATTCGTACGAAGGGGGAGTTAGAAGATCAAAAACAGTCAATTCATTTTATGCGTATCGCCAGTTCGTTTTTGATCTTAGTCATGCTGGTGATGGGGATAACGATGATGAATAATTATGACAAGATTCAGTCGGTACAAAAATCGCTGGAAGCACTCACAGAATCTGCACAATCGGAACAGGAAGCAAAAAGAGTCAGCGTAGATCGGACGCCTTCCGTTGGATTAAAAAAGGAGCTGGAAGAGCACGCAGTAGAGAAAAAAGAAATCAACAAAGAAGATGCTGCAGCAAAAAGTGGAGAAAAGACCACAGAAGAAAAAACAAAACAGGAAGCATCTGACTGGAAAGAAGGAGCTGCGGAGGAACTTGAGGAGGGAAGCCAGGGAGATATTTATGTTGTGCGGAAAGGGGACACGCTTTTGTCTATCAGCAGAAAAGTTTATGGTACGGATGAAAATATTGCATCTATCTGTAAGATCAATGGTTTGAAAGAAAATGACTTTATCTATGTAGGACAAAAACTGCTTCTTCCGTAATCAGAAAAAGAAAATTAAAAACACACCAGAAAGAAAAAGTGTGATATAATGTACGCGAATATAAGTAAAACAGCGGGATAACGATTAGATCCCGAAAAACAAAGGGGAAAACTATGACTGATAAAATCAATAAAGAATTACATTTGTCAGAGTCGATGCAAAATCTGAAAGAAAAGATCAGAAAGCATAAATTAATGAGGTGGAAAAGAATTATTACGGCAGCATTTCTGGGATTTATGATCATTTTTGGATCTTATCTGCTTTTGGAGTACCGCACATATGAAAATACACGAGTGATTCGTACATACAAAGGAGACAGTTCGGCAGATGGAAGCTATAAGATGTTCGGGGATTCCGTTTTAAAATATACAAAAGACGGAATGACACTGATTGATCAAAAAGGAAAAGAAATATGGAATCACTCTTATCAGATCAAGAATCCGATCATTGAGATCAATCATGAGGTTGCAGCAATCGGAGACAGTGGCGGAAACAGTATCATTGTAATCGACCATGAAGGGATCAAAGGAGAGATTGAGACGACGCAGCCAATCGAAAAGTTGTCTATTTCCACGAATGGAATTGTGGCAGCAGTGTTAAAAGATGAAGTTTCTCCGAAGGTGATGTGTTATGACTCGACGGGAAATATTCTCGTAGAAAATAAAGTATCAGCAGCAAAAGACGGTTATCCAGTGGAAATCGCACTTTCCAATGATGGGACAACCTTGATCGTGTCCTATTTACATGTACAAAGCGGAGCGCTTGCTTCCAACGTGGTGTATTACAACTTTGGGGATGCGGGAAGAGAAGAGAAAAATAATCAGGTTGCCGGAGAAAGCTATACGGGTCAGATTGTTCCAAGTGCTTTTTTTATGGATGATGAGACGTCTGTGCTGGTCGGGGAGTCTGGGTTTTATATTTATGAGGGAACAGACAAGCCTAAATTGAAAAAAGAAGTAAAATTTGATACAGAGATCAAGAGTGTATATCATACAGAGAAGTATATCGGTTTTGTTTTAAAGGCAAAGGACAAAAAGGGATATGAAATCTGTCTTTATAATCAAAAAGGACAGCGGACGATGTCCAAAAAGTTTCAAGGGGATTATGCACATGTAAAGATGGTCGGAGAAACGGTGATGATGTATGACGGTGTAAATTGCTGTATCTACACTGCGAATGGTGTGAAGCGGTTTGCCGGACAATTTCAAGATAAGATTCTCGATATAGTTCCGGTGGGGGGAATCAACACTTATACGGTCATGAATATCAACGGAATCCAGAAAGTTCGTCTGGTAAAATAGAAGGGGAAAAGAGCAATGGATCAGACAAACTGGATGGCAGTCATTGTTATGGCAATTTTTGCGATCAGTATCTGCAATGGCTATCGAAAAGGGTTTTTCAGGCTTTGTGTTTCTTTTGCTGCGACAATTTTTACGGTGATACTGGTGAGCATTCTTACGCCACATGTCGGGGAAGCAATCATGAAGTGGACGTCTGTGGATGAGGTGATAGAGAAAAATTGCATGGAGATTTTTGCACCGGCGGAGATTGCAGAAAAGGAAGATGTTTCCCTTCAAGAGCAGATTCAGACAATCGAACAGGCAGGACTTCCAGAATTTTTCAAGCAGATCCTTTTGGAAAACAATAACCGGGAAATTTATGGGATACTCGGAGCGGAACGATTTGCAGATTATATCAGCAGTTATATTACGAGGACTGTGATCAATGTAATCGCTTTTTTGACGACATTTGTTTTCCTTACAATCGTGGTGAGGATGACTTTGTTTACATTGGATGTGATCACAAAGATTCCGATCCTGCATGGATTGAACCGATGGGCAGGAGCGGCACTTGGGTTTTTTCTAGGAGTCATTTTTGTGTGGATGTTCTTTTTGGTGCTTACTTTGTTTGGAGGTACTCCGTTGGGAGCGGAGTGTTTCCGACAGATACAGTCAAGTAGATTCCTGTCAGAATTATACAGAGCGAATGTGATTTTAAGAGAAATGCTGCTTTAAGCAAGAAGGACTTCGATAACAGAAATAGAAAACATATTTAAAAAGAGGAAGAGATGAGATGGGATGGGATATAGTCATGAGATTATTTTGCCAAATGAGGATTTGAGTTTTAAAATGTTTCTATTTGAAGGGAAAAATGGAAACTATGTTAGGGGAAAACATTGGCATCGCTCAATAGAGATTTTTGCAATTTTTGAAGGTAGTTTACGCTTCTTTTTGAATGAAGAAGAGTATAAAATGAATGCGGGGGAATTCCTTTTAGTAAACTCCAACGAAGTGCATTCGATTTTTTCGCCAAAGCCGAATGTAACAGTTGTGATTCAGATTCCACTTGTCGTTTTTAAAAAATACTATACAAATGAACAATTTATTTCTTTTTCGCATGAGCCGCGCGTCCGCAATCAGGAATTAATGAAGCTGATGCATAAAATGTATGATACCTATGTGAAAAAAGAATGCGGATATGAATTTCGAGTACAAAGCTATTTTTATGAATTGCTTTACACACTCGTTACGGAATATAGAGATATAGATATTAGTCCTGAGGCGGTTAAGAGTTATCAGAAACTAAGTCGGCTTACGGAAATTACAGATTATATCAAAAAGAATTATCAAAAAGAATTGTCGCTGGAGAGTCTGGCAGAAATCTTCGGATATTCTCCAACGTATTTGTCGAAGATGTTTCAAAAGTATGCAAAGATTAATTATAGGGATTATGTACAAAATGTGAGATTGGAGCGTGCCAGTAAGGAGTTAATGGAGACGGATCACATGATTAGCGATATTGCATTGAATCATGGGTTTGCCAATAGCAAAGCCTTTGCAAATGCATTTCGTAAAAAGTATGGAAGATTACCAAGTGATTTTAGAAAAGAGAAAAACTAAAAGAAGTGTATGCAGAGACAGCTGCTTCCGAATGAAATCGGAAAGAAGTGTTTCGCATACGCTTTTTTATGTTGCAAGTCATAAAGAGGTTATTGTGGAAAAATGACAAGAAAGTGACATTAAAAAGGCAATATATTGGTTGAATAGAATAAAAAAACTTGTTAAAATATAGAAAAATTTTCAAAAGAGGGGGAGAAGCTTAAAAATGAAAAAGGTAACGGATGAATCTTTTAAAAAATACGGGAAAGTGATAAGTAATTTAGATTTCTCGGATCTGTTAGAAAAAATGAATGCTACACAAGTTCCGGAGGATGTTATTTATGTACCATCAATGGAATGTTTGGAAAAATCGGATGTAGCACAGAAATTGAAAAATAGTATATACGGCGGCTTAGATATTCAGATAGGATATTGCAACGGACATAATAAGTCATTGAATGCACTGGAATATCATCGTTGCTCAGAAGTGGATGTGGCGGTGGATAATCTGATTCTGTTGCTTGGCTGTCAGCAGGATATAGAGGACGACTTTACATATGACACGGAACGGGTAGAAGCTTTTTATGTACCGGCAGGAACTGCGGTAGAATTATATGCAACGACGCTTCACTATGCACCGTGTAACGTGGAAGATCAGGGATTTCGTTGTGTGATCGTACTTCCAAAGGATACGAACACAGAGCTTACTTTTGAAACATCCGGTGAGGGTGAAGAAAAATTGATGGTCGCAAAAAACAAATGGTTAATCGCTCACGAAGATGCAAAGATTGAAGGAGCTTTTAATGGACTCAAAGGTCTGAATATTACGTTGGAGTAAATCAGGAGGAGAAAAAATGAATAATATGCCAAAACTTAAGATTGGTGTGGTAGCAGTAAGTCGGGATTGTTTTCCGGAAAGTTTATCTGTTACAAGACGAGAAGCACTTATCAAAGCTTATGTTGAAAAATATGGAGAAGCAGAAATCTATGAATGCCCGATTTGCATCGTGGAAAGTGAAATTCACATGGTTCAGGCTTTAGAGGATGTCAAGAAAGCAGGATGTAATGCATTGGTTGTATACCTTGGAAACTTTGGACCGGAAATTTCTGAAACTTTACTTGCAAAGCATTTTGACGGACCAAAAATGTTTGTTGCAGCTGCAGAAGAAAGAGGAGACAATTTGATTCAGGGACGTGGTGATGCATATTGTGGAATGTTGAATGCAAGCTACAATCTGAAACTTCGCAATGTCAAAGTATATATTCCAGAATATCCGGTTGGAACCGCAGAAGAATGTGCAGATATGATCCATGAATTTGCTCCGATCGCAAAAGCGATTATTGGACTGCATAGTTTAAAGATTATCAGCTTTGGTCCGCGTCCGTTAAACTTTTTAGCTTGTAATGCCCCGATTCAGCAACTTTACAATTTAGGGGTTGAGATTGAAGAAAACTCTGAGCTGGATCTCTTCGAAGCATTTAATAAACACGCAGATGACGAGAGAATTTCGGAAATTGTAAAAGAAATGGAAGAGGAACTTGGTGCAGGAAATAAAAAACCAGAGATTCTTAGAAAATTAGCACAGTATGAGTTGACGTTAAAAGATTGGGTAGAGGAGCATAAAGGGTACAGAGAATATGTTGCCATTGCAGGAAAATGCTGGCCTGCATTCCAGACTCAGTTCGGATTTGTGCCTTGCTATGTGAACAGCCGTCTTACAGCGCAGGGAATTCCGGTATCTTGTGAGGTAGATATTTATGGAGCTTTGAGTGAGTTTATTGGTACAGTAGTAAGTAATGACATCGTAACCTTACTGGATATCAATAACAATGTTCCGGCAGATCTCTATCGGGAGGATATTGAAGGAAAATTTGATTATACACATAAAGACACATTTATGGGATTCCACTGCGGAAACACTGCAAGCAAAAAACTTTCTTTCTGCGAGATGAAATATCAGCTGATCATGGCAAGATCGCTTCCGGAAGAAGTGACACAGGGAACTTTGGAAGGAGATATTGTTCCGGGCGATATCACATTCTTCAGACTCCAAAGTACAGCAGATTGTAAGCTGCGTGCATACATTGCACAGGGAGAAGTTCTTCCGGTTGCTACAAGATCATTCGGTTCGATTGGTATTTTTGCGATTCCGGAGATGGGAAGATTCTATCGCCATGTGTTGATTGAGAAAAACTTCCCGCATCACGGAGCAGTTGCGTTTGGAAAACATGGAAAAGTATTATTTGAAGTATTCAAATATATTGGAGTTCCAGTAGAAGAGATCGGATACAATCAGCCAAAAGGTGTGAGATATCCTACTGAAAATCCATGGGGATAAATAAGTGAATCGATAAGTTGCCTATACTTTTTGCGTATGGGCAACTTTTTTATGTTCGTAGGAGATTGCTTTGGAATCTTATACGATAAAACATGCTTGCGAGAGAGGTTTTGTTCTTTGGATATTCCAAGAAATATATGTGCGAATATGATATTTTATTGACAATCTCGTTGATGTGCATAAAAAAGTAGATATACAAATGTGTTTTATATGCAAAATGACAAGAAAGTGACATTGAGAGGTTGAAAGTCTGCTAGTGATGCACAAAAAAGATTGCTATAATTTAAAATATAAGAAACAGGAAATCCACAAAAGGAGGAAACAAAAATGAAAAAGAGACTTGCGAGAGTTCTTGCTGCAACCTTAGCAGCATCGACAGTACTTACAGGTTGCGGGGGTGGAAGTGAGAAAAAATCTGTGAATGGAAAAGCACCTGAGAAACAGAAAATCACTGAGGATGTAACAAAGACAGAAGGAGAAATCAACGTTTGGACAAACTTAAGCCAGGACGAGATGAATTTCTATGTGGAGGAGTTCAATAAAATTGTACCGGGTGTTAAGGTAAATGTAACAGTTATGCCGTCCAAAGAATACCGGACAAAACTTCAAAATGCGTTCCGTACAGGAACAAATGCACCGGATGTAGCAACTTTTGAAATTTCAGACTTTGGTGTTTATAAAGATTCCGATATGCTTGAGAACTTAAGCCAGGAACAGTACGGGGCAGATGCGATTTCGAAAGATATGATCCCATATGTAGATGAGTTATCAAGAGATGGGGAAGGAAATGTAAAAGGTCTTTCATGGCAGTCAACACCGGGCGGATTCTGGTACAAAAAAGCATTAGCAAAAGAATATCTTGGAACCGATGATCCACAGGAATTATATGAGATGTTATCAAGCTGGGACAAAATTGTTGAAACGGGTAAACAGGTTTATGAAAAATCAGGTGGAAAAATTGCTTTATTAGATGACGTGGAATCTGTATTACAGCTCTATGCATCTTACAAAGGACAGGCATGGGTAGATGAAAACAACCACATCATTGATGATGAGTATATGCTTGAGATGTACGAAATGATGGATACTGTTGTAAAAAATAAAGTAGATGCAGAAGCTGATATGTGGTCAGCAGGCTGGACATCCGGAATGTATTCAAAAGATATGTTTATTTTAACATGTCTTCCAACTTGGGGATTAAACTTCTGTATTAAACCAGGTATTCCGGCAGACGAAATGGACAAAGCTGCTAATACATGGGGATATATGCAGGCTCCAATTCCTTACCAGAATGGTGGAACATGGTATGGAATGTATTCGAAATCAGAAAATAAAGATGCTGCATGGGCTTGGATTAAAACTATGACATCCAACGAAGATTACCTTGTAAACGGTCTTGCAAACACATGGGGAGATTTCCCAGGATATATCCCGGCAATTGAAAGATGTATTGAAGAGGGACATACAGATATCGTTACAGGAGATCAGCAGTATTTTGCAGATTTCTATGAAACAGCAAAAAATGTAAAAGGAGATCCGATGACAAAATATGACCGTCAGGCATGGGCAAGTGCAACTGCACAGATGGATCTGATAGCTACAGGACAGACAACACCGGAAGAAGCAGTAGAAGGCTTTAAAGAAGAAATGAAAAATATTTATCCGGAAATCGAAATCGATTAATTTTTAGCAACATAGCTGCTTCGTGGAGGTATTCGGGAAGAGTACAACGCGAAGCAGCTTTTTTAGTCGGAAGGAGGATTACAAAAAAGTGTCCGCAAAAACAAAGAAAAAACGAAACAAAATAAATAAAAATAATGCAGGATATTTCTTTATTGCCCCATATATTATTGTGTTCCTGGGGTTTACGCTGTATCCGATTCTTTATACGTTTAAATTAAGCTTTATGACATGGGATGGATTTGGAGAACAACAATTTGTTGGATTAGCCAATTATGCCAGATTGTTACATGATCCGATGTTTATCAAGTCGGTCGGGAATACAATATTCATTGCGCTGCTTTCGATGATACCACAGATGGTATTCGGATTAGTGCTTGCATTTTTATTGAATCAGAGAAGATTAAAAGGATCTAATTTCTTTAAAACGGTTTTCTATTTTCCGAATCTTGTCACAGCAGTTTCGCTCGGTGTTTTATTCAGCTTACTCTTTGACTGGAAAGTCGGAAGCGTGAACCAGTTACTTACCTCTTTGCATATTATTTCGGAACCGATCAACTGGAAAGGAAGTCCGATCTTATCACAGTTGATTGTTGCATTTGTTCTGTTTTGGCAGTATTTTGGATATTATACGATTATCTTCACAGCAGGAATTCGTGGTATTTCTTATGAACTGTTTGAGGCAGCAGAGGTGGATGGGGCAACAAAGGTTCAAACCTTCTTTAAAATTGTTCTTCCGCTTATGCGACCGATCATGACCTTCGCATTTGTAACTTCCATCATAGGTGGTCTGCAAATATTTGACCTTCCATATACATTTGGCGGTCAAATGGGAGGAACGAAAGGATCCTTGTTGACGATGGTTATGTATATGTACAATATTGCATTTACAAATTTAGATTATGGATACGGTGCAGCTATTTCTTATGGATTATTTGTGATTATTATTGTATTTTCTATTATCTTTATGAAGTATACAACAGGAAAGAAGGAGCAGTATTAAATGAGTGTGAAAGCAAAAAAAGAAAACCACGCAAAAATCGGCAGGATTTTGACCTATATCGTTTTGATTTTTCTGGCTATTATAAGTATAGTACCATTTTATAATATGATTATTGGATGTACTCATGATAATGCAGCCTTAGCAACATCTTTTCAAATGCTTCCAGGAAGCCATTTGATGGATAATTATAAACGATTACAAGACAATGTAAATATCTGGAGAGGACTTGCGAACAGTATTTTTATTTCGGTTACTTATACATTGATCTCTACATATATTGGAGCTTTAACGGCATATGGATTTGCAAAATATAAATTCCGCGGAAACAAAGTTTTGTTCTGGATTGTACTTGCAACGATGATGCTGCCAGGACAGCTTGGTATCATCGGATATTTCCAGGAGATGAATGGATTAGGATTGCTGGATAGTTATCTTTCTATTATTATGCCGAGTTTTGCAACTCCGGTTATGGTATATTGGATCCGTCAGTATATAGATGCGTATGTTCCGAATGAACTTATGGAAAGTGCGAGGATTGATGGTTGCAATGAATTTAAAATTTTCAATAAAATTATTTTCCCGGTAATTATTCCGGGTGTAGCTACACAGGCAATTTTCACATTTGTAGGATGTTGGAACTCATTTGTTCAGCCGTCTATTCTTTTGTTCTCGCAGGAGAAATTTACACTTCCTATTTTGGTACAGCAGATGCAAGGGGTATACAAGACGGACTATGGTGTTATATATTTAGGAGTAACACTATCAGTTATTCCAATTCTTCTTTTATTTATGTTCTGTTCAAAGAAGATTTTGGAAAGTTCAATGGCTGGTGCAGTAAAGGGATAATCTATGAAATATGATTTTGATGAACAAATAGACAGAAGAAATACAAACAGCGCAAAATTTGATGAGATGGATGCGTTGTTTGGCTCGGACGTGATGCATTTGGGAGTGGCAGATATGGACTACCGCTCCCCAAAGCCAATCATAGAGGCAATGCAGAACATTGTTGAGAAAGGTGTGTTTGGATATACTATTTGGCCAGAGAATTATGGAGAACTGGTTTCTCAATGGATGAAGCGTCGTTATGAACAAGAAACTAAGACCGAATGGGTTGTATTTTCTCCGAGAATTAATATGGCATTGAATATGGCAGTGGAAACTTTTACAAATGAGGGAGATGGGATTGTTCTTCATACTCCGGCTTACACAGCGCTCCAAAATGCAGTTGAGAAATATCACCGTGTTATGATTGAAAGTCCTCTTGTGTTGGAGAACGGTAGATATAAAATGGATTTTCAGCAGTTGAGAAGAAATCTGGACGAGAAGAAAGCGCAAGGTGTCTGTGCAAAAATCATGCTTTTATGTAATCCACATAATCCAACGGGGAGAGTCTGGGAAATCGAGGAGCTGCAGCAAGTAGTTGATATTTGTAAGGAATATGATCTGCTTTTGATATCGGATGAAATACATGAAGACTTTGTGAAAAAAGGGCATAAATTTGTGTCGTGCCTGCACTTTCAAGAGGATCTTCAGGGACGGATGATTGTGTGCAATTCGATTACAAAGACATTTAACGTACCGGGAGTTATCTTGTCGAACTTATTGATTCCGGATCAAGGAATCAGGGAGCGGATGAAAGAAACCATGGACCGTTGGGGACTTCATAATCCGAATATTTTTGCTGCCGGTATTATGGAAGCGGCTTATACGCAATGTGATGAATGGATAGAACAGGTCAATGCATATCTGGATGAGAATTATGAGTTTTTGAAAAAATATATTGAAAAGAATATGCCAGAACTGGAAGTGATTCCATCAGAGGGTACTTATATGGCATGGGTGCAAACAGAAAAGCTTCAGATCAGTCCGGAGGAGTTAGAAAAGTTTTTTATCGAAGATGCAAAGGTATCTGTTTATATGGGCAGCAGATATGGGAAGCATACTGATTCTTTCATAAGGATCAATATTGCAACGTCAAGGAGTTATCTACAGGAAGCATTAGAAAGGATTCGGGCACAGTATTACAAAATAGCGCCAAACAATAAAAAGTAAAAGCAATTAGAGGTGTAGAAGATGGATAGGGAATTTTTGGATAAACTATTAGAGCAGATATCGGTATCTGGCTGTGAGGAGTGTGGACAAGAGGTAGTAAAATCTCACATGCAGCCCTTTTCAGATGAGATATGGACAGATGAAATGGGAGATGTAATCTGTATTTTAAATCCGGAAAGTCCGGTTAGAGTCATGCTGTCTGCACATGCAGATGAAATTGGTCTTCTTGTCACGAGGATTACAGAGGAAGGCAGAATTCAGGCGATTGAGCGTGGAGGTATCATTCATCAGAATTATCCGGGACAGAAAGTTCGGATTCATACGCAAAAGGGGATTGTGTATGGTGTTGTAGAGTGCAGCAGGGAATTGTTTAAACAAGATAATTTAAAAGCTTCTGATTTTTTGATTGACATCGGTGCTACTTCGAAAAAAGATGCGGAAGAATATGTATCGCTTGGAGATGCGGTTGTATTGGATGCAGGAGTAAGGGAACTTGCAAATGGCAGACTGGCAGCGCGGGCATTCGATGATCGAATTGGTGTTTTTGTAATTATGGAGGCATTAAAAAGAGCGAGGGAGAGAGGCTGTGAGATAGGAGTTTATGCTGCAGCGACGGTTGGCGAAGAGACGGTTAAAAACGGGGCATATTGGTCTAGTACACGGATTCAGCCGACAGCAGCCGTCGTTGTAGACGTTACGAATTGTACGGATTATAGCAGGTTCCCAAATCCGGCAGTAGCGGGAGATGTTGTTCTTGGAGGGGGACCATCTCTTTGCAATAGTCCGTTAGCATCCAAACGGTTGAATAAAAAAATGCAGGAATGTGCAGAACGCATCGGCATTCATACACAGCGTGAGGCGGCAAGTGCAAGAAGCTATACGGATGCAGATGAGATTCATTTTTCCAATCAAGGGGTACCGGTAGTATTTACAGCAGTTCCACTGCGGAACATGCATACACCGGGAGAAATTGCGGATATGAAAGATGTAGAAGGCTGTATTGAAGTGATTGCAGAATTTTTATGTTCGTTTACTGAGCCGTAATGAATGTGTGGTAAGTTAACAGGAAGGTAGTTGGAGGAAACAAATATGTTATACATAGGTATCGATTTAGGGACATCGGCTGTGAAGCTGCTTCTGATGGATGGAAACGGAGAAATTAAAAAAATAGTTTCAAAAGAATATCCTTTGTTTTTCCCGCACCCTGGATGGTCAGAACAAAATCCGGAAGATTGGTTCGAACAATCTATGAACGGCCTGAAAGAGCTGACTGCAGAATGTGATAAATCGCAAATTGCAGGAATCAGTTTTGGTGGACAGATGCATGGATTGGTTGTCCTGGATGAAGAAGATAATGTAATAAGACCGGCGATTTTGTGGAATGATGGTCGTACGGGAGAAGAAACAGAGTATTTAAATACAGTAGTCGGAAAAGAAACACTTTCGAAGTATACTGCCAATATTGCGTTTGCCGGTTTTACGGCTCCAAAGATTCTTTGGATGAAACGTCATGAACCGGAACGTTTTCAGAAAATTAAAAAAATCATGCTTCCAAAAGATTATCTTGCTTATCGATTGTGCGGAACATTTTGTACAGATGTATCGGATGCTTCCGGTATGCTTTTGATGGATGTGAAAAATAAATGCTGGTCAAAAGAAATGCTTGAGATATGCAGTATTACAGAAGAACAGCTTCCGAAGCTATATGAAAGCTATGAGGTCGTAGGATCCTTAAAGAAGAATATTGCAGAGGAACTTGGAATGACGGAAGAGGTAAAAGTGATTGCAGGAGCCGGAGACAATGCGGCGGCAGCGGTGGGTACAGGCACAGTAGGAGAGGGAATGTGTAATATTTCTCTTGGAACTTCCGGAACGATTTTTATTTCCAGTAAAAAATTTAAAGTAGATGAAAATAATGCACTTCATTCTTTTGCACATGCAGATGGAAATTATCATCTGATGGGATGCATGCTAAGTGCAGCATCCTGCAATAAGTGGTGGTCAGAAGAAATATTGAAAACAACAGATTTTGTAAACGAACAGGCAGGTATTACAAAACTTGGTGAGAATAACGTATTCTATCTTCCATATTTAATGGGAGAAAGATCTCCGCATAATGATCCAAAAGTCCGGGCTGCTTTTATCGGAATGTCTATGGACACAACACGGGAAGAAATGACACAGGCAGTTTTAGAAGGAGTGGCATTTGGATTAAGAGACTCTCTTGAGGTTGCGAGAAGTCTTGGCATAAATATTGCGAGAACGAAAATCTGCGGTGGAGGTGCAAAAAGTCCACTTTGGAAAAAGATTATTGCAAATGTCATGAACATAAAAGTAGAAGTGATAGAGAGTGAAGAAGGACCGGCGCTTGGAGCTGCCATGCTTGCAGCGGTCGGGTGTGGAGAATATCCGGATGTTGAAACAGCGACAAAGCAATTTGTGAAGACTATCGATACCGTAGAGCCGGAAAAGGAACTTGTAGAAAAATACGAGGAAAGATATCAGAAATTCAAAAATATCTATCCGGCGGTAAAAAATCTGTTTTAGTCTGAAAAGCTTGGGAATCGTTTGATTATCTAGGTTTAAAAATTTTCCTGAGGTACGGGGATTCGAAAAAGAATAGTGCAAATCAGCATGAAGTCGGATCCCGTGCCGGGAATTGCGAATGAATTATGGATGAGATAAGAAAGCGGTAGAGAAGAAAGAGTAAAGCTTTTTGAAATAAAATAAAAAATGTATTGACAGTTTTTGAATAAGATGATATTATAAATGTCGCTGCAAACAGCAGTGGCTATATTTTTTGAAATATTTCAATCAGAGTTAACAGGAAATGAAAAATAAAATAAAAAAACTGTTGACAAAGAAAGAATAAAGTGATAAGATATAGAAGTTGTCGCGACAAGCGATAACGAAAAAATAAAAATAAAAAAGTGCTTGACAAGTAAGAAACGCTGTGATAAAATGAAACAGCTGATTACGAAAAGCAAAACAGAACATTGATAATTAAACAATAGACAACACAACCCTGAAAATTTCGAACAATTGAGAAAATTTCA
>NZ_CAXSKS010000008.1:0-191650 GCF_964238105.1 Coprococcus sp. HPP0074 | reverse complement strand
TCTGTTCTGAAATTTTCTCAATTGTTCGAAATTTTCAGGGTTGTGTTGTCTATTGTTTAATTATCAATGTTCTGTTTTGCTTTTTCGTAATCAGCTGTTTCATTTTATCACAACACTTCTTACTTGTCAAGCACTTTTTTCATTTTATTTTTCGTTGTTTTTGTTTCGCAACAACGATTTATATATTATCACAAGTTCTTTTTGTTTGTCAAGCACTTTTTTCATTTTTCTTTTTCAAACTTTTTTTGAACTTGTCTGCTCTCTCGAGCGCTCCATTAGAATATCATCTTCGACAGAAACTGTCAATAGGTTTTTTCATTTTTTTCTATTTTTTTGTAATTTTATACTTTTCCGACGTTTTTTCACTTCATGTTACAGGCAGCCTTTGAGATTGTTCTTCCGTCAGACTGCCTGTGTCCTAGGTGAAAGAAATGACCTTTTGAATTGCATATATCTCTTTTCTTTTTTCTATAAGAGCTGTATTGCTTCATTAACACTCTTTACACCGATCACTCGGATTCCCTTTATACTTTTTACCATTTTCACAGAAGCCTCCGGCAAAATGCAAGTGGTGAATCCAAGTTTCTTCGCTTCTGCCACTCTCTGTTCCGGCATATTTACTGCACGCACTTCACCACTTAATCCAACTTCTCCAAATACGATCGTCTTTTCGTCAAGCGGTCGGTTTTTATAACTGGATACGATTGCCAGGACAATTCCCAGATCTACCGCCGGTTCATTCATCTTAATTCCTCCGGCAATATTTACATAAGCATCATGGTTTGAAAGTGGAAATCCTATTCTTTTTTCAAGAACTGCCATCAAAAGATTGACGCGGTTATAGTCCGTCCCCGCAGCTGTGCGCCTTGGCATCCCAAAATTTGTCGGACAGACAAGTGCCTGTATTTCAATCAAAATCGGTCTCGTTCCTTCCATGGAGCATGCCACAACAGATCCCGAAGCATTCTCCGGTCTTCCTTCCAGCATATATTCTGATGGATTTTCTACCTCTTTGAGTCCATCCTGCCTCATTTCAAAGACGCCAATCTCATTCGTAGATCCGAACCGATTCTTTACCGCTCGCAGAATCCGGTATGACGCGTGTCGATCCCCCTCAAAATATAAAACGGTATCCACCATATGTTCCAGCACTCTCGGACCTGCAACTGTCCCTTCTTTTGTCACATGACCTACAATAAAAATCGAAATTCCAAGCCCCTTCGCAAGTTGCATGAAAACATTCGTAGATTCCCGTACTTGAGATACACTTCCCGGTGCAGATCCCACAGCTTCGCTGTACATTGTCTGAATAGAGTCAATGATCACGATCTCTGGTCTGCGCGACTCTAACACACCTTGAATCTTCTCTAGATTCGTCTCACTCAGCAAAAAGACCGTCTCACTAAATTCTCCCATCCGCTTTGCACGCAGTTTTATCTGCCTGAGTGACTCTTCCCCTGAAATATAAAGAATCTTCCTCTGATCCCCACCGAGTTCCCGACAAACTTGTAGCAAAAGTGTTGATTTTCCGATTCCTGGATCTCCTCCTACCAGAATCAGCGATCCCGGTACGATCCCTCCTCCAAGTACACGATCCAATTCTCCGATTTTTGTATAGATTCTTTCTTCATGCTCTGTCTCCACATCATTCAAAGATAGAATTTCTACTTCTTTTACCGACGCAAGGACAGATTTTGGATTTCCGGAAGCAGTGATCTTTTCCTCTACAAACGTATTCCATTCTCTGCACACCGGGCATTGTCCGAGCCATTTATTTTCTTCGTGCCCACAATTTTGGCAGAAAAATATACTTTTTTTTGATTTTGCCATATTCGTTTTCCTTTTTTGTTTTCTTTATATGAAATAAAACAAGGAGCCCTGCCTCAAGACACTGTCTCATTTTTGCATCGGTTCCTTGTTTCCTGATTTGTAATCTCTTTATGTAACTTACACCCTCATTACAAGTATGCTCTTCTTTAAACTCTTGCCACCCTGATCTTTGCGTTGACGCCTTCCTGAAGTTCTGCGCTGACACTCAGTTTCCCGCTCAGATTTGTCATCATTTTTCCGATATTGACGTCGTCCACATACACAATGTATTCACAGTCTGGTTCCAGTTCTAATGTAAACTGTGCATCTTCCTTCGCAGATACTGTAAATGCCACTTCATCTTCTGTTTCTGCAAAATGTTCAACAGCAGTCCCCGGTACAGATTCATAGACGAACATTCCATTTCTCTCTAGTTTTGTGATCTCTGAGAAGGTCTTTACTTTATATACATCTCCTTCGAATTCAAAGTTATCCAATTTTGTCTTCTGTGCTAATGTAAAATCCCCAAAACTAAGTGTTCCGTCTTCCTCTACACGCAATAATTCTTTTACTGCAGCCATCTTGTTCTCCTCCTACGGTACTTCATATTTTCATTTCTGCATCTTATCCCCTCTCATCATAGTATGGATAAGGTGTTTTCTGATATTATATAATAATTTGTGATATTTTTCTAGTTCTTTGTCACTTTCGGCAGAAATTTAATTTGTTTTTTAGAAAAGGATACATCTACCTCCATATCAGAGTGGATTTCTCCGGCAAGAATCGCCTCTGCCATCTTATCTTCCAATTCATTCTGCACTGCACGTCTCAGCGGTCTTGCTCCATATTTAGTATCTGTTCCCACTTCCACAATATGTTTTTTGACCGAATCACGGATGTGTAACTGGATATTTAACTGTGACTGGACACGAACTGCAAATTCCTTGCACAATAATCCTGCAATTTTCTTCAAATTCTCTGCACTAAGCGCATGGAACACAATAATTTCATCGATCCGGTTCAAGAATTCCGGTCGGAACAACTGCTTCACTTCATCCATTACATTGCTTTTCATCTTCTTATAGTCATCCTGCGGATCTTCCTTTGCGGCAAATCCCAGCTTCTTCGGTTCCACGATTGCCTTCGCCCCTGCATTCGACGTCATAATAATGACCGTATTACGGAAATCAATCTTTCTTCCCTGGGAATCTGTAATATGCCCATCATCAAGCACCTGAAGCAAAATATTAAATACATCCGGATGTGCTTTTTCAATCTCATCGAACAAAATTACTGCATATGGATTCCTTCTGACTTTCTCGCTGAGCTGCCCGCCTTCCTCATGTCCGACATATCCCGGAGGGGAACCAATCATCTTTGACACACTATGCTTCTCCATGTATTCTGACATATCGACGCGAATCATTGCATCTTCCTGTCCAAACAACGCCTCCGCAAGTGCTTTGGATAGCTCTGTCTTCCCCACACCTGTCGGTCCAAGAAACAAAAATGACCCAATCGGTCTGTTCGGGGATTTCAGTCCTACACGTCCCCGCTTCACCGCTTTTGCAACAGCAGTGACCGCTTCTTCCTGACCGATCACTCTCTTCTGTAAAGTCTGCTCTAATTTTCTTAACCTTGCACTTTCAGATTCTCCCAGTTTTTGTACCGGAATCTTTGTCCAGACAGACACTACTTCTGCAATCTGCTGCTCTGTCACGCAAATCTGATGCGATGCCTGATTCTTGTTAAACCGTTTCTTAATGCTCTCTAATTTCTTTTCAACAGCCTGCTGCTCCTGATTCAACATCGATGCCTCTGCAAAACGGCCTTCTGCCACCGCCTGTTCCTTCTCCTTCATGAGAGACTGCAGAATTTCCTCTGTCTTTGTCAGATTATCCGGAACTTTAAACCCATTAAGATTTGCCTTGGAACACGCTTCATCCAAAACATCAATCGCCTTATCGGGCAGATTCCTGTCACTGATATAGCGCTCTGACAGTTTGACCGCAGCCTCAAGTGCTCCCGGCTCAATCGTAACATGATGGTGTGATTCATATTTTCCCTTCAGACCTTCCAAAATCTGAATACTCTGGGCACTATCTGGCTCTTCAACTGTAATCGGCTGAAATCTCCGCTCCAACGCTGCATCTTTCTCAATATATTTTCTATATTCAGAGATCGTTGTTGCGCCGATCAACTGCAGTTCTCCACGAGCCAGCGATGGCTTCAAAATGTTAGAGGCATCCATAGCCCCCTCTGCACCTCCTGCACCGATCATTGTATGTACCTCGTCTAAGAACAGAAGAATATCCGATGAACTTTTCACTTCCTGAATCAGGCGCTTCATCCTGTCTTCAAATTCTCCCCGATACTTAGATCCCGCAATGAGAGAAGCAAGATCCAACGTCAGAATATGCTTATGCTTCATACTCTCTGGAACCATCCCCGACACGATTCTCTGTGCAAGCCCTTCAATGATCGCAGTCTTTCCAACTCCCGGTTCCCCGACAAGACATGGATTGTTCTTCGTTCTACGGCTTAATACCTGCATCAGCCGCTCAATCTCTTCCATTCTTCCAACAACCGGATCCAGCTTCCCGTCTGCTGCTTTCTCTGTCAGATCTGTGCAGTATTGCTCCAGCATCCCTGGCTGTCCTCTTCTTCCACTTCCGGCTTCCTCTGAAAATTCCGCCGGATCAATCCCTGCCGCCTCAAAAATATCTTGATAAATCTTTGTCAGACTGATATTTAACGTTGTAAGGATTCTGGCCGCAACACACTCTGAATCACGCACGATCGCCATCAACATATGCTCCGTACCAACCTCCGATGCCTGAAATCGCTCTGCCTCTCTTCTGCTGTTCTCAAGCAGATACTCTAAGCGTGGACTTCTCTCTGCCTTTCCTTCAAATACAACTTCCTCTGTCGGAGAAATCAGTTCTCCGATCACTTTCAAAATCTCATTCTCATTTACTCCGTTTGTCGCAAGGATCTGACCTGCCACTCCCGTAAACACTCTCCGCAGTCCAAGCAAAAGATGTTCTGTCCCAATATATGGGTGTCTTAACTCCTTTGCTGCACTCCTCGCGGTCTTTAACACATTCTCAGCCTGTTTTGTATATTCAATCTGCATGAATTCCTCCTTCTATCTCTCCTACACATATTCTTCATAAATCTCATCCACAAGCTGATGAACTTCCTCCCTGGAAATGTTCTGACAGCTTGCCTTTGCAAGCAGTACTCTGAGCTGCTCTCTCATCTCTTCCACCGCCTGAAGTTTATTGACATCGATGGCGATCACAGCACCTTTTCTGCGGTCCAGCTGAAGAAACCCTTCCTGCTTTAAGACCGAATACGCCTTATTTACTGTATGCATATTGATACCGATATTTTCCGCAAGCTGCCTGACAGACGGAAGTGTATCCCCTTCCCGGATCGTAGATGTCGCAATTCCCATAATGATCTGATTCCGAAGCTGAATATACAGCGCTTCTGAACTGTTAAAATCAATCTCGATAAACATAACCTCACCTCCGTTGTTATATACATGTTATAACATATGACATTTCTTGTCAATGCATTCTCTTGCCCTTTACACTCCTTTTAATTTCAGATATAATAGCAACGTAAATAAGAAAATAAAACAAGATGGAGGAACACTGTGAAAATACGTAGATTATTTGCCATATGGGCTTCAAAGCTCACAGGCTTTGTATGTAAATTGTTAGGAAAGCAGGGGCTCACCTGGTCTGGTAAGATTGCACTTACGATCGATCCTGATATTCTGACAGAGATGGCCGCTGATGTCCGTGAGAAAATCTTTGTCGTTTGTGGTACAAATGGAAAAACCACAATCAATAATCTTCTCTGCTCTACTTTGGAGGGACAGGGAAAAAAGGTAATCTGTAACCACTCCGGTTCCAATATGTTAAACGGAGCTATTGCCGCTTTTGTACTATCTGCAAAATGGAATGGAAAAATCGATGCCGACTATGCCTGTATCGAAGTGGACGAAGCCTCCACACTGCGCATTTTCCCGCATTTCAAACCGGATTACATGATACTAAACAATCTGTTTCGGGATCAGCTGGATCGCTATGGCGAGATTGATATCACAATGAATCTGTTAAAAGATGCAATGCGAATTGCTCCGGAGATGACGATCATCGTCAATGGAGATGATGCACTCTCCACATATCTTGCCCAGGAAAGCGGCAATCCATATGTCACTTACGGAATCCAGGAGCAAGTATTTGAAGAACAAAGCATCAACGAAATCAAAGAAGGACGTTTCTGCAAAAAATGTGGAGCAAAATTGTTTTACAATTTCTACCATTACAGCCAGCTCGGGGACTACCACTGTCCAAACTGTGATTTCCACCGACCAGAGCTAAACTATAACGCAAGCAATGTCAAGACTGGAAAGGTTCTGGACTTCGATGCAAATGGGGAGCATATTCATGTAAATTATCGTGGTTTCTACAATGTCTACAATATTCTTGCTGTATATGCTGCTGTCAAAGAAGCCGGCATTCCACTTCAAAATTTCAATGAGATCCTCGGCAAGTACAACCCAGAAAACGGACGAATGGAACATTTCTCTATCAAAGGAACGGAAATTATCTTAAACCTTGCAAAGAACCCAGCAGGATTTAACCAAAACATTTCCGCCGTCATGGAGGATGACAGCCCGAAAGATCTGATTATTCTGATCAACGACAATGATCAGGACGGAATTGATGTGTCCTGGCTCTGGGATGTGGACTTTGACCGCCTAGGCGACCCATCCATACGTTCCATCACCGTCAGCGGAATCCGCTGCCAGGATATGCGCTTACGATTGAAATATGTAGATATCCCTTCTATTTTGGAGCCGGATATTGAGACTGCAGTCCGGAAACGCATCGCCGATGGCACCGGAAATTTATACGTCCTTGTCAATTATACTGCCTTGTATAGTACTCATAATATCTTAAAGCGAATGGAGGGTGAACAATCATGAAACTGACTATCGGACATCTTTATCCAGATCTTCTGAATCTCTACGGAGACCGGGGAAATATTCAATGTATGATGAAGCGGCTCCAATGGAGAGGCATCGAAGCAGAGACAATTGAATTTGAGATTCAGGACGAGGTCGACTTCTCTGAACTTGACATTGTTCTGCTCGGTGGAGGGTCTGACCGGGAACAGATGCTTGTCTGCGAACGTCTGAAGGAAATCCGCGATGATTTCAAAGCTTATGTGGAGGACGGCGGTGTTGTCCTTGCAGTCTGCGGCGGATACCAGTTACTCGGGACCCACTATTCCACTGATCAAGGTGTGATCGAAGGGCTTTCCATCGTAGATATTTACACAGAACAGGGCAAGGATTATCGACTCATCGATAACATTGTTCTGGAGAGCGAACTTTCTGATATGCCTGTGGTCGGCTTTGAAAATCACGGCGGCAGAACTTATATCAAAGATCAGAAGCCATTCGGAAAAGTCATTTATGGAAGTGGAAATGACGGACAGAGCGGCTACGAAGGGATCATTTATAAAAATGTGATCGGAACTTATCTGCACGGACCGCTTCTCCCAAAAAATCCTCAGATTTGTGATTATCTTCTCACAAAAGCACTAGAGAGAAAATATAAGAAGCCAATTGAGCTCGCTCCCCTTGATGATACCGAGGAACGTGAAGCAAACACTTACATTTGTCAGCGGTTCAAAGGAAAAGTCAGCAGACCGCAGGATCAGGAACAGATTTAAGATTTTACTTGAAAAGAAGTTGCCGTATTTTTTCTTTACGGCAACTTCTTATCGTTCTTTCTCTTTTTTAGTTTTTATGGGATTTCATAGATGATCCGCTTGTAGTTTAGCTTTTCTTCTTCGGTCTTTGCATGCTCGCTGTCCCAGACATTCTGAAAGGAAAGATCTTTATCGTTTGTCAGTACAACATAGCGGACTGGCTTTACTGCCTGATCCATGCGTCCCTCCAAATCCAGCAAATATTTATATTCATAATCATGCACCTCATGATCTTTTGACAAAATCACCCGGAAGTTCTTCCCATCATAGAATAGATCTTCGAGAAACCATTCTTTCTCCCTTCCAAACTGATACATGATCCGCACTTTTGCAGGCTCTTTGCTCTCTGCACTTTTTAAAAACTGTTCCCAGTATTCTCCGCCGTCAACCAGCTTTGTATCTCTGTAAACTACACATCCATCTTTCTTTGCCTGCTCGGCAGTATAATCTTCCGGCACATGATCAAATCCTTGATAGACTCCTTTTCCTCTTGTCCGAAACGTCTGCTTCTCCTTCGGCATCAGTTCCATGCAGCCACTCATATACAAACTGATTCCTATTGCGATCAGCCCAAACAGGATTCTTTTCTTTTCCATCTGATTTCTTTCTCCATATATACTTCGCCGTCAAGATCTTTCCACTCAAATTTCTCATCTAAAATCATATAGCTGTGAAGAGAATCTTCTTTTGGAATGGAAATAGAACCCGGGTTCATATAAATACATCTGTCCGTTTCTCTGCAAACCGGCACATGTGTATGTCCATGAAGAAGAATGTCTCCCTTTTTTAACATTGGCACATGTTCCAGATTATGTACATGTCCATGTGTGGCAAAGATCATACGGTCATTCAAATATAAAATACAGTAATCTGCCATAATCGGGAATTCCAAAACCATCTGGTCTACTTCACTCTCACAATTTCCCTTCACACAAAGAATCTCTTCTTTGATCTCATTTAACATCGCGATCACTTCCTTTGGCGCATAGTCTTTCGGAAGGTCGTTTCTTGGCCCGTGATATAAAATATCTCCGAGAAGCAGAAGCTTATCTGCCTTCTCTCTTCTGTATGCTTCTATCATCTTTCTGCAGTAATATGCAGAACCGTGGATATCTGATGCAATCATCCATCTCATTGTTGCTCCTCCTCTGTTTCACTGTGAATTTGCTGTCATTGTACCATCTTTCATTTTCTTTGGATAGGCAAAAATAAAAATTTATAAAAATGTGGCAAAAACAGATGCACCAATGACCGTCATCAGCCCTGACACAGCGATAGAAAGGCTGCTCATGGCTCCCTGCACCTCTCCAAGTTCCAATGCTTTTGCTGTGCCGATTGCATGCGAAGCCGTTCCAAGAGAAAGTCCTACCGCAATCGGTTCTCTGATTCCAAACATTTTACATATATATTCTCCGATGATATTTCCTAACACCCCTGTCACAATGATGACAGCGACGGTGATCGTTGAGATTCCTCCCAACTCCTCGGAAACTCCAATTCCAATCGCAGTTGTGATCGACTTCGGCAGCAGTGTCACATACTGTTCATGGCTCAGCCCAAACAAATATGCCAACCCGAAAACACTTCCGAGGCTTGACAGTACGCCTGCCGTAATTCCCCAGAAAACTGCCCAGAAATTTTGTTTCAACAATTCCATCTGCTGATACAATGGAACCGCAAGGCAGACAGTAGCCGGAGTTAAAAGATAGCTTAAGTATTTTGCTGATTCGTTGTAAGTCGCATAATCAACATCCAATACATTGAGTAGAACAATAACTGCAACGATCGCTAACAGCAATGGATTCAAAAACCCCCATTTCAATTTTTTCCGTGCAAGTAAGCCCAGACCATAGGCTCCGATACTGATCGTCAGACCAAAATACAACGATTCACTAAAAAACTCTTTCATCTTTCCGTTCTACCTCCTTTTTTCTCCTGTAGTCAATAATTCCCTGTGATACTTTTCCGGTGCAAATCATCACAAAAATCGTTGTGATAACAATAATCATCATGACCGGCACAACGATTTCCTTTAAATCCGCCCACACTGTAATAAGTCCAACTGCTGAAGGTATAAACATCGGCGGCATAATATCAATCAAAAAATCCGCTGCAAGTTTCACCTGATTCAATTTTATCACTTTCGCGCAAAGACAAAATAGCATGATCAAAAGTCCATAAATGCTTGCCGGAACCGGAAGAGGGAGCACTGCATGAAGAACTTCCCCTAGAAATGTGACCGTCATGATCACGCCAAACTGATACAATAATTTCATATCTTTTCTCATTCCTTCCTTAAACGATTACAAAATTCTTTGCTTTTCATCATATCACACTCCATTTTGCTGCGCACAATGATTTTTCCACAAAAAAAGCAGAGGATATCTCCTCCATTTTGTAGATATCCTCTGCCTTTTTGTAAATATGCTTTATTTTTTTTCGATCTGCAACATATTATGTACAATTCGCACAAACGTCACAGTTCCTTTCCACATCACATCTTCATCAATATTAAATGTTGGATTGTGATGCGGAATGTCTGTTCCCTTTTTTTCATTGGAAGAACTCAGGAAGAAAAAAGCTCCCAGAACTTCCAAAAGATAGTTCGCAAAATCTTCTCCTCCCATATTAGGAATTGAAAAATCCTCAATAATATCTTTCGGTTCAAACAGATCGCTGACGGCTTTTGCAGCCAGCTCTGCCATCGTCTCATCATTGACTACCGGGGGAGCTCCCCATATAATCTCACACTCACAGCTTCCTCCAAACATCGCTGAAATAGCCACTGCCAGTTCTTTGATCCTTCTCGCAATATACTGCCGCACTGTCTCATCCAGCGCTCGAATCGTCCCTTCCAAAACTACCTGGTCCGGTATCACATTATATTGGGTTCCTCCTGTAATTTTTCCAATGGTGATAACACTAGACGCTGTTCCCGATATTTCTCTTGTCTGTATTGTCTGCAAAGCAATCAGAAGATGAGCTGCTATGTTGACAGGGTCAACGCCCTTCTCTGGTGTAGATCCATGACAGGATTGCCCTTTTACACAAATAATAAATTTATCAAAAGATGCCATACAACATGCCCTTGGAAAAATAAGAGTCCCTGTCGGAATTTCTTTGCCTAAAATATTTCCGATATGAAGTCCAAAAATAGCAGCTACATCTTTCAGACATCCATTTGAAATTGCAATCTCTGAGCCTCTGGAAATTTCCTCAGCTGTCTGAAAAATCAGTTCCCGATCCATGATACCCTTCTTTTCTTCCATCTCCAATAAAATCATTTTTAATCAGTCTGTCCACAAATTCTGCAACGGACTTCATTGCCTCTCGCATCTTGGCAGCATTGTTCTCCGTCTGTAAAATATGTGCGCGGTCTTTATAAAGATCTGTCCCTAGTCACTGCTGCCGTAGCAGCTCCACATCCCAATCCATATCTTCCTGCATTGAATCCTGGTCCTGCCACAAATAAATCTTCCTGATATTTCTTTACAAGTTCTACAAACTCCCTGTACACTTCTTCTGTATGCTCCGCTATATAAAATTCTTCTTTCTGATTGGATTTTTATCAAATTCCTCTGCTCGTTTTTCCATCATTCTCTGATTCGATAAAATTGAGTATCCTAAAGATTCGGAATCCAGTATCTCACGAATCTGTTCAAAATACTTCATATAATTATCATGCATTCCTTCATCCACCCAATCTTTGATAATTCCTACCAGTGCATGTGCTTTTAGCTTTGCCATCAGATTCAACTCACTTTCCGACAGCTTGAATCCGCATTCAGAATATCCCATATCAATATTGATCTTCCAAAGTTCATAATAAATTTCATACAAAGATTCAAACAGAGAATTTTGTCCAACATATTGAAAACACGCAAAGTAAAATTTCCTTTCTGCATAAAGAGCCTTACATACTTTCACAAAACTCTCTGTCAGCTTCGATGGATTGTTAAAAGAATTTACATTTTCCAACATATCTGTATAAAACATCCAGTTGATCAGCTCATATTTGTCCTGAAACGATAGTAAAATGAATTTCTCTTTTTCTCTTGTTAGCATTTGATTAGAAAAATTGGTCGAAAAAAAGGGGGTTTATTTATGTATCTATATGCTGCAATCGCTGCACTTCCAATTTTATTCACTATTATCTTTATGGCTGTCTTCAATTGGCCTGCAAAACGTGCATTGCCTTTCTCTTGGCTGATCGCCTGCCTGGTTGCCGGATTTGTATGGAAAATGGATTTTCTGAAAATCTCAGCCAGAACAATTTCTGGTTTCCTAAGTGCTCTGGAAACTTTGTTTATCATTTTTGGAGCTCTTCTCCTTATGAACGTACTCAAGCAGTCTGGTGCCATGGCAGCAATCAATCAAAGATTACAGTGTTTGCGAATATTTTGCAAAGAACGGATACACTGTATGGCGTCTGGATCTTAGCGGATATGGAAAATCTGGAAAATACGAAGACGGATGGAAAGTCACAACACAACATGCTGCAGAAGATAAAATTTATGCTCTCGAAAAAATCTGTGAGTTACAGGGTGTAGAAAAACTTGATTTGCTTGGCTGGTCATGGGGAACAATGACAACTTCCGAAGTTGCTTCACAGCGCCCGGATTTATTAAAGAAAGTCGTATGGCTTGGACCTTGCTTCGGTGGTGCATTTGAAGCGACTCCAGTAACAGAACTTCACGGAATGTGGGTAGACCATACATATGCTCAGGATGGCGGACATGGACGTCCAAACGGCGGTGCGAAAGAGATTATGGAAATCGGCGATGGCTGGCTGATCGATACAAAAGCAGTAAAAGTTCCTGTATTGATTATTACTGGTGACAATGACTTCTATGTAAACATTGACAGATGTTATCAAGCTGAGAAGGAACTTCCAGAAGGATCCAAATTACTTCATCTGCACGGCGCTGGTCACGCAATGTATCTTGAAAAAGATTACTATCAGACTACACGGGAAGCAATCTTGAAATTTATCTCTGAATAGAGACAAATTCCTCTATAATAAAATCTTTGGCAAAAGTGATTTCTTGCCGCTTCTGCCAAAAGAGCCGGGAACAAAATCCCCGACTCTTTTCCTTTCACAGTATCAACTGCATTCTCTATTATGATTTACTCTCCAAAATCTTATCAATACTTAC
This sequence comes from Coprococcus sp. HPP0074, assembly GCF_964238105.1. Taxonomy (NCBI): domain Bacteria; kingdom Bacillati; phylum Bacillota; class Clostridia; order Lachnospirales; family Lachnospiraceae; genus Coprococcus; species Coprococcus sp. HPP0074. The sequence goes on along the minus strand of NZ_CAXSKS010000008.1, from coordinate 178,889 downwards.
CAGCTTCACACTCAGTACAAAGATCTCACATGCCTTCGCCAGTTCCTCCGGTGTCGGATATGATGGTGCAATACGGATATTGCTGTCTTTTGGATCTTTACCATACGGGAATGTCGCCCCTGCAGGTGTCATGACAAGTCCTGCCTCACTTGCCTTTGCAACAATCGCCTTGGCACATCCATCCATCGCATCAAACGAGATGAAATATCCTCCTCGCGGCCGTAACCAGGAACCGATTTCAAGTCCTTCCAGCTCTCTCTCTAAAATTGTCAGGACTGTCTCAAATTTCGGACGCAGAATATCTGCATGCAGCTTCATATGTTCCACCATTCCGTGAATGTCTTTATAAAAGCGTGCGTGGCGCAGCTGATTCAACTTATCATGTCCAATTGTCTGGATCTGCATCTGTTTTCTGATCGCCACAAGATTGGCATCCGATGCCGCAATCGCTGCAACTCCGGAACCCGGAAAGCTTACTTTCGATGTGGAACAGAATTTATACACCATATCTGGGTTTCCTTCTTTTTTACATTCCATCAAAATCTCTATTAAATAGTCCTGCTTGTCTTCGTATAAGTGATGGATGCCATATGCATTATCCCAATAAATACGGAAATCTTTTGCCGCCGGTTTCAGTTTTGCAAAGCGGTGTACTGTCTCGTCAGAATATGTGATTCCCTGTGGATTCGAATATTTCGGGACACACCAGATTCCTTTGATCGCATCATCCTCGCTGACCAGCTTCTCCACAATATCCATATCCGGTCCATCCATCGTCATTGGCACATTGATCATTTCAATTCCAAAATGCTCTGTGATCGCAAAGTGTCTGTCGTATCCAGGAACCGGGCATAAGAACTTTACTTTGTCCAATTTTGCCCACGGGGTACTTCCCATCACCCCATGTGTCATGGAACGTGCAATCGTATCGTACATAATATTCAAACTGGAATTTCCAAAGATAACGATATTGTCTTTCGGCACTTCTGTCATATCGGCAAGGAGCTGCTTCGCTTCACGGATTCCGTCGAGTACTCCGTAATTTCGGCAGTCTACCCCTTCCTCGCATTTCAGATCGGATTCACTTGTAAGGACATCCATCATCCCCATCGCAAGATCCAGCTGTGCTGCAGAAGGTTTTCCTCTAGACATATCAAGCTGCAGTCCCTGTGCCTTTACCTTTTGAAATTCTTGTTCTAACTGACTTTTCAGTTCTAAAAGTTCCTCTTTACTTCTATCCTTATACGCTAACATTGCAAGACCTCCAAAATCTGTTTTCAATTTAACATCATACTCACTTTTTGACGTTTCGTCAATACTTTCTTGCATTTATTTACGCATTTTCATTGTTTTCTTTTATTTTTTATTCTTTTTTGAATGAATTCATACTTATTAATTCATTTTTCTATCGATATGCTTTCAGAATCTCTCCCAGACTCTCCTCCGTCACTTGATGATATACCGTTCCGTCAATCATCATGTTCGGCCCTTTGGCACACTGTTTCATACACCCGCTTGTCCGCAGATAAAATCTGCCTCCCTCAGATACTTCTCCTTGACGAATTTTCCACTTTTTCTCAAGTATTTTCAAAAGATCGTAAGAGCCTTTTGCTGAACACCCTGCTCCTACACATATTTGAATCTCATGACGATAATTCTCCGCCTTCAGGCTTGGATAACGTTTGATGACTGCCGCCAGAAATGTCTCCTTCATTTTTGTAACTTCTGCCACTTGTTTCTGCACTGCTGCCGGAATACATCCTTTCACATCCTGGATCTCCCGCAGCATATTGACGAGATCCTCCTGTGAAATCATTTCTCCCTCCTTTGTATAATATTCTATAATTTCACGAATCTGTTCTTCCATCTTTTCAATCTCCTTTCTGTATCTTCATTGTCCATCTTTTGTATTGCATCTGTTCCCTTTGCCTATTCTCTGATATCAGCCTCAAATCCTGCCGGCGTACATATTTCATCAAAGAGAAGATCGCCATCCACAAAAAGCCGATATCTGACCGTACATGCAGCATGTTCGTAGATTCCTCTTCCCATCGCCCCTAACTGCGGTGCCAGAAGTTTCTGCGGATGGTTCTGCTGTAGTTGTGCCTCAAATTTTATATGTTTCTGTTCAATCACTATTTGCTTCTCTGTTCTTTCCTTGACTCGAGCTCCACAATAAGTCGCAAGACGATAGTGTCTTCTTCCGTACCAGATTTCTGCAATCGTTCCTTCAAAGGAAAATGGTCCCACCGGAATTGTTGCTGCTGCCGCCATCAAGTGCAATCTTCCTCCTGCCCCTCTGCTGCACTGGGTCCAGACATATTGATCTGGAAAAGACGTGCCGCGGTCTTTCTCAATATACCCGATTCCTTTGCCAAAATGAAGCTGCTCGCGATTGATCTTCAATGTTCCTGCCACATTGTGTCTCATACTGATGATCTCATGTCGGCACTGCATAAATGGGATCCAGCGAAACGGACCCATAATATCCCCAGACAGTTGGGAGAATTTCCCATAGACAAGCTTCCCTTTCATTTTCAATTCTCTCGTCCGTATATCAATAGAAATCCCAGTTTCCGAAAAGACATTTCTTCCGATCCGGCAGTACAGACGTCCCTTTGCCGCATAAAACTGTTCCGGTGCATAATGAATCTTCCAAACATGATCATTTGCGATCACCTGCAGCATCGCACTTTTTTCTCCTCTTGGATTGATATGGAACGATGGAATAAAGCAAATAGTCTGGGATCCATTTTCATGCTTAAAATACCATCCTTCAAAATAGCACTTCTTTTTTCGTCCCCCATAAAAATAATTTTTTCTGCTCATTTCCTCTCCACTGCTGCATTTCTTACTGCAGGATTATCAATCAGATTTCCTTCTTTATCAAACCGCGATCCATGGCAAGGACAGTCCCATGTCTCTTCTTCTGGATTCCACGTCAACTTACAGCCGAGGTGGGGACAGCGGATGCCTCCGGGAGCCGCCAGTCCTTTGGCGCTCTTTGCTCCTTCTACCGCTGCTGCTTTCAATGCTCTGATCGGAACTCTCTGCGGAGAAAACACTGCTGCATTTCCACTTTCTTTCTGGCAGATCTGTTCTGTAATCATCAGAGCCGCTGCCATCGAGGAAGTCATTCCCCATTTTCCAAATCCGGTTTCTACATACCACTTTTTATTTTTTCCTGTATAAAGTCCGATGTAGGGAATGGCATCGAGTGTCATGCAGTCCTGCGCCGACCATCTATCTATCGTCTCACAATCTCTCCAATATTCTTTTGCCCGCCTCTCCAGCTTCTTGTATTGCCCTCCGGTCTCATTTTCTCCGGTCCGGTGCCCTTCTCCTCCAAACAATGTAAACTCTCTGAAATTCCGGAAGGAGAAGTCTTCCCCGGGATCTACACCCAAATACAAATGTTCAAAGGGTTGTGCCTGTTTCAATGCAAGTACATAACTGCGTTCTTGATGCATCCTTGCAAAATAATATCCTGGTGTATTCATAATCGGATAATGAGACGCAAATACAACCGCATCTGCCAACACGTTTCCATGATCCGTATAAATTTTCCCCTCCTCCACACCAGTTACTTTTGTGTGCTCATAAATTACAAGCTGTTCTGCAAGTGCTTTTAAAAAGAGCAGTGGATGAAATGCTGCCTGTTTCTGATAACAGATACTTCCTATAACGGAAAATGGAAGCTCTGTCTTTGTTGTAAACTCCGCTTCAATCCCCAGACGTACTGCCGCCTCCACTTCTCTCTTTATCTGCTCTGCATCGGTCAGTGAATAGAGGTAGGAACTACATTCTCGAAAATCACAGTCTATCTGCTCTTCCTGCACCAGCCGACTATACATCTTCAGTGCACGCTTATTTGCACTGACATATTTTCTTGCTTTTTCCTCTCCCGCCTCTCTGAACAGTTTTTCATAAATCAAATTGTGAGAAATCGTAATCTTTGCTGTGGTCCCTGCAGTCTGTCCACTTCCCACTCGATTCCCCTCAAGAACGATCACATCTTTTCCTGCTCGTTTCAGAAAAAAAGCCGTTAAAATTCCGGCCATTCCTCCGCCGATCACCGCAACTTCTGCTCGAACACTCTGAGCAAGTGGCGAGAACGCAGGAAGCTTGCTTGTCTTCGTCCAGATTGTATCCATACACTCCACCTCATTTTTGTTACTTCTACATGTTATAGAAAGTATGGACAATTTTTCTCTCACTTATTCTGTTTTTTCTGACCTCCGCTCTGTTGTGCTCGCTTTATATTCACATTATAATCGCTTCTGCTGAGAGAATCTTCTATACCTTTCCTTCTTTGAACGCAAGAATCATCTCATTTGTCAGACTGATATGCTTTTCTGTTACCGGAATTTCTTCACGCTCAAACCACTCTGCCAAGGCAAGTTCCTCTTCGTCAAGCGTAATCTCGGCACTTCCATCTAACTCCGCAAAAAATCCAAACAACAGTGTATCCGAAAAAGACCACGGCTGGCTTTTATAATAACGCAGATTTTTGACTTTCAAGCCAACTTCCTCCATCACTTCCCGCTGCACCGTCTCCTCGATTGTCTCGCCAATTTCTGCAAAACCGGCAATCAATGCATATTTCTTGTAGTCTCTGCCTGCATATTTTGACATGAGCAGCCGATTACCATCCGTCACACCAATAATGACTGCCGGGCAGATTTTCGGAAATTCCATCTGTCCACAATGCTCACAGCGCATCATACGTTCTTTTTTGTCATGTACCATCGGTCTGCCGCATACTCCGCAAAATTTTCTGCTCCGATACCAGTTATACAGCTGGAAACCTGTAATCCCCGCAAAGGCAAGATAAAGTGGCTTCGCCTGCCGGAAAGCTTCAGTATGTTCCATCTGAAATGTAGACAGCTGTGCATAACGGATATGTTCTCCCAAATAGAAACACTTCCCGTCTATCTCAAACAGATATGTATAATTCTCATAGATCCCATCATTTTCCTTTTCCAGTTCCGCAAAAGTCGGAAAACGGATTTCCTCTCCCTTTTTCTCCAACAATACCTGATGTCCGTCATAACATAGCATAATACTGTCTTTCTCCGGCGGTTTTGGGTTGTACTCATTTCGATACCGGTGTGGTGCAATATCTTGTATCATGATTTTTACCTCTTTTTCTTCTATTTCCTATTTTTCTTTTTTCATCCATCCACTTGTATTTTTATCTGTCTGCGAGATACTCTTCTTTTAAAATATCCATATGGATTTCATCCCAGAAACGTCCTTTTGCATAATAGCTTTCTCTTCTTCTTCCAAACTCACGGAAGCCGACTTTCTGATAAGTGTGGATCGCTCTCTCATTAAATGCAAATACTCGCAGCATCACATTGTGAAGGTTTAATGTCTCAAAAGCAAAATCGAGAAGGAGCCTTAATACCTCCTGCCCATATCCTTTTCCCCGATTTTCTTCCTCTCCGATAAAAAGTCCGACTTCCGCACACTGACGGATTTGATTGATCTCCTGGATCCCACAGTTGCCGATCAGTGTATCATCTTCTTTTCTGATGATCGCAAACTGTGTTTTCCCTTGCATACTTTGGATCCATGCCTCTTCCGCCTCAACCGTCATGATCATCGCAGAATTCCCAAGTCCGTCTGTCGTATCAAAGTCACTGAGCCACTTCACATAAGTTGCTGCATCTTCCACCTTTGGTACCGCAAGATAAAGATGTTTCCCTTCCAATTTCTTAATATATCCCATTCTTTTTTCCTCCCATCTTTTCTTTCTATCTGCTTCTATAAAAATTTTCTCTTTTTATCCTATTTTTCTCTTCGCACAAACCTACTTTCGCGATGGTGCAATGTATTCCTTCTCCACATCTTTTTTTCGCCAGTTTTGAATAAAGAACCATTTTTTCGGAATGGTAACAATAAATACAATTCCAAGTACAATTCCAAATGCGATTTTTAACGACTCCAGTCCTTTGATCGCCGCCAGTGTCAACTCATTTGACACAAGATAGTACATGGTATAGTAAACGCCTGCTCCCGGCACAAGCGGGAAAATCCCCGAGATCAAAAAGACCGTGATCGGACATTTCTTCCAGACTGCAAAAATGCGGGAAACAAGCACGACTCCGACTGCACCGAAGAACGAGGCAACCGCTGTATCCGTAAACGGTACTATCAGATAATAGCAAAACCATCCTGCCATTCCAGTAAATGCTGCACACAAATAAAATTTGCGAGGAACATTGTAGAGAATCGCAAATGCAAGTGATCCTGTGGATGCCAGAAGCAAATTTAATACAAATGTCATAAAAACATTCCTCCCATCAGACTATTGTAAATAGACAGTACAGATCCTGCCCCGACTGCAATATAGACAAATACAAGAACGGCATCCACCATGCGGACAGTCCCTGATAAAATGTCACTGTCTGCAATATCGCGGATTGCATTTGTAAAAGCAATTCCTGGTACAAGCGGCATGATTGCACCGCTGATCAGCTTATCCATCCGAAGCGGAAACGGCAGGAAGTTGATCGCGCATAGTGTCATCACCGTGATAAATGCACCTCCCAGAATATTGACGATCACTTTTGAACTGTTATATTTTTTGACTCCCATCAGAAATACATGCAGTAATACCCCGATGCAGAATGCAATTCCACTTTCTATCAAAGTTGCCCCCATAATATAGCAGAAACTTCCTGCTCCCATCCCCGATGCAAACGTCTGCAACGGTTTGCTCGTGCGGGGCATCTGTTCGATCTCTTTCAGACGTTGAAATGCCTCATCGACACTGACTTTCCCTTCTACAATCTCTCTTGAGAGCGCATTGACCTCCGCTACAATTCCTAAATGTGCACCTGACAATGGCACATGCTTTGTTTTTGCATAGATTGTCTTCTCGCCATCATCTGCTGTGATAAAAATCCCATTACTCAGTACAAATGTATCCAGTCCCTGCACTCCATAATGCTCACAGATATGCCACACGGTCTCCTCTACCCGAAAGATCTCCGCCCCGTTTCTTAAGAGGATTCTCCCTGCCTCCATTGCCAGTTCCAGTACTCTGTGCGACTCTCCGTTATTGATTTCTACAATTTCTTCTTTTTCTTTCACATCCTGCCTCCAATTCTCACACCTCTATTTTAAGAGGATTTTCTCCATCAGCCAGCGCTGTGGCTTCATCCCTGCTTTCTCATAAAAGCAAAGCGCCGCCTCATTAAAGTTCCAGACACAAAGATCGATGCGTTCTGCCCCAATGTCTTGTGCCAGTCTCTCTACTGACTGATATAAACTGATTCCGACTCCCTGCTTTCTATATTGCTGTGATACATAAATATCTTCAATGTACACCGTCTTTTTCGGCACCATGATCGGATGCTTTGTCTCCCGTATGGTAGCAATACAGATTCCCAGCAGCTCGCCTTCCTCTGTGTCCGCACCAAGCGTGATCATTTCATCATTTTGAAGCATACTGTAAAATTCTTCCTTTGTATAGACTGTTCCAATTTCCTCCATCTGCCGATACATATCCGGTCTGCTCTCTGCATGTAATTTATGGAGTTCCGCCATAAACTGGCTTACAGTATCATAATCGATCTCTCTTAGTTTCCTGATCTTCATATCTATTCACTCCTTCTTTCCTGTTCTTCGTTTTGTCGATAGCCGTATTATAGCGCAACTTTTCTCCAAAGTATATAAAAAATCCTCACTCTTTTTTCAGCCACATGTTCTTTCTGAAAAACAAAAAGAGAAAGACCACAGCCACTTCCTGCTGTCATCTTCCCCTTCTCTCTATCGCATGCTTCTTTTTACCGTCTGCTTTTTATGCCTCATCAATCGCTTTTCCGATATCGTTTCTCTTATATTTGTTCGCAAATGTAACCCACTCTGTCGCAGCATATGCATTTGCTCTTGCCTCTTTTAAATCTTTTCCTTTCGCAGTCACGCCAAGTACACGCCCTCCGTTTGTCACGATCGTATCTCCGTCAAATTTTGTTCCTGCATGGAAGCAGTAGTACCCTTCATGTTTCTGGAATTCTTCCAGTCCACTGATCGGAAGCCCTTTGTCGTATTTCTCCGGATAGCCGTCTGATGCAAGTACAACACAGACTGCCGCATTCTCTTCAAATTCCAGCTCGATCTGATCTAATTTCCCATCAATACAAGCTTCCATCACTTCAAGGATATCATTTTTCATTCTCGGCAGTACCACCTGTGCCTCCGGATCACCAAATCTTGCATTGTACTCCAGCACCTTCGGTCCTTCCTCTGTCAACATCAATCCAAAGAAAATAATTCCCTTAAATGGTCTTCCCTCTGCTTTCATCGCATCGACTGTTGCCTGATAAATATGCGCCTTGCAGAAAGCATCCACCTCTTTTGTATAGAACGGACTTGGAGAAAACGTTCCCATTCCTCCTGTATTCAGTCCCTGATCTCCGTCTTTTGCACGCTTGTGATCCTGCGCTGATGTCATAGTCTTGATTGTATTTCCATCTACAAAGGAAAGCACCGATACTTCCCGTCCAGTCATAAACTCTTCGATTACGATCGTATTTCCGGCCGCTCCAAACTGATGATCAAGCATCAGTGATTTCACACCTTCCTGCGCCTCCTCCAGCGTATTGCAGATCAGCACACCTTTTCCGAGCGCCAGTCCGTCTGCCTTCAGAACGATTGGAAATTTTGCTGTTTCCAGATAAGCAAGCGCCTCTTCTGCACAATCAAAATTCTCATATGCCGCTGTCGGAATCTGATATTTCTTCATCAAATCTTTCGAAAATGCCTTCGATCCTTCCAGAATCGCAGCTGCCTTATTTGGACCAAATACGCGCAATCCTTCTGCCTCAAAGACATCAACAATTCCTCCGACAAGTGGGTCATCCATTCCAACGATCGTCAGATCAACTGCATTCTCCTTTGCAAATGCTGCCAGCTTTTCAAATTCCATCGCACCGATGTCTACACATTCCGCATACTCTGCGATCCCTGCATTACCTGGTGCACAGTAAATCTTCTCTGCTTTGCTGCTTCTTGACACACTCCATGCGATCGCATGCTCTCTCCCGCCGCTTCCTACAATTAGTACTTTCATAAATTATGCCTCCTACGATTTTCTACCGTTTCTCTGCTCATTCTTCTCTGAATGCAGACCTGTTATGCCGATCTGTTCTCTATCTCCACTCACCAATAACTCTTTTCGGTACACTACTCGCCGCAGACTACCGCCTTCCCATCGATCAGTTCAATCTTCCCGTTTGCGATCAAATCAATCGCCTTCGGCAAAATCTTCCACTCCGCCTCTTCCATCACACGCCGTTGAAGCGTCTCCGGAGTGTCACTATTTTTCACTTCCACTGCCTTCTGCAAAATAATCGGACCGGTATCCGTTCCTTCATCTACAAAGTGTACTGTCGCGCCGACAACCTTCACCCCTCGTTTCAGTGCCGCCTCATGTACTTTCAGCCCATAATATCCCTTTCCACAAAATGCCGGAATCAAAGATGGGTGAATATTGATCATGCGATGTTCGTACTGTCTGATCACCTTTTCCGGAATCACCACAAGAAATCCCGCAAGCACGATCAGATCCGGATTTAACTGTTGAAGCTCGTCAAGGAAAGCATCGTTAAATGCTTCCCTTGATTCATAATCTTTCGGTGAAATGCACATTGCAAGAATCCCATGCTTCTTCGCACGTTCCAAAGCATAGGCATTCTTATTGTTGCTGATGACACCGATGATCTCCGTATTTGTAATTGTCTTAGCTTCAACTGCATCCATGATTGCCTGCAGGTTTGTCCCCCCGCCGGAAACTAATACAACTATTTTTAGCATAAAGTAACTCCTTTTTCTCCTGCTTCGATATGTCCTACCACATATGCATCTTCTCCGGCAGCCTTGATTGCTGCAACAGTCTTCTCCACATCATCTTTATCGACTGCCACGATCATTCCAAGTCCCATATTGTAAGTATTGTACATCATCTCTTCTGCAATCTCACCTTCTCTTGCCAGCATACGGAAGATTGGTGGAACCGGATAGCTGTCTTTTTCCACAACTGCACGCACACCATCACAGAGCATACGAGGAATATTCTCATAGAATCCACCACCTGTGATATGACTGCATCCTTTGATCTTCACTCCGCTTTCCTTAATACCGCGAAGTGCTTTCACATAGATCTTTGTCGGTGCGATCAGTGCTTCTCCAAGCGTAGTCCCAAGCTCTTCATGATATGTATCTAAAGTGTCTTTATCCATCTTAAATACTTTTCTTACAAGAGAAAATCCATTGCTATGTACTCCGGAAGACGCAATTCCGATCAGAACATCCCCATCTTTTAATTCCTTTCCAGTGATCAAGTCTTTCTCATCTACGACTCCGACTGCAAATCCTGCAAGATCGTATTCATCTTCTGGATAAAATCCTGGCATCTCCGCAGTCTCTCCACCGATCAGCGCTGCATCGGACTGTTTACAACCTTCTGCAACACCACTGACGATCGTAGCGATCTTCTCCGGCACATTTTTTCCACATGCAATATAATCTAAGAAAAACAACGGCTCTCCGCCCGCACATGCGATGTCATTGACACACATTGCAACACAGTCAATCCCCACTGTGTCATGCTTATCGAGAATAAATGCAAGTTTTAACTTTGTTCCGACACCATCTGTTCCAGATACTAATGTCGGTTTTTCCATTTCTTTGAACTTCTCCATAGAAAATGCTCCCGAAAATCCCCCGATATTTGTCAGAACTTCCGGTCTCATTGTCTGTTTGATATGTTCTTTCATCAATTCTACTGATTTGTACCCTGCTTCAATATCGACGCCTGCGTTTTTGTAATCCATCTTTTCTCCTCCATTTCAAGGCTTTCCCTGCTTTTTCCTACATTTGTTTCAGATATTCTTTATGTCCTAACTGATCAAGTTTTTCTGCCTTTGCCTGTACAGTCTCTTTCATCTCCTGAGAGTATGCTTTCAATCTTCCAAGCAGCTCCGGATCAGATGTTGCAAGAATTCTTGCCGCAAGAATCGCTGCATTGACTCCCCCGTCAATTGCCACTGTCGCTACCGGAATTCCCGGCGGCATCTGTACGATAGAATAAAGTGCATCTACACCCTCCAGGTTCTTTCCTGACATCGGAATTCCAATGACCGGCATTGGGAAGATCGCTGCACACATTCCAGGAAGATGTGCTGCCATACCTGCCCCTGCAATGATGACTTTAAAGTCTTTCTCCTCTGCGGACTTTGCATATTCAAAAAATACGTCCGGTTCACGGTGTGCAGAAATAATTGTCATTTCATATTCTACACCCAGTTTTTCCAGCATATCTGCTGCCTTGCTCATGACTTTCATGTCTGAGTCACTGCCCATAACAATTCCTACTTTTGGCATAATTCTCTCCTTTTCTCATTTACAAAATACCGGCACTTGGAAATACAAAGTATGAAATGATCCATCATCCATCTTTTTCCCGGCACCTTTATAAGTTACCAGTATAAATACTTGTTCATTTATAAGTTAATTTTACTAATACCGGGCAAGGATGTCAACAGTCCCGCCCGGTATCAGTGATTATAAATACTTATAAGGTTTTATTTCTAAACTCGTTCTTCCAAAAATCTTACGCATTTTCTGCATCCATTCGATCTAGTGGTTCATTGAGACTTTCCGTCCCCGGCAGTACGAATCTCATATCTTTCAAAAGTTCGATCTTGCTGCCATCTTTTCGGATGACACTGATCTCTGCCAGTTCTTCATATGGAATCGTAATGTCTGTATGACACTGAAAATATGCTTTATTCACATCTTCTTTTCGCAGAATCGAAATAGTATTATCCTTTGCAATGATCTCTTTTCCGTTCGGATTGTACACCCGGTTCTCCTCGTTCCAGCTGTAACAAGTGTCTCCGACCGCAAAATGTGGTCCCATCTTCTCTGCGATCAAAATGGTCATCTTATCCGCGATCTGATACTTGTTGACCATCACATATGCCGTCGTATTCGTTCCAATCGCAAACTCTCCAAGTGGAAGTGTCTCATGATTGTGCAGAATATTTTCCCGGATATAGGTTTTATTCTCCTCTTCTTTCTCAAAGTTTGCACAAGTATAATCTGTGATCATTCCATCCTGAAATTCGATCTTCAGATCTTTATACTGCATTCCATGCAGATATACTTCACTGACAAACAATGTTCCGTTTGTTCCTTCCAGTGTCGGAGAGGTGAACACTTCCCCTGCCGGAATATTGACATCCGAACCACAGTTTTCAAAGATCGTCTCCTTCTCCGGATCATTTAAAGCATGCAGTCTGACTTTGATATCCGTCTGATTCTTTCCTCTTCCAATGATATGCACGTATTCGCCTTGATCCAAGGCATCAATCATCGTCTGCTGGATCTGTCCATACACTTCGCTGTCCACTGCATTGATCTCGATCGTATCGTTAAAGATTGCCTCGTAGTCTTCTCCAATCTCCGGCTTCGGATACGAGATGATCGTGAAGCTTCTCTCTTCTCCCTTGATATACTGATTGATCATCTGGCTGGACTTACTTGCAAATGCCTGCAGCAGTTCTTCCTGCTTATCCGTATAGGAGAATACCTCCGACTTTCTCTCCGGTGAAAACGGTGGTTCTCCAAATGGATCGATCCATGCCGGACCCGCATAACATGCCGCCAGCTCTTTCTGTTTCTCATATGTATTTTTGATCACATCCAGCTTCCGCTCTGTATATTTTTTATCGAGGAACAATGCCTGGTCTGCTCTGTGATCATATTCAAACTGTTTGTTGACCGCTCCGTAATAACCGGATTTCTGATGGTTTTTCTTGGTCACAACACTGTTTGCTGCACGAAAGATCAACGGACGTAATCCCATTTTTTCAAAATTGCGTATCGCATACTGGATCATCCGCTCAAACCCTGCGGAATACAGCACATTGACCGTCTTTTTCTTTGAAAGATCTTTGCCGCCAAGTATAAATCCTCTTCGGAATCCTTCTGTATAGGTATCTGCCATCTTCTGAATCGTCTCTTCCGGAAGACTGTTCAGGTGACGCATCGTCTGGATCTCATAATCTGTGATCCATTCTCCGGTACGGAAAATAAACCGCTCATCACTGACATCCGTCTTTGCAAGCATCGGCACAAACACACCGCAATCCGGTGAGATCTGCTCTTCGATCCGATCTGCCAGAAACACATCACAATAATCACTTGCATACCAGTACACGATCTCCTTAAGTTCTCTGAACTCCGGACACTGTGCATCTTCAAAACAATTATAGATTTCAATAAACAGTTCATTACAGATTGTATTGTATTTTAATTTTCCTTCATAGGCATACCCTATCTGAGCGCGCATCTCAGTATACAGAAAACTTAAAAAAGTTCCAAAATCTTCTCCGAGTTTTTCTACTGCCCAAGCCGGATTTGCATACGATGTTCCGTAATTTTCTTCTGAAATGTCTGCATACAGCTTGTGATTGATTTCTTTCATCTCATCAAATGAAAGTTTTTCCCACGATCCATCTTCCACCATTGCTCTTACTTCTTCTACAAAAAGAAGAAATTCTGCCACATGTCTAAAATATGGACGAAACTGCTCTGCGGCAGTCTGCTCTGTACCGATCATTCGGATACGTTCGATCGTCAGATCGTGTCTTTCGTGAAATATTTCATTTTCTTCTTTCCACTGTTCGTTCCACATAAACTTATATCCCCCTGAAAAATATTATTGCCAAACCGACAAACAAAGCGGCATTGCATACAATTCCGATCCGGCATGTAAGATACTTCCGCTCTCGCTCCCGCAGTCCGATCATTCCAAAGAAAATCCCAACTCCCGAAAGTATCCAGGCGCAAATTCCCAACGCACCGATCATTGTTGCTGCTTTTCCTTCCTGAACGTACGACACTGTAACAAGAAGAGAAAGAAGTACGATGGCCGCTATAGCAATAAGGGTAGAACGAACTCCATGCTTCGCATGGCGGATCACTTTTTCTTCTCCATAGCGGTTTCTTTTTTTCTGATAGCGCTGTACTTCTTTTTCCCGCCGTCTCTGCTGTCTTTCTAATTCTCGCTGTCTTTTTTTTCGTCTTCTCTCACTTCTTTGCATGGTATCTTCTCCTTATTGCATTGCATATAACAAACAGTATGTAGCCTGCGAGCCCTCCGATTGTATTTAACAGAAGGTCGTCCACATCGAAAGATCCTACTCTTGTAAGTAGTTGAAATACTTCCACGCAAAGACTGAGTCCGAAACTGTAACATACCGTCATAAAAAAGCTGCGGTATTTGCTTGCCATCGGCATAAAGAAACCGAATGGCACAAAAATTACTACGTTTCCGACAACATTCGTGAGCACTGCAAAAGTCCCCAGTGTCTCACGATATGTCAGAAAACGCCGAATCTCTTTAAACAGAACGAGATTGTAACGATACTCGCTCATTTCCCCAGTACGCCCATACCACTCTGAGAAAAGCAGAAAGTATATAATGAACAACACATAACATACAAACAACACTTTCCCGAGGATACGCAGACGTTTTCTTTCTTTATACTTCACCATTGCACCCTTTCAGAATGATTCCTCTCTTTCCGGACTAAAAAGTCAGACCGGATTTATTCTTTAGTAAGCGTGCACCCCCTACGATTGTGATCACTCCTGCTGCGATCCCGGTCACGATCATGATCACACCGAGAACTATATTTCCTGCGCCGACTGTCGTCATCGTCTTATAAATCTTTTCGTTCATAAGTCTCTCCTGTCTATTTTGCTCCGTACTGCTCATAGTATGCATCAATTGCAGACTTGATCTCATCATCGATCACTACTTTTCCATTGCATTCTTTATTGTGCAGGTGCTCTACTACTTCCGCCATCGTCACGATCGCATTTGTCTCAAATCCATAGAGATCTTTTACTTCTTCCAGAGCACATTTCACTCCGCCTTTTCCAACTTCCATACGGTCAAGAGATACCATCAGACCTACAATCTCTACATCTGCTGCCCCTTTTACTTTCGGCACAGTCTCCTCCATGGATTTTCCTGATGTCGTCACATCCTCGATCATGATCACTCGATCGCCATCCTGAAGTTTGCTTCCAAGAAAGCTTCCCTTGTCTGCTCCATGATCTTTCTCTTCTTTTCTGTCAGAGCAGTAACGGACTTCCTTTCCATACAATTCACTATATGCGATCGCTGTCACTACTCCGAGCGGAATTCCCTTATATGCCGGTCCAAATAAAACGTCAAAATCATCTCCGTATTTATCGTGGATTGCCTTTGCATAATACTCCCCGAGTCTCTTTAACTGAGAACCAGTCACATATCCTCCCGCATTCATGAAAAACGGAGATTTTCTTCCGCTTTTTAATGTAAATTCTCCAAACTTGAGCACATTGCTCTCCACCATAAATTCAATAAACTCTTTCTTATACTGTTCCATCTCTCTACCTCCATATCTTCAGGCAGCAGCTGCCTTGATTTACTGTTTTCTCTTCTCTATTTTACAATTCCAACCATATCTTTCACAGTCTCGAACTGATATTTCTTCATATACGCTTCGATTCCATCCACGATCTCGGCTGTGACACCTGGATTGATGAAGTTTGCAGTTCCAACAGATACTGCACTTGCCCCTGCGAGGATAAATTCAATCGCATCCTCCGCTGTAGCAATTCCGCCCATTCCAATGATCGGGATATTGACTGCATTTGCCACCTGGTAGACCATGCGGACTGCGATCGGCTTAATTGCCGGACCAGAGACACCGCCGGTTTTATTTGCCAGCGCAAATGCTCTTCGATGTACATCGATCTTCATTCCAGTCAGTGTATTGATCAGCGATACTGCATCGGCTCCTCCTGCCTCCACAGCTTTTGCCATCTCTGTGATATCTGTTACATTCGGGCTTAGCTTCATGATGACCGGCTGCTTCGCATATTTTTTCACTGCGCTTGTGATCTCCTCTGCCGCCTTTGGATTCTGTCCGAATGCAATCCCACCTTCCTTGACGTTCGGGCAGGAAATGTTGATCTCCAGCATATCTACATCTTCACTTGCAAGACGTTCTACAACTTCACAATAATCTTCTTTCGAGCGTCCACAGACATTGACAATGATCTTTGTGTCATGCTGACGAAGGAACGGGATATCGCGCTCACAGAATAGATCAATCCCCGGATTCTGCAGACCGACTGCATTCATCATTCCTCCGTAAGTTTCTGCCACACGCGGAGTCGGATTTCCTTCCCATGGAATATTTGCCACCCCTTTGGTCGTGACTGCTCCGAGCTTGCTAAGATCTACAAAATCACAGAACTCTGCACCAGAACCAAAAGTCCCGGAGGCAACTGTCACAGGATTTTTCCATTCTACTCCTGCTATATTTACACGCATATCCATTATAATTCCACCTCCGTCGATAAGAATACCGGTCCGTCCTTGCAAATCCGCTTATTATTCACATTGCTGTGGTGGTCTTTCTCTTTTGATTTGCACACACATGCAAGACAAGCGCCGATTCCACACGCCATACGCTCCTCAAGGGAAAGGTAACATTCGATTCCGTTTTCCTCTGCATAGCTTTTCAGTGCACGGAGCATTGGTGTCGGACCGCACGCATAGATAATATCAGCTTCCAGACTATGTTCGCGGATTGCATCCATAACATTTCCCTTTGTTCCGACACTTCCGTCTTCTGTGGAAATATAAAGTGTTCCATTTGCTTCCAGTTCTTTCTTTAAGAAAGTCTGTGCATCACGGTATCCTACGATAATCTGTTTCTCACAGTTCAGTGATTTTGCAAGTTCCAGAATCGGAGGTACTCCGATTCCTCCACCGATCAGAAATGCTTTCTTCTCAATCAGTGGGAATCCGTTTCCAAGCGGTCCGATCACCGGGATTGTATCCCCCGCTTTCATTTTTGAAAACTGTTCTGTCCCTGTCTTTTCTCCCGTCACGCGATATACGACGCGAAGCTTTCCTCCCTCTCTGTCAATCTCACAGATACTGATCGGACGTGGGAGCAGTTTGCTCCCATCATTTGTATACATGGAAATAAATTGTCCTGCTTTTGCTGTCTTTGCTGCCTTTGTCTGGATCCACATGCTGAAAATCCCATCTGCAAGACATTCCTGGGAGACAACAAGTGCCTGCTCTTTTTCTCTCTCTGCCATAATGTTCTTCCTCTATCATTTCATCTTTTTTATCATTCTATTAGCGGTTGTTCAGTGCATTGCTGATGTCTGCCACCATTGCTTCCACAGCTGCTCTTGATGCATCTCCGAAATTCTCGGCACCGAATTTTGCATAAGCTTCCTGCTTGTAAGCTGCGATAATTCCACGGGAAGAGTTTACGATTGCTCCCAGTCCATCTTCATTAAAGAAATGTACGAGGTCTTTTCCCTGTCCTCCCTGTGCTCCGTATCCCGGTACGAGAATGTAAGATTTCGGCATCACTTTTCTGAGAACTTTTCCCATCTCCGGGTAAGTTGCTCCTACAACGGCTCCGATGTAGCTGTATTCGTCACCCATATGTGCCTCGCCCCATGCAGCAACTTTCTCTCCAACTAATTCATACAGCGGTCTGCCGTCGACCAGCTGATCCTGGAACTCTCCGCTTGATGGGTTGGATGTCTTCACAAGGATGAACAGACCCTTGTTTTCTTCTTTACAGATGTCGATAAATGGATTGACCCCATCCGATCCAAGGTATGGGTTGACTGTCACGAAGTCCTCATCAAACGGTGCATAAGATTTGCTTCCTACCTGCACATGTCCGAGATGCCCTACTGCATAAGCAGCGGATGTAGATCCGATATCTCCTCTCTTGATATCTCCGATCACCACAAGTCCTTTTTCCTTACAGTAATCGACAGTCTTTTTAAATGCTTCCAGTCCCGGAATTCCAAACTGTTCGTACATAGCGATCTGCGGCTTCACTGCCGGGATCAGGTCATAAGTCTTGTCAACGATCTCTTTATTGAACTGCCAGATTGCCTCTGCTGCTCCCTCTAAAGTCTCCCCGAACTCTGCGAATGCTTTCTTCTGTACATGCTCCGGAATATAGTTGAGCATCGGGTCTAATCCTACTACGATTGGTGCGTTTGTCTTCTTAATATTTGCTACTAACTTGTTGATCATGTTTCTCTCCTCCACTGATATGTCTTTCTATCTTTCTTCTGTCTTGCAAAGCTTTCTCTTATCCTTCATAGACCGGCACGCCGTCCACGATTGTGCAGCGCACTTCGCCTTTTACTTTTCTTCCATGGAATGGTGTATTCTTTCCTTTTGAGAAAAATGTATGTTTGTCAATCTCATATTCTTTCGATGGATCAAAGATGACAATGTCCGCGATCTTCCCTTCAGAAATCGAACCCTTTTCCTCGGAAAGCCCGAGGATCTTTGCCGGATTATAGCTCATCTTCTCTGCCATCTGCATTGGAGTAAGCACTCCGGTCTCCACCAGTTCTGTGTAAGTCAGTGCTGCCGATGTCTCCAACCCTACAATTCCAAATGCAGCATCCTTCATGGATTTGTCCTTTTCCTGCTCTGCATGCGGCGCATGATCGGTAGCGATCACATCCATGATGTTATTTTTCAGTCCTTCGCGAAGTGCTTCTACATCTGCCTTGCTGCGAAGCGGCGGATTCATCTTAAAGTTTCCATCATCCTCTGTAATATCGTCTGTCGTCATAATAAAGTGATGCGGGCATACTTCTGCCGTCACTGGAAGTCCATCTCTCTTTGCCTCAGCGACCATACGCACACTGTCCGCAGTCGAACAATGGCACAGATGAAGCTGTACTCCTGTCTCTTTTGCAAGAAGGATATCTCTTGCAACGATTACATCTTCCACCGCATTTGTAATTCCTTTCAGTCCGAGTGCTTCTGCCTTTTGATCGGCATTCATGACACCACCTTCTACCATATGAATATCCTCGCAGTGTGCAAAGACAGCGATTCCGCTTGCTGCCGCTCTTCTCATTCCTTCTCTGTAAAGAGATGCGTTCATCACAGACTTCCCATCCTCACTGATCGCATGGCATCCTGCCTCCGCCATTCCTTCGATATCAGCCAGTTCTTCTCCTGCCTGACCGACTGTGACTGCACCAAGCTGGATCACATGCACCGGCGAATCTTCCTTCGCACGCGTATGTACATCTTCCACACGCTCTTTTGTGTCGATGACCGGTTTTGTGTTCGGCATCGCACAGACCGTTGTCACACCTCCGTGCGCTGCTGCCTTTCCGCCTGTCTCTAATGTTTCTTTATATTCCAATCCCGGATCTCTTAAATGTACATGAAGGTCAATGAATCCCGGCATTACATAACAGCCTTTCGCATCGATCACCCGATCCGCCTGCTCTTCAATATGTTCTTTGACACCGATGATTCTCTGATCCTCTGTCAGCACATCACAGATCCCATCCACTCCCGTAGCCGGATCCAAAACATGCCCATTCTTGATTAATACTCTCATACTGCTCTATCCTTTCTTCCCAGTGTACTGTACCTTCCGACAGACAGGTCCCCGTCTGTCATCATACTATTTTTATTTTATCATAGCAGCACAAAAAAAGGAATGTCAAATTTGTGTTCCCTTCTGACATTCCTTCTCTTTCATCACTTTGGATAAATTCTTTCCATGCTGCACTGATTTTTCAGTACACTGGTACATTGTATTCTATTGTTCCCGAAGCACATCCATCGCAGTCTGCAGTTGATTGTCAGCCTCCGGATCTTCCTCATCTCTGACATACTCTACCGAAACATCCGGCTCGATTCCTTTCCCGTCGATATTTCTTCCCTTCGGAGTAAAATACTCAGAGATTGTCACCTTGACACAAGTTCCGTCATCGAGTGGAAATAGTTGCTGGACAACGCCTTTCCCATATGTTGTCGTTCCTACGATCGTACCGATCTTGTAATCCTGAACTGCTCCGGCAAAAATCTCAGAAGCACTTGCGCTATATCCATTTACCAGAACTGCAAGCGGAGTATCAAAGTCATTCTTTCCACTTCCTCGGATTTCTTCTTCTTTTCCACTCCGATCCTTTGTAGAAACAATCGTTCCTTCCGGAAGGATCAGCTCCAGCATATTGCAGACTGTATCAAGATTTCCACCTGGATTACTTCTCAAATCAATGACAAGCCCCTGCATGTCCTGCTCTTCCAATGTTGTAAGCGCCTGTTCAAACTGTCCCATCGTCACACTGTCAAATTCAGAAACACTGATGTAGCCAATCTGGTCTTCTTTCATCTCAAACTCGACTGTCTGAGCTTCGACTTTTCCTCGCACAGCCGTCAATTCAATCTCTTCTTTTTCCTCCCCGCGTAAAACGGTGATATGGACTTCTGTCCCCTCTTCTCCTTTGATGTCTGCAACAACTTCATCCAGTTCCTCACCGGTCACTTCTTCGCCTTCCACCTTATAGAGAATATCTTCCGAACGCATTCCCGCTTTTTCTGCCGGAGAGTCTTTGTAGACTCTGCTTACCGTAATGATTCCTGTGTCTAGATTCTGAGACATCGCCGCTCCGATTCCAATATATTCTCCTGATGTCGTCTCAAAAAGTTCCTTTGTTTCTTCTTCCGTATAGTAAGTCGAATACGGATCATTTAAACCTGCCAGAATTCCTGCATACATACCGTCTTCCAGATCTTCTGTATCTGTATCCCGAAGATAATGCTCGTCAATAATCTTCTCAATCTCTTTCAGCTTTTCTTTTGATTCCGCGTTCAGCACACTCTCCGATGACTGAATACTGTTATTTTCATTCTTTCTGATTTTCTCTGCTACATTCTTTCCTAGGGAAACTCCGCCAAAAATGGCACCTCCCCCTATGAACATAGCAAGGGCGCCACAGAGCGCCCCTTTTAAAAAACTATGTTTATTCTCCATATGATTACCTGTCTTACATATAATTTGAAGGATTCACTGCTACACCGTTTAATTCTACCTGAAAGTGAAGGTGTGGTCCTGTCGACTGTCCGGTACTTCCCACATATCCAATCTGCTGACCTTTCTCTACTCTCTGTCCAGCAGATACTGTCAGTGCAGAATGATGCATGTATTTTGAAACAAGTCCATTGTCATGCTGGATGACAACCCAGTTTCCTGCTGATGTACTATAATTTGCAATCAGGACAGTGCCTGCCGCTGCTGCATATGTAGGTGTTCCTTCTGGCGCTGCATAATCATGCCCTTTGTGCCCTCCGACCTCAAACTCTCGGATTTCTCCAAAGTAACTTGACTGATATGTCATCCCCGGACATGGGTGTGTAAAGTACCCGCTGCCAGATACCACATTGTCTGATGACGGCGGCATCACTCCTCCAGATGTACTTCCACCAGTACTGCTTCCACCCGAAGGTGCCTGTATCTGATTGTTCTGTCCGGCATTGTTGTTCATCGCCTGCTGCTGTGCTGCTAACTGTGCCGCCTCAGCTTCCTTCTGGCGCCGTTCGGCCTCCTGTGCTTCCGCGATCAGTTGCTGTAATACTTTTGCGTTCTCCCCAATCTCAGATTCCAGATTTGCAATCTGAATGTTCTTATTAGAAAGTAGTGTTTCTACACTTGCACGCTTCTCAGAAAGTGTCGTCTGAAGCGCTGACAGTTCCTCGTACTCTGCACGGAGTTCTTCTTCCTTCTTCTGCACTTGCTCAACCGTCTTCTGAAATTCTACAAGCATATCTCTATCATATTCCGAGATCTTAGTCACATATTCCGTTTTGTTGAGAAAATCTGAGATATTTTCTGCACTGAGAATGATCTCGATAAATTCCACATTTCCATTCTCGTACATGTATTTGATACGTTTCTTCATGCTCTCATATTGATTGTTCTCAGTTACTTTCGCCTCCACAAGCTCATTCTCAGCAGACTCAATCTGCTCTTCCTTCGCAGACATATCATCCTGCGCTTTCTGAAGTTCCTGGATGACTGTGTTCAGTTCATTATCAAGCGAGCTTTTCTCGGCTTCCGCAGCTTTCTTCTGCTCTTCCAACTGCTCTCCCTTTTTTTGTGTCTCAGAAATAGATGTTGCTGACACTGGCATGACACTTCCGCTGCATAACGCACACGCAAGGAATAGTGCCGCTATCTTCTTTCCTCTTAATTTCATATTTTCACCTATACCTTTAAATGCTTTCTGATCGTAAAGAAACTTCCGATAAAACCGATTCCGACTCCAAGAAGAAGACCTGTCGGCAATAAGATTTTATACACATCCCACACTGGCATGAAATCTAAAATGTTATTCAGAATGCTAAAGCGGGTCATAATGTAATCAATTGCTTTGTCATATACGACATACAATCCTGCCAGCGGAATTGCTGCCCCGACAAGACCGATCAGAATACCTTCAACGATAAATGGTCCACGGACAAAATAATCCTTGGCACCAATGTATTTCATGATCGCAATCTCTTCCTTCCGGACCGTAATACCAATCGTAACTGTGTTACTGATCAAAAATACTGTTACAATCAGCAGAATCAAGATGATCGCCGCAGACACATAGAGGATCAGTTTATTGACACTCGACAATGTCTTTGCAACAACATCGGACTTATTGACCTTGCGGACTCCATCAAGTCCTTCTGCAAATTTCACGACTTCTTTCTGTGACTCTACGTCTTTCATATACACTTCATAGTTATCAGATCCTGCCAGCGGATTGTCATCCTTAAATCCCTCGGCAAGATCTTTGGATTCTCCAAAATATTCATCCTTGAATGTATCCCACGCCTCATCTGCCGAAACGTAAGTAACCTTCAGGACATCGTCCCTATCTCTCAGCGCATCTCCGATTGCCTCTACCTTGCTGTCTTCCAGATTTTCCTCAAAGAATACAGTGATCGCTACCCCTTCTTCTGCCTTCTTGACTATGTAGTTAAAGTTAAGAATTACGGAAAAGAATAGTCCGAATAAGAAGATACATGCCGCCATCGTTGCAACTGATGCCAGCGAGAACAGCTTGTTTCTTCCGATATTCTTAACTCCCTGCTTCATCGTATATCCTACTGTACTAATCCTCATTTATATACCCACCTTTTTTCTCGTCGCTGACAATGACACCTTTCTTCATCGTAATTACACGCTTCTGCATCTCGTTTACGATCTCCTGATTATGTGTAACGACTAATACGGTTGTTCCTCTTTGGTTCGCTTCCTCAAGCAACTGCATGATCTCCCATGAGTTTGTCGGGTCAAGATTTCCTGTCGGCTCGTCTGCCAGAAGGATTGACGGCTCATTGACGATCGCTCTTGCGATTGCTACACGCTGCTGTTCTCCACCGGAAAGTTCCTTCGGGAACATCTTATATTTCTGAGCAAGTCCTACAAGTGAAAGCGCTGCCGGTACTTTCTTCTTCATCACACGCGTCGGAGTCTCAACAACTCTCTGGGCAAATGCAATGTTCTCATAAATATTTCTGTCTTTTAAAAGTCTGAAGTCCTGGAACACAACTCCAAGGCCTCTTCTGTACTTCGGAATATGTCTGTGCTTCATACGGTTCAGATTCTGTCCATTCACAATGATCGTGCCGGATGTCGGATCTAATTCTTTCATGATCAACTTGATCAAAGTAGATTTTCCTGACCCACTGTCCCCTACGATGAACACGAATTCGCCCTGCTCGATCTTCACAGATACTCCATTCAGAGCCGCAACTCCTTTTGAATACTCCTTCGTTACATCTTTTAATTCTATCATATGTCCTCCTATCACTAATACTCCAAGGTCTCCATGTACTTCATGTATTTCACTACCATAAGAGCAATCTTGAATGTGATCGCATCTTCAAACACACGAAGATCCAAACCTGTGCTCTTTTGCAGCTTATCCAGCCTGTACACAAGTGTATTTCTGTGGATGTATAGCTGTCTTGATGTCTCCGATACATTCAGACTGTTTTCGAAGAATTTATTGATCGTCGTCAATGTTTCCTCATCAAAATCGTCCGGTGATTTTCCTTCAAAAATCTCACGGATAAACATCTTGCAAAGTGGAATCGGCAGCTGATAGATCAGTCTTCCGATACCAAGTGTGTTGTATGCGATGATATCTTTCTCATTAAAGAAGATCTTTCCTACATCCAGTGCAAGCTTCGCCTCTTTGTAGGACTTGGATACCTCCTTGATATCATTTACTATAGTTCCGTATGCAACATGAACATCTTCCTCGCCCTCTGACTGAAGCATCTCCAGAATGTTCTTTGCAACTTGTTCCATCTCTTTGTAACCTTCATTAGCTGCAAGCTCTTTCACAACGATGATGTTCTTCTCATCCACAGCTGTGATAAAATCCTTTGTCTTGCTGCCCAGAAGTACACGCACACTCTCAAGCATCCCCGTATCTTTCTCCCGGGACGTTTCAACTATAAGAATAACACGTCTCACTTCCGTGTCAATATGTAATTTTTTCGCCCGATTATAGATATCTACAAGCAGTAAGTTGTCAAGAAGCAGATTCTTGATGAAATTATCTTTGTCAAAACGCTCTTTGTAAGCGACCAAAAGATTCTGGATCTGGAATGCCGCGATCTTACCGACCATGTATACATCCTCGCTTCCACCATTCGCCATTAAGATATATTCGAGCTGATGTTCGTCAAAAATCTTAAAGAACTGGTAGCCCTGGATCACCTGACTGTCCGCCGGTGATTCCACAAACGGCACTACCGCACTTTCATAATCTTCTGTATCTGTAAATGTACTTGCAAGTACCTTTCCTTCTGTATCCATTACACACAAATCGACCCGGGTAATTCCCTTCAAGCCTTCGATGGTGTTCTGAAGTGTCTGATTTGATATCATATTCTTCTCCTCCGCTTAATAAATTCTACATTTCTACATATCTGTATATATCTTAATGCAAAACAGCAAAAAAAGAAAGTAGAAATCAAGAATTATTATGCATTTTTTCTTTCGGGAGAAATACTTACGCACAAAAAAATTCCTTCTCCCAGTCGTACGATTATATCAAATAATCTCTTATTTTTCAACCCCTGCCTCAGATTGTTCACAGTTTTTAAACATTTTTCTACGGTTTTTTACGATTCCTCCGATTCTTCCGGTCTCCCTCGACGACAGTGATTTCCACCCTTTTTCCATCACCTGATCGAGGAGTCCGAGTTCTTCTGCAATCTCATATTTCAACCGTTCTTCTGGCTCTAATTCACTTAATACAATCTTTTTTTCCTTTTTCCGTGACATCTTTTTTCTCCCCTTTTCCTGCAATTTCCTAATTCTATTAAATCCATTGTGATATTTGTAAATATTCCCTGTTTTTTTTAATTTATACAGACTCCTCACTTCCCACGGACTTCTCTATGCTCTAAAAGGAAAAAGCAGCTGTTCGCTGCTTTTTTATGTCATCCTAAAGTTTTCTCCATATTAAAATTCTTTCGGCTCATCCGGAATAATGACCGAACAGATAAAATAGGCAAGAATTCCCGTTCCCCAACTTGTCAAGCTGAGCAATACAACTCCAAGTCTTACAAGTGTCGGATCGATGTTGAAATATTCTGCTATTCCTCCGCATACTCCACATATCATTTTATTTCTTGTTGATCTGTATAATCTTTTCTGTTCCATTCTAAAATTCCCCTTTCTTAAAAAACACTCTGTAAATTAATTTTCCTATGAACAGTGTTTCACTCCTGCTCAGAAAAGTCAATAGTAATTTCCCCGGCGCCGCATTCGATAGCAAGCTTTTTCTCTGCTCCCGGATGAATACGTTTTTCTGATCCCAGCGCCGTATATTCCTCATCTCCGATCCACACACTTCCCATTCCACACTCTGTGAAACATTCATAGTCTGTCTCTTCCCCTGCAAGTGTCAGATATATTTCTCCCATTCCACATTCGATTTCTCCTTCTGACACAACTGCCTCCATAATGTCAATTTCCCCGGCACCAGCCTCTAAAGTCATTGTCATTGCATCGACTTTCTCAATCGTAACATCTCCTGCTCCCGCACTGATTTCCACATGACCACCGCGAAGCTTGTCCGCAGTAAACTCACCTGCTGCAATCTCACACTGAAACGATTCCAAACGGTATCCTTTTGGAATCCCAATCACGACCGGTTCTACGCTCTTTCCCAGTTTTGACTTTCGCTCTGTATTCTCGATCGTCAGTTTCTCACCGTCCTGGTAACACTGGATTTTTCTGAAGTCCTCTGGAATCGTTACTTGAATTTCTGCTCCATCTGTTTCCTCTACGATTATCTCACCTACACTTATCTCAACTTCCATCCGCTTTACATCTGTAAAAAGATTTTCTCTTTCACTCCCTGTGTACTGCTCTTCAGAAGCCCCATACGGAGAGGCCACCTCCGACAGATCATCTTCAAACAGTTCCCCTGAAAAGAAGTCGAAAACATGCTCTCCGTTAAATTCAATTGTATCTGTTCTTCCTCCAAGCGCAACACCCGCAATACAAAACATCCCTCCAGTCACTGCCGCTACACCTGCTATGATCCACCCGGCTTTCCAACCTTTTTTCATCTTCTCACTCCTCTCTGCAAAATCTTTCTACAAATATTTACAGCTCCCTGAAACAGAAATGGTACCACCTTCAAAATCACCCACAGAACCGCCATCGATCCAAGCAATCCGACCGCGGTAAGCAAAAGTCCGATTCCACTTACTAGCAATCCTTCTCCGACAGCCGTAAACATGTGGACAATTCCTACACCTGCTGTAAAAATTCCGGAAATCAAAATTGCAATCGTTCCCATACCAATCCCTGCCACTGCTGCTACAATCCCGATCACCACCCCGAAGATGACCCCGATAATTGCAATCACAAGCGGTATCACGATCGGCGCTCCTATAAGAATAATCGCAGCGAGCAAAATCACCTTTGCTGTCCTGTTGTGTTTCTCATTTTCATAAGTACCACGTTCTTCTGACCGGCTCTGCTCATATGAATACTCTCCGGCTACCGGCATTTTCCGACTGTCAAACTGAAAATCCTGATAACCATTTTCTGTGAAGGCTCCTCCCAGATCGCTTCTGCCATCCAGGCCTACTTTTAACTTTTCTGCAACTTTCTTTGGGCTTTCCAGCTCCGAAATTACTTTTTGTTCATTTTCTTCTCCTGCCGCATCAAAATAATCATTATAATACTGCATTGCATCTGTTCGCTCTTCCACTGGCACATCCTGCAAAAGCGCTGCCAGCTCTAACATAAATTCTATTCGATTCATGCAGTCACACCTCCCTCAAATATCTCACTGATCTTCTTTGAATACACTTTCCATTCCTCGCGATACAGATTCAGCTGTGCCATTCCTCGATCTGTCACCTTATAGTACCGCCGGTTTCTGCCGTCAAACTGCATATCGTACACTTCCAGGCATTGATCTTTCTGGAGTCTTCGCAAAACTGGATACAAGGTAGACTCCGATACTTCCAACACTTGTCTGACATCCTGTGTAATTTTATATCCGTAAGTCCCCTGACTTTCTCTGGATACAACTGCCAACACAATCGCATCTAACAATGCCGCTCCTGTGTTAAATACCATGTCATCACTCCTTTATCTTTTTCTATTTGTGATTCATAATATGATAATAAATTTAATACTATTTATTTATCTATATTATATATCGTATAATATTGTTGTCAATGTAAAAATATATAAGAATTTATGAAGATTTTCTTAATGTCGTGCCAATTTCTGCCTGAAATCTACCTCATTTTCAGACATACAGACAGGGACGATACAGAATCATCTCTTGTATAAGAAACTACTTCTGTATCGCCCCTGTCCTTTATTGTTCAATCCATCCATAACATCGAAAATCAGAATCGATTTCCCCATAAATAACATAGCACCAAACATTCTGCCACAAGTAATGCCGGCACACCAACATAAAATTTCGGTTTTCTCGTCTTGTGATGAAAGGTATACATTCCAAGAAGCGCCCCGGCTCCTCCTCCAAGCGCCGCCACCGTCAGAAGGGTCGCTTCCGGAATGCGCCATTTCCTTTTCACTGCCTTTCTCTTATCGATTCCAAACAGGGAAAACGCAAACAAATTGATCAGGAGCACGTAACCGATTGCGATTTCTATCATACTCGTACCTCTTCTTTCTGCGCAAAGGAATATATAATTTTCTCCTTTACTCTCTTTCCGGTAAGCCGTTCCAGCACTTCTCCATAATAGCGGAGCTGTTTCTCATATCGTTCTGCAAGCTCTTCCCGAGATGCTGCCCGGTCTGTCTTATAATCCACGACGACAATTCCGTCTGGCTCCTCAAAATAAACATCTATGATTCCCTGCACGATCAGAAGTTCTTCCTCTTCTTCCTGTCTCTCGAGCAGTTCCGGATAAATTGTATCCGCCGAAACTCCAAGTACAAATGGCTGTTCTTTTTTCAGGCAGCCACTTTGTGCTGCTTTCCGAAGTCTGAGACCAAGCGGACTTTCCAGCAATCCTAAAATATCTTTGTAGTAGATACTTTCCATCATCTCCGGCTTAAGTTTCCCTTCCTCACAGAACTTTGCCGCCTCAGCATACAATTGCGAAATAGTATAACTTTTTCCAAAATCCAGCAGTTCCAAAAACTTATGGTATGCCGTTCCCCTGGATGCCCCGGACAAAGTTCCCGTGTATCCCGGCTCTGTTTTCTCCCGCATAAAGTTTGGAACCAAAGGAACTATCTCGGGCTCTTCATACAAAATTTCTCCTGCCTCTTCCTCAGGCTCTGACCTTTTTTTCAGTTCAGACACAGTAAATTTCAATTTCATCTTCTGCATGGCTTCGTATGGATACTGATAGGAAAACTGTTCTTCAATCTGCGCTCTC
Organism: Coprococcus sp. HPP0074; assembly: GCF_964238105.1. NCBI lineage: Bacteria > Bacillati > Bacillota > Clostridia > Lachnospirales > Lachnospiraceae > Coprococcus > Coprococcus sp. HPP0074. The sequence goes on along the minus strand of NZ_CAXSKS010000008.1, from coordinate 150,055 downwards.
ATTCTCTCATCATAGACATATGCTGTATCCCAGTTTCTTAAGAGCTCTTCTGTCAATGCCTGCTCCACTTCCTCCGCAGTTTCCTGCAAGATAAGATGTTCCGGAAAAATCTCTTCCACAACGAGCGGAACCTCTTTCTGGTACATTGCATTGGTAAACGGAACATTCATCCCATATCCATTCAGCAGATCTGCAAGCACCTGATTCCGAAACAGCGCCGGCAAAATCCAGTCAAAATACGATGTAGCCCTCGAAAGAACTCCAAATGGAAGCGCTGTTTGTTCTCTGGACTGAATGGAAGCAAAACTTTTCAATTTCTTCTCCAGATTAGAAATGCTTCCAATTAAAATCAGTTTTTCCTTTGCTCTTGTAAGTGCAACATAAAGTACGCGAAGTTCTTCCCCGAGATTTTCCAACTGAACCTTTCTCTGGATCACTTTTTTCAGGAACGTCGGAATCTTCGTCCGGTACTCCAAATCGACTGCATCCACCCCGACTCCAAGTTCCGGGTGGACTACAATGCTTCCCGTCGTATCCTGCATATTGAAACGCTTGCTCATTCCCGCTACAATGACGATTGGAAATTCCAGCCCTTTACTTTTATGGATACTCATCAAGCGTACCGTATCCGCCTGCTCATCGGCAATGTTTGCCTCTCCGTAATCAATATCATATTTCCTCAGCTGTTCAATATAGCGCACGAAATTAAAAAGCCCTTTATAACTTGTAGCTTCAAAAGCAATCGCCTTCTCCACAAGCATCTCCAGATTCGCCGCCCGCTGCCCGCCTCCTGGCATCGCCGCCACATAATTTCCATAGCCGGTTTCATCTAGAATCTGCCAGAGCAGTTCGTGGATGGCCGTATACGGGAGCCTCTCCCGGAAGTCCTCCATCTTCTCATAACACCTGTCTAATTTTTCTTGGATCGCTCTGTCGTCCCCCATTCGCCGGTAATCCTGCACCGCCTGATAAAAAGGTACTTCCTTTTCCTCGCATTTGATCTTGGCAAACTCTTCACTGGACAGTCCTGCAAACATTGATTTTAACACAGCTGCAAGCGGAAGGTCCTGCCGCGGATTATCCAGCACACGAAGATAATCTAACAACAGACGAATTTCTCTCGTCTCAAAATACCCCTCTTTCGACCCAGTAAAGGTTGGAATTCCTTCCCGGTTCAGCACTTCCGTAAAGACATCTGTCCATCCTTTCAAACTTCTCGTAAGAATGACAATATCGCTGTATTTTGCCGGACGATATGCCCCGCTTTTTTTATCAAATACCGGGTGTGCTCCCACAAGCTGCTTGATCCTTGCCGCAATTGCACGCGCCTCAAGCTCCCGGTCAGATGCTTCCCTTACTTCGGTTTGTTCGGAAAAATCCTCCGCCGTATTGACCAGCAGTACCTCCATCTCCATTCCCGGCTTCTCCTCGTAGTCTGCTCCCACATACAATGCAGCTTTCTCATCGTATGTAATTTCTCCTAGTTCTTTTGTCATAATCTGCTCGAATACGAAATTGGTGCTGTCCAGCACCTCTCTTCTACTTCGGAAATTTTTATGGAGATCGATCCGCTGTTTTTGACTTTCTTCTATACTATATGTGTTAAATTTTTCCATAAACAGTTCCGGTCTGGAAAGACGGAAACGGTAAATACTCTGTTTGACATCTCCCACCATAAACACGTTATAGTTGCCTTCTGACACCGTAGAGACACTTGTGAGAATCGCCTCCTGGATCAGATTGCTGTCCTGGTACTCATCAATCATAACTTCCGCAAATTTTTTCTGATAATCTTTCGCGGCCTCAGAAGGGATGAGTCCCTCCTCTGTCTTTTCTGTCAGAATGCGAAGTGCATATTGCTCCATATCCGAAAAATCAATCAGGTGTTTACTCCGTTTCTTTTCCTCGAATGCATCTGCAAAGAACTGTACCAACCCTGCAAGTACAGACATCGTTTTCCCTGCTTCCACCATATCTTTCCACAATTCCTCCGGTGCTTCATAGAAAAACTGATCCTTAAGCGCTCCCACAATGTCTTTCACTTCTTCTCTGATATTCTTTACCGAGGCAGTGAGTTCTTCCGATACACTTTTGTCTTTGTTCGCTGCAAATCGCTTCCACTTCCAGTCTGCAAACAAGTCATACATTCCCCGCATCGTTGTCTGCGCCAGCAGCTTTTGAATCCTCTCGCGATCCTCCTTGAGTGCATCGGCATACATATAAGGGCCGTCCGGCTCCTGGCACTGTCTTATCCCTTCTTCCAGAAGTGCCATTGTTTCTTCCAACGCTTTTCTCAAACTCTCTTTCGCATAAACAGCTCCTTCCGAAGCCTCAAATGCTTCCATCGTATCTACTTCATAGGATTTCACACACTGACGGAGCCACTTTTCCGGCTCCGGATTGCTTCGAGAAAATTCATACAACTGCAAAATAATCTCCTCGATCTTCTTGTCGTCCCTTCCTGCTGCAAAACTTTCGATGCAATCCAAAAAAGATTGCTCACCGGCTGTATAACAGTTCTCCAAAACTTCTTCCAGCACATCCTGCCGAAGCAGCTTCAATTCTCCCTCATCCGCAATCCGAAATCCCGGATCCAGATCGATCATATGAAAATAGTCCCGGATGACCGAAAGACAAAAGCTGTGGATTGTCGTCACCTGCGCATTGTGGATCAGTGTCGCCTGTCGCTGCAAATGGACATTTTCCGGCTGCTCCTCCAATTTTTTCTCAATCGCATCCCGAATACGTTCTTTCATCTCTGCTGCCGCAGCTTCCGTGAATGTCACGACGAGCATCTGATCTACATCAATCGGCGGCTCATCTACTGTCAGTCTCGTGATGATCCGCTCTACAAGCACCGCCGTCTTTCCTGAGCCTGCCGCCGCAGACACAAGAATATTTCTGTTTCTAAGATGGATGACCTGCGCTTGTTCCTTTGTCCAAGATACTCCCATCCGATGATTCTCCCCTTTCTTTTTTCATAATCTACTCTTTCACTTCTTGCTCCATTTGCTGCAATGCTTCCACATCTTTCAATTTGGAAAGTTTCCGATACTCATACCCCGGTATTTTCTTATCAAATCCACAGATTCCCTGATACGGGCAGTAATCACACCCAGTCTTTCCTCCCAGTTCATATGGAAGGATCTCTGCTTCCCCATCTAAAATCCGCTGTCCGATCCGATTTAAAATCTGATCTGTATATTCTGACAAAATGTTAAATCCTCTTCCGCTCAACACTTTTGACGTCTTTGAGAGGCTCTGATCCTTATTTCTTCCAACCGGGATCACATCCGAGTTCCCCGAAAAAGAACGATCCAAATGGGTGATGACTTCCTCTGAGGAATTGACGATGCCATCTGGTTTTAATTCTTTCAAAACTGCCTTCTCCCCAAGATTTTCTCTAACTTCCTTTTCCACAAACGGATCTTTCATCTGATAGTAGAAAATTCCTGCCGGAACAATCTCCTTCTCCGGATATTTCTGCTCTTCCATCTCCATCACCGCGTTCAAATAGACAATCAACTGTAGCTGCAATCCATGATACATTTCTCCTAACTGAAATGCTTTTGCCCCAGTTTTATAATCAATGACTTTGACATAGACATGCTCCTCATCCTCATACAGATCTACACGGTCAATCTTTCCTCTCAGCCGCATCCGTGCATGCTCTGACAGTGACAAATTAACCGACTCCAAATGTGCCAAATTCCCAAAGCTGATCTCATATCCCGCCGGCACAAAATCTCCCTTCTCCAGTTGCTTAGTCAACGCCCATACCGTTCTTCTAAGCAGACGTTTCATACGCGTGATCACATATTCATTTCTGGAAGAACTATATAACACTGCATTTCCATAGTTTGTGACACCTGCCTCCACACTTTCCTCGATGAGTTGTTCCCGCAATTCCTCAGAAACTGTCGTCCATGTCACTTGGTGCTCTTCTAATTTTTTCGAAAACTGTTCCATCGCACTGTGGAAAATATTCCCAAGATCTACCGGTTTAAATCCATAGACTGCACGCTCTTCCAACTTCATCCCATAAGTAAGGAAATGCGCATAAGCACAGGCAGAGAATTTTTCTAATCTTGTCACGCTGTTCTCTAAGATCGTGCCATAAAGCTTTCTAGCCACCTCTTCCGATAACTGATCGTGCGGACGTTTCAGATGGTTTGCCGCAAGCAATTGCTCCATCTGTGCATGCCACTTAGGGTGCTTCCGATACCAAGTATATAGCTCCTTCCATGCTCCTCCAAATGTCTCACTTCGCACCTGCAGCCCTTCCACAAGATACGGAAGTGCCGTCTCCGGTGTCAGTTCCTTTTCCCAGAATGGCCTGTCTTCCTCCTCTTCCACCAAAAGTTCTGGATACATCCTTTTTAGATCTGCGATCAGATAGGCAGGACGCAGACTTTTCCCTTCCGAGGAGATTTTAGAAAAAGTCAAATACAGATACTCAGATGGTTTTGTCAGATGCAGATACAGATAAAATTTCTGAATGTAAGCCTGCTCCTTCGCCCCCGGTGCCAGTGCCACCTTCTGCTCCTGAAATCTCTCCCGGTCATACTCGGACAACAGTCCTCCTGCTCCCTGCTTTCCCGGAAGCCAGGTGTCATTTACTCCTGCCAAAAATAAAACTTTCACATCCTGAAGCCTTGTACGCTCGATATCTCCAACGACCACCTGATCGATTCCCGGAGGAATCACACCGACCTTTGCCTCCTGAAGCCCTGCATCGAGAAGTTCTCTGTATTCCCCGAGAGAAATCTGCTCTTCCCCAAGCAGTTCTGTAAACTTGTCAAACAGCTCCAGTACAATCCGGTAAATCTGGGCATATTCCTTTGCAAGTACCAACTGTCCCCGCTCCTGAAACTGCACTTCATATATGCCGATCTTCTTCTGCATCTCTTCCTGAACGAGAAATGCATAAATTGCCTCCGTCACTTCCCGCACCGTCTTTTTCCGGCGCTTCAATACCTCTGTGAGTCTTTCTAACTTCTCTATAAATTTCTGCCGGAATGCATTCCAACGAAGCATGTCCTCAGCGTCTGCATGCGGACTTTGCCTTACCCACATCTCTTTCCACTTCTTATATCCACGAATGCCGAGTGCCACCACATAGTTTTCCACATCGTCCACCTCTTCCCGTGTAAAACCGGTCAGATTTGTCCTCAGAAAACGGAACGTACTCTCATAGGAAAAGTTTTCGTCGATCATCGCCAAAAGACTTCTCAAGTATTCCACAAAGGAATTGAGCAGCACACTTCGTTTGTGATCCATAAAAAATGGAACCCCACAAATCCGAAATGCTCTCTCCATATATTCCGCATAAGTTTCCATATCACTGACAATCACAGCCATATCCCGGTAGCGGTACCCCTTTGTCCGCACCAGCCTGAGAATCTCTGAAACAACGAACACCGACTCTTCCTTTGGATTTTTGACCGCATGAAGCGACAGCATATCCTGCTTGTTGTCATACACCCGCTTCGTATAGCGGAACAAGTTCTGCTCTAAAAAAGCAAGCGGCGGATTTTCCCGGAATCTAACAGGAACTTCTCCCCGGTTTCCATACAACTGCACAGGAGGCTCTACCTCAATGTTTTCCTCCGCCGCAATGTGCACCAATCCGGTAACCATCTGCTTACTCAGAGTAAACAACTGATACTTATGCTTCAACTGGTAAGGATCCTCCCTCTGATCTATCGTCACAGTAACGGTTACTTTCCGGCAAATTTTTAAAAGCTGTCCAAGCACCCGGTTCTGTACCGGTGTAAATCCGGTGAATCCGTCAAGTACAACCACACTGTCTTTTAAAATCTCTGACTGCTGCACGACAGCACTAAAGACATCCAGCAATTCTTCTCCGGTAATATATTTTCCCTGCAGATACTCTCCGAATTTTTCCTGAAGTTTCTGGATATCGTGAAGCTTCCAGTAAAGCTGCGGGCCAATCTCTCCACTTTCCATTACACGCTCCAGTTCCTCTGCGCCAACATCATACTGTGTGAATTCTGAGATCACCGATTTCACTTCACTGATGTATCCAAGACGCCGGATATTGCTCCCCAGTACCTTTAATTCTCCTTCCATATCCCCTGCCGCCTTCCTTAGCAGCAAGCTTTTCCCGATATCGTCAAGCACGATTCTTCTGTTTCCGCCCACCTCCTCAAAAATGCGATGCGCCAGCCGTCCAAAGCTTAATACATCAATATTCATGATTCCATGCCGCGGATGCAGTCTGACTAATTCTTTCTGTGTCTGCATCGTAAACTGCTCCGGCACAAGCACAATGTAATTCCGATTTGGATTTTCGCATGCTCCTGCAATAACCTGTTCATACAGATATCTGGATTTCCCGGATCCAGAATTTCCAAAAATAAATTGTAACGACATCATTCACCTCTTACTTCTTTCCAAACACAACATTTCCCTGTTCATCCAGTATCTCATACCACTCCGGCACACGCTGCGTCATATAGAGAAACGGCCAGTCTTCGATTTCAAATTTCCGCTCTTTCTTTCCCGGCTCTTTGACGATCAATGCTTTCAGCGCCTTGCTGCAAATTTCAAATGCATATGCCCGGTCGTACTGTTCGACAAATCCATTTTTCTTCGCATTTCCAATCTTCACAGTCCAGACAAGTTTCATCGCTTCTTTCTGAAACCTGTATACATCTTCTTTTTCCTCGTAGGAAAGCGCTGCAATTTCCCTCTCTTTCAACTCCTCGGCATCTGCACCCAATGCAAGCACTGCCTCTGTTTTCGATGGAAACTTCCGGCATTCCTCCTCAAATACGCGCTGCAATACGGGATGCCGCGTCTCCTCTCCACAATCAAAAATCTTCCATACCCAGTTTGTCCGGATACTCCCCTCGCTGCGGATATAGTGATAGATTTGCTCTACGCCGCTTCTTGGGATCATCGTCGGCAAAGTCACCTTCAGGAAAGTCCCGTCGATCCCAAGTAAAGACAGTTCTCCGGTTTCACGCCCTGTATTCACTACTCCTACATTATTCCCCAGCTGCATTCCCATCGTCAGCTGCTTGGAAATATAGTAATCCGCCACACGAAACCAGTTCGCACTTTCTTTGACATCCCAGTTCCGGTCCAGATCCACCACCGTCTCAAAGACTTCTCCATCCAGAAGTCGGTCGATCTCTTTCCCGTCCAGCAATCCCGATACGACCGGAACTGTCAGATATTTCCTGCGGCAGTATCGCACCATCGGCTTCCAGTACGCTTTACACCCTGCCACTGCTGCCGCAAAGATTCCAAACACTACCAGCCATGCTGCCAGACCGTTTCCTCCAGAAAGCGCCCACTCTGCCATCTGCATCGCCGCGCCCGCTGCGATCATCGCAATAAATAGAAATACTGTCACCACCATCATCTTCCGGAACCATGTTCCATGTCTGAGTTCTTTCTTAGAAATCTTTCTCATACCTCTCCTCCTCTCCGGATTTTCTGCTCACTCCTGATCTGTTCCTTCCTGATTCCAAAATAAAAATCCTCCGAAAATCATGTATCTCATTATAACATGATTTCCGGAGGAAATATAGAACGATCTCCCACTATAAAATTAATTTTCCCGTCTTACCACCGTTTTTCTGATCAACAATATACTGAAACCTGCCAGAATCACCAGACCTATTACACCAGATATCAGTCCATAGAATGGATTCCCATCGGCGAGGCCGGATAACTTCATGATCGCATTCATGATGGCGATCATGCTCCTTCCACCAAACAAAAAATAGTCCGCAAGGGGATATACAAGCCATAAAACTGCCGGTACTCCAAATGCAAATATGATTCTTCCTATTTTATTCAGACGATACCAGATGATAGACACCATATACCCTGCCCCTGCAAAAAGTGCATACACTACAGACAGCAGTGCTACCGAGACGATTGCCCTCACAACGGAAGATACCTGCTCTAAAAACTCTGGATAAAACAAGGGTAAAATTTCTCCTCCAAATTTGATATTTCCCCATCCGTTCAGCTTTTGATCTACTGTAGCAAGCAAGGTATCAGCCACTCCGCACATCCCGGCACCGGCTGCGAAGACAAGCATCTTTCCTGCCAGAACTTGCTTTCTGCTCACACCATTCTGCAATAAAAACTGGAAGCTTTCTGTAAAACTACACATTCCGATGATCAGCATAAACATCGCCGACATCATATTCATTCCGTTCATCGTCACATATTCTCCACCAATCTTGCTCGCAATCAGCAATGCCAGTAGACGCATTCCAATCTGAACAAGATATAACATCCCAATTGACTGCCACACTTCTTGAAACTGATATTTAAAACTCTTCTTCGTTCTCATATACATCCCCCTCTAACGATTTGTCATCTGGATAAACATCTTCTGCAAGTCCAACTTCGCCACTTCCAGCTCTTCCGGTGCTTTCTTCCATTTTTCTTTGGAACTTCCGATCACATATGCCGTCTTCATCGTTCCGAGCATCTCCGTGCCGATCACATCCTCTCCCTGGCTCCATATGTCAACCATTTCCTTCTTCCCGGATATTCTATAACCACCGGCAAGCAATTCCTCTGTCGCACAATTCTTCACAATCTTCCCGTCTTTTAAGATCACAACATGTTCGATCACACTTGCGACCTCTTCAATCAGATGTGTAGAAATTACTATCGTAAACGGTTCTTCTATATACTTCTCAAGAAGAATCCGATAGAACATCTCTCTGTGATTCGCATCCAGCCCAAGGACCGGCTCATCTAAAAACAGATATGGAACATTGACAGAAAGCGCAAGAACTAGCTTAAAAATCGACTTATACCCGGTGGAAAGTGTCCGCACTTTTTTCTTCGTATTCAGCCCAAACATCCCTGCAAGTTCCATCGCATACTCCATATCGAACTTCGGATAAAATTCCTTCGACCATTGAAATGCCTGCTGGATCTTCATCCCTGCCGGGTAAAGTGTCTGCTCACTCATTAGATACATATTCTGCTGCACCTGATCATTTTCCCTTGCAGGCTTTCCATCTACCAGCACTTCTCCCTGATCCGGAAAAATCCGGTTACTGATAATATTGAGCATGGTGGATTTCCCTGCTCCATTTCGTCCTAGAAGCGCATATATTTTCCCATCCTCAAACTGTACACTGACATGATCCAGCGCCTTTGTGTCCTTATAGCCCTTTGACACTTCTTTGATCTCTATCCCTCTCATTTTGAAAATCCCCTTTCTATCATCGAAATGATCTCCATATCTGTAATCTCCAGCTTCTTCGCCTCCTCTACAAGACGACTTACAAAATTTTCATAAAACTGGTCTTTCCTCTTTTGTCTTAATTTCCTTACTGCACCTTCTGCCACAAACATTCCTACTCCTCTCTTCTTATACACGATCCCGGCATCTACCAGCAGGTTGATCCCCTTAAGCGCAGTTGCCGGGTTGATTTTATAAGTCACAGATAGCTCTGTTGTAGAAGGAATCTGACTCTCTTCCTGAAATACCCCTGTCAAGATTGCATCTTCCATCCCTTCTGCAATCTGCAAAAATACAGGCTTCTCATCATCAAAATTCAGCTTCATCTTTTCCTCCTCTCGTTATACAGTTAGTTACTCAAGTAATTAACTATATATGCATTATATCCACCACTCCTACTTTTGTCAATTACTTTGCTTCAAAAAGTTTTGTAAAAAACAAAAAACCTCGCAACGTTTTCTATACGTCGCAAGGCATCTTTCTCTATTCTTTCTGTTCTTTCTCTATGCTATATTTACACCTATGCTGGAATGTCTTTTTCTTTCCTAGACCATCATTGCGATCAGAGAAGGAATCAAACAGACAAGCGCACACAACAAATCTCCTAAAAACCGGCACACAATCCGTTCGTCATCATCCAATTCCCCAAATGGAATCACCTTCTCATCGACAAAATCTACCATATCTTTTGTGATATGTTTCTTTTTTTTCTCTTCTTTTTCCTCCAACAAATGATGGATCCGAACCCCATCCAGCCTAAGATATTGAATCCATGCCAACATAAGGAAAATACATCCTGCCACAAAAAGTGCATTCTCTGCAAGTGACCGATATCCCCCTTGATTCAAAAACTTGTCCCACAGAAGGCAGAGAACCATCGCTACAGCAAATTTTGCCACACACTGATATAACATTGGACGGATCATATATTTTTGAAATATCATACGGATTTTTTTAATCATAGTTTTTCTTCCTTTACCTAAGTATTACTTCATTTTCTCTGTCCAGATTATACTTTTTCACAAAAAATAAGTCTTGTCAAGGTTTTCCCAACAAGTTCTCCCCTCAACAAGACATACTTTTATCATTTTTATCCAGCTTTTAGACAACAGCTTCGCTTTTGCCTCAGCCGTAATATTTTTCTTATTTTTCGATCTCTCTGCGATATCCTTCCAGTTCTTTCTGATTTCCATAGACAAAATGTCCCGGCAGAATTTCTTCCCAAACCGGCTGATCCACACTGTAATCATGAATCGACGGATCATAAACAATAAGCTCTTTATTCTTCTCACGCTCTGGATCCGGAATCGGAACTGCAGAAAGCAGCGCTTTTGTATATGGATGAAGCGGGTGCAGGAACAACTCTTCTGCTTCTGCAAGCTCCACAATACGTCCCTTATGAATTACCGCAATACGGTCTGAAATAAATCTTACAACAGACAGGTCATGTGCGATAAACAGGTACGTCAGTCCTTTTGTCTTCTTCAACTCATTCAGAAGGTTCAATACCTGTGCACGGATAGAAACATCCAGCGCAGAAATCGGTTCATCCGCCACAACAAACTCCGGTTCCATGATCAACGCACGCGCAATACCGATACGCTGTCTTTGTCCACCTGAGAATTCATGTGGGAATCGAGATGCAAATTCCGGTAAAAGACCAACTTCCCGAAGTGCATTCTGCACTTTATTGTATCTGTCTTTCTCATCTTTGTAAAGGTGATGATTAATCAGACCTTCTGAGATAATATAATCAACTTTCGCACGTTCATTTAAGGATGCCTGAGGATCCTGGAAGATCATCTGACATTTTTTTATCACTTCAAGGTCGAGTTCTTTTGAAATCTTACCACTGATGCGACGCCCTTTAAACAAAATCTCTCCAGCAGATACCGGGTTGATTCTCGTGATTGCACGTCCGATCGTTGTCTTTCCTGATCCTGACTCTCCTACGAGCGCGAAGGTTTCTCCTTTATAAATATCAAAGTTCACATGGTCAACTGCAACGAACTTCTTCTTTCCGGTTCCGAAGGTAATCTGCAGATCTTTCAACTCAATCAGTTTTTCTTTTTCTTGCATAATTCTTACCCTCTTCCTTCCATACTCGCACGAAGACGTTTAATTGCCTCCGGCTGTTCAATCTTCGGTGCACGCGGATCTAAGTACCACGTTTTCGCCTTATGCGTTGGTGTGATCTCAAAGAATGGCGGCTCCTCTTCAAAGTCAATTGCAAGTGCCTTCTTGTTACGAGGTGCAAATGCATCCCCTTGAATCTTATTAAATAAGTTCGGTGGTGTACCTTCAATCGTTGGCAACGGTTCCCCTTTCACTCCTAACTGTGGAAGGGAAGATAACAATGCCCATGTGTACGGATGCCATGCATCATAGAAAATCTCATTGACTGTACCATACTCAACGATCTGTCCCGCATACATTACTGCAACACGGTCCGCTACATTCGCCACAACACCAAGATCGTGTGTAATATAAATAACTGTCATCTTCAGTTCTTTCTGAAGATCTCTGATCAGATTCAGAATCTGTGCCTGGATTGTTACATCCAGCGCAGTCGTAGGTTCATCACAGATCAGAATATCCGGATGACAGGCAGCTGCGATTGCAATGACAACACGCTGTCTCATACCACCGGAAAATTCATGTGGATACTGATTGTATCGTTTCTCCGGAAATGGGATTCCTACTTTTTCAAGCATCTCCAGTGCCATTTTCTTTGCCTCAGCACCTTTGATCCCCTGATTCAGTTCAATACTTTCCTCAATCTGTTTTCCTACTTTTTTCAATGGATTCAGAGAAGTCATCGGATCCTGCATTACCATAGAAATTTTCTTTCCACGGATTGTTCTCCAGTCCTTCTCTTTTTTATATTTCGCCAGATCTTTTCCATCATACATGATCGATCCGTGTGTAATACTTCCATTTGAGTCAAGCATTCCTAAGAAAGACTTTGTAAACACTGACTTTCCTGATCCTGACTCTCCTACAATTGCAAGTGTTTCTCCTTCATAAAGGTCTAAGGAACATCTGCGAATCGCCGTCAGTTTTCTGCCACGTAAGCTAAACTGGATTTCTACATCTTTCGCAGACAAGATTGGTTCTTTTGTCATAGCAGTCCTCCGTTCTATACGTGATTTCTCGGGTCAGCCGCATCAGAGAACGCATTTCCCACAAGGTAAAATGTAACTGTAATAAGAGATACAATTACCGCCGGGAAAATCAGCAGATACGGATGTTCGAGGAAATAGTTACGGGCATTTCTAAGCAGAATACCCAGTGACGGTGTATCGATTCCAAGTCCAAGTCCTAAATAAGATAATGTAGACTCAAGTGCAATTGTCGACGGGATCGACAGTGCAAGTCTCAGAATAATGATACTGATCAAATATGGAAGAATGTTCTTTACGAGCACTCTCCAGATCGGAGTACCTAAGCATCGTGAAGCAAGATTGTATTCTCTATCACGATACATCATAACAAGGTTACGCACATTTCTCGCCATGGTCAGCCATCCGAATCCAATCAGTGAAATACACATAATTGTAAAGGACTGCCCAACAAGAAGCGCAATCAATGTCATATAAATGATAACTGGTACGTTATTAATAATATTATAAACTTCTGTCAAAATACGATCGAGGCTTCTTACGTATCCCCAAATACAGCCAATGATAACTCCGAGCACACACTCTCCAAGCGCAACGATCAGCGCCAGTTTAATGGATGTCTGTGCTGCATACCATACCTGACACCAGTAATCACGTCCGAGGTTATCTGTTCCGAACCAATATTCACCATTCGGTGACTGGAATGCCATAGCTGAATTTGTTTTTAATGCAGCATAATCATATTTTCCAATGTGCAGTGCGATGAAAGAGAAAATTACAAGTGCAAAAAAGACAATGGCCATCACAACTGCTGATTTTTTCTTCAGAAAATTCTGGAACACGGATTTCCAATAAGAATAGTCTGAATATCCGGTACGTTCCGCTTCTTCTGCAGAATATTCCACGAACCGAAATAAATCATCTTTTTTCTCATTTTCGCCCATTATCGCGTTCCTCCTTTTCCTGTAAGTTTAATTCTCGGATCAAGTAACATCATAAGAATGTCTCCGAGGAATACACCCAGTGTACCAAGCACTGCGTAAAGGACTACAAGTGTCTGCACGACATTTACGTCATAGCGGACAATCGCATCCGTAAGAAGTGGTCCCATTCCCGGTACAGAGAAGAATCTTTCTACCAAAAGAGATCCACCAATTGTGTAGAGAAATGATGCCGGAACATATTGAGCCAGCGGTACAAATGCGTTCTTAAAGACATGTTTAATCATAATTCCCGCAGAAGAAGTACCCTTTACACGAGCCAGCTTAATGTAATCCTTATTCAGTTCATCTACCATATAACGTCTCGTCCAGAGTGCATAACTTGCGATAGATGCCAGTGACAGACATACGATCGGAAGTATACTTGTCTCTGACGGATTCCGTGTCGAATAAAGCGACGGAAGCCCGAGCACTTTCGAACCAAATGCCAACACAAGTGAGTATGACACAAGGCTTGGAACCGCATTTACAAAAATTGTGTATGCTGTTCCTACATGATCTAAGATCCGGTCTTTGTTTAATGTCTGGATAATACCGATAAGGATACCTACAAAAAGGGAAATCACAAGTGCAGTACATCCAAGTTTCATAGAAATTGTAAATTTATCGCCAATTACCGATACGACATCAACACCGTTCTGAATTCTTCTGGATTCGCCAAAATCGAATTTCAGAAGCTGCCCATAATAACGAACGAGTTGTTTCGGCATCGGATCTAACAGTCCTGCCGCCTGTAACTGCTCTTCTTTCTGCTCTGATGTAAACTTCATTAACTGATCTTCTGTAAAGAAATAGTCTGTCGGAAGCATTCTCATCAACAGAAAAACGATCGTTACAACAATCAGGACTGTCACAACAGATTGTAACAGTCGCTTGATTGTATACTTAAACATTATTTATTAAATTCCTCTGCGAATTTCTCGTAATCTTCCGTAGTATAGGCGTCTACGGATGTCTCCCAGTCCTTATATTTTGCATTCTGCATACCATAGATTGCATGAGATACTGAGTAATCATTGATTTTTGATAACTGCCATGAAATATCAAGGTTGTATGGGATTGTCATCGCATGTTTTAACATGTAAGCTTCTGCCTGTGCATATGCTTCATATCTTTCATCAAGATCTCCTGTAATTGCATTCGCTTTGTTTACAAGGTCTGTAAATTCTTTCCATGTAGCGATCAGTTCAGGATCTGTAGCGTCGTTGATGTTTGTGTAGTTCATTGAATAGTAAGCTGTCTCTTCTCCGTATGTCTCCTGTCCGAGGAAGTTCTGCACATCACCATAGTCAGCTCCCCATCCATTCATAACAACAGAATGAAGACTTGGATCGATAACTTCCTGAGTTAAGCTGGATACATATGTTCCGATGTTTAATTTTATATAATCATCTCCAAAACAGTCTGCAAAGTTTTCCTGAAGAACTGTTGCACCATCAAGTGCTAACTGAGAACCAGCTGGGATATAGTAGTCCATCTCAACCGGGAATTTAACACCTTTTGCAGAGAGTTCTTCTATTGCCTGTTTCTTAAGCTCTTCTGCTTTTTCTTTGTCAAGTCTTCTCATCGTCTTGCCGTTAGACTCTGGAAGTTCGATTAATTCTTCTACTCTGTCAACGTACTCTGTACCATCTGAGAAGTATACAAGACCTTTCATTGTGTAAGCTGTATTCTCGCAGCTAAGTGGATTGATCATGTTTGCTCTCTCATAAGTTTTTGTCAGGTCAAGTCCGTAGTAGATAGACTGACGGAATGCTTCGTTTGCAATCGCTGTATTCCAGTTTGTATCATCAGATCCGTCTTCGTTCTTCTTTGCATAGTTGAATTTCATCTGGTAAGAGAATTTCTTAGGAAGTTTCTCTGTCAGATAATCGTGATACTGGTTGTTCTCATCTTCGTAGATAGCTCTTAAGTTTGCTTCTGCAAGGTCGATTGTATCGATTTCTCCTGTATCATAGAGAGAGTATCCAACTGTTAAGTCTTCGATCAGTTTGATTGTAACTGTATCGAAAAGTTTACAATCTTTATCCCAGTAGCTTTCGTTCTTTGTCAGAGTCTTTGTGTTACCCTGGATGAACTCTGTTAAGATGTATGGTCCGTTGTACCATAATTTATCGATTCCTACAGATTTTACATTTTCTACACCAACTTCATCGATGAAGCCCTGAGAAATCGGGTACAGACATGCAGATACTGCTACTGTATCAAAATATGGTGTCTCTGCTATACAGTGGTAAACTACTGTGTAATCATCTGGCGTTTCGATTCCTACCATCTCAAGGAATTTCGATTTGTCAAGCTTTAATGCCTCATCTGCTGAGAGTGATTTTGTATATTCACGGTATTCCTTTGCACCTTTGATCATTGAGATTGGCATAGATGTGTTGTTACCAGCATCGTTCTTGTGTGCATTCAGGATCCACTCAAGAGCTGTTACAAAGTCATCTGCAACCATGTCAGCCTTTTCATTTCCCTGCTGATCTACCCATTTCACATCGTCTCTCATCTTAAATGTCCATGTAAGACCATTATCTTCTGTACCCCATTCTTTTGCGATACCTGCCACTAACTGTCCTTTTGGATTTGTCTCAAGGAAACCTTCGTTTGTGTTACAAAGTACGTTTAAGTCAGCTGCCATCTCCGTATTCAAAATAAATACGTTCTCCATCTCACGCTGTGGCACTTCATAAGTCACAAGATCTTTAATCTCTTCTGAAGCCCCTTTTTCGCCTTTGGATTCTTTCTTGCCACTTCCACATCCAACAGTTGTTACTGCGAGTGCAGCTACCAGTGCAAGTGCAAGCCATTTGCCTCGTTTTTTCATAACTTTCTCCTCCTTTTATAATTTATAGCATTAAAGTTATTATAATTTTTCATCGCTGCATTGTCAATAAATTTTTTCATTTTTTGCATGTTTACGCAAAATACTTTTCTCATCGTAATTCATCAGAATTTTCTATCTTTTTAGTGTTTTTATATATTTTGTATTTCATCTACCCCTTTTTCCTTTTCTTTTGTCTATGCATCTACTGCCTATATTCTCGTATATATGATTTTCATATTCTTCATATAGTAGATTTTTTACGAAAATCGCATTGATGTCACAAGTATTTTTCTAGCTTTTCTCCTTATAAATATTTATTCACTCTTATATTGTATCATTTTTCTACATTTCAAAAAACATAGGATTTTTCTGATGCCACATCCAGATATTCCTTCAATAATTTCAGAGAGTTTCCAAATTTTTGCAAGAAAAGATTTCTAATAATTCAAAAAACTGACTTTGACTGTAATTTTCTCTCTCGTTTATCAGCCTAATTTTTACAAAATATAACTTAAAACAATCTCCCTCGCTTTCTATATGAATAAACTTCTAAATTTCTTATTAAAAGCACTCTGTCCCATCCAATTCCCCCAATATATTATTACCCCATTAAATAAGGAAAGAAAAGGATCCATACAGTAAAATTTTGAAACATCCAGCCACAGATTAGCGTCACACTCAACTGCTCACGAAGATCAATCTAAAAACTTTCCATTCCTCGTAAAAAATATTGTATATACATGATTTACTTTTATTAATTTATGATAAATCGATATCTTATTCTAAATTTATAGAAAAATATTAAAAAATGCAATTATTTGTTGACAACGAAAGCCTGTAAATTTATAATAACTTTATTATAATTAAATTTTTCTAAATTTAGGAGGGAAAAGGTATGAAATGGAAAAAACTGACAGCACTGGCGATGGCATCCATGATGATCGCAACAATTTTATCTGGCTGTGGTGGCGGAAACAGCGAAGAGAAATCTTCCGGGAAAACAGCTGAATCCTCCAGCGAAGCTAAACCAGACGAAAAGCAGGAATTAGTGTTAAATAACGTAGACTGCAAAGTACTCGATGTCAATGATGCAAGGAATGCTAATGAATTTGTTCTTTTGAGTCATGTCCAGGAAGGGTTATTCCGTGTATTCAGCGACAAAGATGGAAATGATGTCGTAGAAAATGCCGGATGTGAAAGCTATGAAGTATCTGACGATGGTCTGACTTACACATTCAAACTGCGTGACTACAAATGGTCTGACGGCCAGCCAGTCACTGCCCAGCATTATGTAGACTCAATCAAAAGACTGTTAAATCCTGAAAATGGATTTTCCTACTCTTTCATGGCATATGATATCGAAAATGCTGAGGCATATTACGATGGACAAGCTTCTGCCGATGATATCGGGGTAAAAGCACTCGATGATAAAACACTTGAAATCAAACTTCGTGCAAACATCCCATTCTTCATCAAAAAACTTACAAATGTTTGTTTTGATCCAGTCCGTCTTGATGTAATCGAAAAGGCCGGAGATCAAACAAAATATAATGCAGACTATAAACTTCATGTATTCTGTGGACCTTTCGTAATTGCAGATCACACAAAAGGAAATGAAATTGTTCTTGAGAAAAACCCAGAATACTGGGATGCTGAAAATGTACATTTAGAAAAAGTTACATTGAAAGAGATTCCGGAAGATTCTACAAAATCCATTCTGATTGAAAACAAAGAACTGGATGCTGTGGAAGCAAACTCCGAGTATATTGCAAAATGGCAGAAACTTACTGAAAGCGGACAGCTTGCAAACATTTCTAAAACATCACCAAGCTGTAACTATATGTGCTTCAATCAGCACACAGGAGGACTTTCCGGTCTTATGAACAATGCAAAATGCAGAAAGGCACTTTCTCTTGCAATCAACCGAGCAGAAATGAATGAAGTTGTATACAGTGGTATCAATATTCCTGCTTATGGTCTGATTCCTGCTGGAATGCTCGTAGGAGAAGAAGAATTCCGCACAGTGGCAGGGGAAGAACCATTAAAAGCTGATTACGACAAGTACAAAGACGATAACGAAGGACTTCAAAAAATGTTCAAGGAAGGTATGAAAGAAGCCGGTGTCGATAAAGATCTCAAAGATGTCGAGCTGACTATCATCTCCTCCGGAACAACCGTCCAGGATCAGGCAATCCAGGAATACTTCAAACAGACTTGGGAAGACAGACTCGGTGTAAAAGTAAACGTGAATATCTGTGCCGACACTTCCCTTTTCGTAGATGAGAGAAATAACAACCGCTACGATCTTGTCTTCATGGGATGGAATGGTGACTACAACGACCCTATGACTTTTATGGAACTGTTTAATACAGGAAGTGGATATGCAAAATTCATGGGTGGATATTCGAATGAAGAATTTGACAAAATGTTTGATTCTCTTGCCGAAGAAAGCGATATGGAAAAACGTGCCGAAACCTATGTGGCAATGGAGAACAATCTGATCAATGAACAAGCTGGTATCGCACCGATTTTCTATTCTAACAAACAGTTTTTCGTACAAAGCTATGTAAAAGACATGAGCTTCCCAACTTTTGGAAGTGCATATGAATTCAGCCGCGCATATATTTCCGGCAAATAGCAACAGCAAAAATGTCCAAGAAAAGAGGTTCTCTGGCGAACCTCTTTTCCATTGGAATCTATTAGACACACCATAAAAGAGAAAGGAAATACAGTATGGTTAAATATACAATAAGAAGATTCGTCGAGATGTTATTTACGCTGTTCGTCATCGCGACTGGAACTTTCTTTTTACTGGCTGCAGTGCCGGGGGATGCCCTCACTGCAAGAGCAGATAAACTGCCGGAAAAAGTCCGTGTCAACCTTTACAAGCGATATGGTCTTGACAAACCACTTCTTGAGCGTTATGGAATCACAATGAAAGGAATGTTAAAAGGAGATTTTGGTGAATCCGTTATCTATGAAGGAGAGACGGTTTCCAACATTATTAAAACAAAAGGACCTGTCTCTGCACGACTCGGTATCCAGCAGATGCTCCTCGGTGTAGGCCTTGGATTATTGCTCGGTATTCTGGCCGCAACGAGAAAGGGAACATGGATTGATTATTCCATTGTGTTCTTCTCAATCCTCCTGATTTCCGTCCCCCATCTCGTCTTTGGTATCCTGCTTCAGAAAGTCTTTGCCGGAAACCTACACTTATTCCCGACGATCGGATGGCCGAAAGGAGATCTTTTCACCTTGTGGTTTGGCGGCTGGGAGTATACGATTCTCCCTACTTTGACAGGATGTTTTGTCTACATTGCATCTTACGCCCGCCTGTTAAAAACATCCATGTTGGATGTTATGAACCAGGAATATATTCTCACTGCGGAATCCAAAGGTCTCTCCAAAGGAAAAGTCATCCGCAGACATGTACTTAGGAATTCTTTCATCCCTGTCATCACTAATCTTCCGATGAGTGTGGCAATGTGTATTACCGGATCTTATTTTATCGAAAAAATCTTCGTAATACCGGGATTTGGAAAATACTATGTCGAAGCAATCAGCGGCAGGGATGTCTGTATCGTCATGGGACAGACAGTAATTACTGCAGCACTATATATTGCAGTTGTATTTCTGACAGATATTTTGTATACCGTAGTCGATCCGCGAATCCGTATCAGCGGCGGCAAGAAATAGGGAGGGGGAAGAAAATGGCTGAATTAACAAAAGAAAAATTTAGACCGGTCGACAGAAGCCGCTTTGATTCTGATGCCATTGTGCGTCCTACTGTAACTTACTGGCAGGATGCATGGAGAAGACTTCGAAAAAATCCAATTGCTGTTTTCTCTATGATTTTATTGCTGGCATGTGTCCTTTTTATCACACTTGGTCCAACGATCAGTGGCGAGGAATATGTCTCAATCAATGCAGTTATGAAGAACAAACCTGCCGATGGCACACACTGGTTTGGTACTGATATCCTTGGAAGAGATCTTTTCAGCCGTGTCTGTGTCGGTGCGCGTGCTTCTCTGATCGTTGCGATTGCGTGTACTTTCATTCAGATCGTCGTCGGCTGCGCATACGGTGGAATCATGGCATATTTTGGCGGATGGCTCGATGAAGTCATGATGCGAATTGTAGAAATCCTTACATCCATTCCTTCTCTTCTGCTCACACTGCTGATCATGATGGTGCTTGGACAGAATATGGGAGCGCTTCTTGTTGCCATGTGCCTTACTTCCTGGTGCGGCACAGCCAGACAAATGCGTGGTATGATCATGCAGCTCAGAGAATCTGAATACGTCATGGCTGCCGAAACACTTGGAGCAAATCCTTCGTGGATCATTCGTAAGCATCTGATTCCGAATACATTGAGTATTTTAATTCTGAATGTTGCCACAAGCATTCCAAGCTACATTTTTACGGAAGCATCTTTGAGCTTTCTCGGCATGGGATTAAAAGAACCTGTCATCAGTCTTGGTGTGCTGATTTCAAATGGACAGTCGGTTCTGGATCTGTATCCATATCAGATCTTCTATCCGGCACTTGTTCTGTGTATCATCGTGCTTGCATTCAACTTACTCGGAGACGGTCTGAGAGATGCTCTGGATCCGAGATTACGTCAGTAGGAGGAAAACAATGGATAAAATATTAGAAATCGAAAATCTGCGCGTATCCTATCATACTTACGCAGGAGAAGTACAATCTGTCCGCGGTGTTTCCTTCGATGTAGAAGAAGGCGAAGCTGTCGCAATCGTTGGAGAATCCGGCTGCGGTAAATCTGTAACCGCAAAATCTATTATGCGCCTGATAAAAACTCCACCCGGAGAAATCAAAGACGGAAGCCAGATTTTATACAAAGGCAAAGATGTTCTGAAAATGGACAAAAAAGAGTTAAGTGAATACCGCGGCGGGGAAGTCGCGATTATCTTTCAGGATGCTCTTGCATCTCTGAACCCGACTATGACTGTCGGAAAACAAATTGTAGAAAATTTAATGATGCACCGGAAAATGACAAAAGCTGAAGCATACAAAGAAGCGGTGAACCTTTTGAAAATGGTTGGAATCCCAAATGCTGAAGGTCGTGTCAAGCAATACCCACACGAATTTTCTGGCGGAATGCGCCAAAGAGCAATGATTGCAATCGCATTTGCCTGTCAGCCGAATCTTCTGATTGCAGATGAGCCAACAACTGCATTGGATGTTACGATTCAGGCTCAGATTATGGATCTGATCAAAGATCTTCAGCACAAAATGAATACCGCTGTCATCTTGATCACTCACGATCTTGGTGTAGTAGCCAACATTGCAAAACGGATTGTAGTGATGTACTCAGGAAAAATTGTGGAAAGAGGAAGCCGGGAAGATATTTTCTATCACCCAAAACATCCTTATACAAGAGCGTTATTAAAAGCGGTTCCTCGTCTGGACCTTTCTAATAAACAGGAACTGGCTTCTATCGAAGGAACTCCGCCGGATTTAATCTCACCACCGAAAGGATGCCCTTTCTGTACAAGATGTTCTTACTGCATGGAAATCTGCTGTGAGGAGGCACCGGAAGTAACTGATTTTGGAAATGGACATCAGGCAGCATGCTGGCTGCACCATCCGATGGCGCCAAAAGAAAATCAACCATTTGGAGTGGAGGAATCATTATGAGCCAGAATGTATTAGAAGTAAAAAATTTATGCAAATATTTTGAAGTCGGAAAAGGACTTACATTAAAAGCAGTCGATGATGTTTCTTTTGAAATTGCTCCAGGGGAAACACTTGGACTCGTCGGCGAATCTGGTTGTGGCAAAACAACCTGCGGACGTACTTGTATCGGATTATATAATAAAACATCCGGAGAAGTTCTTTATAAAGGAAAAAATGTCCATGAACTAAAAGGGAAAGAAAAGTTAAATTTCCGAAAAGAAACTCAAATGATCTTTCAAGATCCATACGCTTCCTTAGATCCTCGTATGACGGTTGCAGATATTGTTGCAGAGGGACTTGATATCCATCATATGACTTCAAACAAAAAAGAGCGAAGTGAAAAAATTTACCACTACCTAGATCTTGTCGGATTAAACAAAGAACATGCAAACCGTTTTGTTCACGAATTTTCCGGTGGTCAGAGACAGCGAATCGGAATCGCACGAGCACTCGCTGTTGAACCTAAATTTCTTGTACTGGATGAACCTATTTCCGCACTGGATGTATCCATTCAAGCTCAGATTGTCAATCTCCTGATCAAATTGCAAAAAGAAATGGATCTGACTTACCTGTTTGTCGCACATGACCTATCTATGGTAAAACATATTTCTGACCGTGTTGCTGTAATGTACTTAGGCTCTATGGTGGAGATCACAAGCTCTGAGGAGTTATACAAAAACCCACTTCATCCATACACACAAGCACTGCTGTCCGCGATCCCAATCCCGGATCCAGAAGTAGAAATCGCACGAGAGAAAACAAGAATCAAACTGGAAGGGGATGTGCCAAGCCCTGTAAACCCTGCGCCGGGATGTAGATTTAAAGGAAGATGCAAGTATGCAAAAGAAATCTGTTCACAATGCATGCCTACCTTAAAAGATATCGGCAACGGACATCAGGTGGCCTGTCATTTGTATGATGAAAAATAAAGAATACTTGACCGACTTTCTCTCTGCTGGAAAATATGGTGTGATTTTATCCATCGCCGTTTCACTGTTGCTTTTGACCGGAGGATTCCTGTTTCAAGGCTTCTCTCTGCCGGAAGCATTCCAAGTGTGGCGCAGCGGCATGTGTATCCTCAGTGGAATCTCACTGTTTTTAGTCGCCGGAAGTATTTTGACAAAGAAATCTTCCAAAATCGACAAACATTCTCGGTGGCGGGAAAAATTCAAAAAATTAAACTACGAAAGTGTAATCGGAACGATTGCAGTGATCTTCATCCTATTTGCCTCCTGTGCAGATGCTGTCACAAGAGTCGTATCTTAAGAGAATTTGGGGCAGAATGAAAATACATTCTGCCCCATAAAACTTTCTATCAATTTCATCTAAGCCTCTACCGTTCCTCTACGCTTACCGCAGCTCTTAATCGCTCGCCAAACTCGCTGCTCAGTGAAATCTTTCCTATATAAAATACTTCCCCTGTTGCAAATACTTCCCAGTCATCCTGAATCTCTACTTGAAGCTTTCCGCCCGGCATATGAACCGTCACACCTGGATTTGTCATGCCAAGCTTATATGCAACGCCCGCTGCAGCACACGCACAACTTCCGGATGCCAATGTATAACCGACTCCTCTTTCAAAGATCTCAATCTGGATATTCTCCTGGTCAATCACTTTTAATAGCTGTGTGTTGATCTTATTTGGGAAATATCTGGCAATCTCCGCATAATCACCAATCTTACAGACAAGTGGTTTAGAAATCTCTCGCATCGGGATCACACAATGCGGATTTCCGATTGACACACAAGTAACCGGATATAAAGTTCTTCCAAATACCATGTCTTCATTGATGACTTCTCTGCGCTCTCCCGTTACCGGAATCTCATCACTCCAGAAAGAAAGCTTTCCTGCCGAAGCGCGCAGCCTGCTTCCATCCTCATTCAGATATGTTACCTGAATAGCTCCGCTCAGTGTGTAGAAGGTTACATGCTTCTTCTGAATGTATCCGGCATCCTTCAAATATTTTGCAAAAATACGATCTCCATTCCCACTTTTCTCCGCTTCACTTCCATCCGGATTCCATACTTTCACATAAATTCTATCTTCCTGAAAAATAGGTCCTTCGAGAATTCCATCCGAACCCATCCCAAAATTTCTGTCACAGATCATTCGGACATTCTCTTTTGTCAGCTTTAACTCATTTTTATTCGGATCAAATACAAAGTAATCATTTCCCAATCCATGATATTTTTCCAACACAATATTCATCACTGTAACCGCGCCTCCTTTTTCTTCATCATAACAAGCATTATTCCGTAATAATATAGAAATAGTGCTTTCTATATTGCAGATAGTGCTGTATAATCATCGTAACAGCTATGAAGCACAACCGTAGTACAATTGATTTTTTATGATCTGCTATTACTATATAGGAAATGATTTGTTGATATTCTTTCTCTCCCTAAACAGGAAAAATAATCTTAGGAATCCTCTGACCCGTACGATGCAACACACTGTTTCCTAGCTGAAAATCGAACACAAGGAGACTGCCTTTATGGAAACTTACGAGAAAAAAGGATACTTATACAGCGATTTCCGCCTGTTTTACCTGACGGACACCGCTTCCAAGGAATTTGAATATCACTATCATGACTTTGATAAGATCACAATTTTTCTGAAAGGAAATGTCCAGTACACGATTGAGGGGAAATCTTACCAACTACAGCCTTATGACATCGTCCTTGTCAGCCACAATGATATCCATAAGCTAAACGTACAAGATTCGGAACCATATGAACGAATCGTCGTCTACATCTCCCCGGAATTTATCAATACTTACCAGACGGCAGATTATGACCTCAGCGAGTGCTTTCAAAAGGCAAAAAAAGAACATACGAACGTACTTCGGACACACTCCCACGCAAAAAACACGCTGGTGCGCGCCGTTGACAATCTGAAACATTCATTTTCCGATGTCGGATACGCCAATACGCTCTATCAGAAAATTCTCTTTCTGGAATTTATGATTCATCTGAATCGTGCAACCTTGAATGAACAGTTGGAATTTATCGCCACAGACCATTGTAATACAAAAGTTGTGGAGCTTCTCCAGTATATTAACCGAAATCTGACCACAGACTTAAATATTGATGATCTCGCTGCCAGATTTTATGTCAGCAAATACTATATGATGCGTCTGTTCAAAACCGAGACCGGATATACGATCGGAAACTATATCAATTACAAACGATTACTGCTCGCCAAAGAACTGATTGCCTCCGGAGAGCCAATCACTCAGGCGTGTTACGACTGCGGATTTAAAAACTATTCCACGTTCTCGCGTGCATACAAATCTCACTTTGGAGAATCTCCCAGACAGATTCGCGATACCCTCTGACTTTCGTTCCGGCAATGAGACGCTCCTTGCTAAAAAATAACGTCTCTATAATTTAATCACAAATGCCGGAACCGGAGGATGATTCGGGCGATTATAGTATTCACTGACGATCACAAGATATTTCTTCGGATCAAGTTCTTTCAGGTAAGCTAAAATCCGCTCTTTTTCTTCAAATCCACTGTCCCCTCCACTATAAATGCAAAGACTCATCAACCCATCTTTCTTCAATAGTCGCAATCCTTCCTCGATCGCCTGCACACTCGTATCTGCCTTTGTCGCAAGTGTATGATCCCCTCCCGGCAGATAGCCGAAATTAAACGTGATGCAGCTGACTGTATTTTCCTTTGCGTAAGCTCCCATATGCACATGGCTGTCCAGCACAACTTCTGTCCGTTCTGCATATCCACATGCATCTATCTTTCTTTTTGTCTCCTGTACCGCCTGCTCCTGGATGTCAAAAGCAATGACGCTTCCCGATGCTCCCACAAGCTCTGCCAGAAGAAGGGTATCATGCCCATTGCCAGCAGTCGCATCGATACAAATATCCCCTTCCAGCACATGCCCTCCGATAAAATGATGGCACCATTCGGTAATCTGATATTTCTTCATCTTTATCCCCGCTTTCCCTTTTTCAAAATTTATACATGCATTATACTATTGATTCGAAATACCGTCACCTACTTTTGAGCATCTTGCGGAAAAACATTACAAAGAACCTCAATCTATGTTATGATACATATATCTATATCAATTTGCCCTCCTTCGGGCAGAAAGGACTTTTATGCAATTATACGATTTAAAGGAAACAAAAGAACGTGTCATCCTCGTCGGTGTGCAAGCAGATGACAATGAAGATACAGAAAAATCACTGGATGAATTGGAAGAACTGGCACAGACTGCCGGGGCCGAGACAGTTGGACGGATCATCCAGAACCGGGAGCAGATCCACCCTGGCACTTACGTCGGCAAGGGAAAACTGGATGAAATTAAAAATCTCCTCTGGGAGACAGATGCCACTGGAATCATTTGTGATGATGAGCTCTCTCCTGCACAACTTGGAAATCTCCAGGATGCACTGGATACAAAAGTCATGGATCGCACTTTGATCATCCTTGACATCTTTGCAGAACGCGCCTCTACAAATGAAGGTAAAATTCAGGTGGAACTTGCACAGCTGAAATACCGCCAATCCCGCCTGGTTGGTCTTGGAAAATCACTTTCCAGACTCGGCGGCGGAATCGGTACAAGAGGTCCCGGAGAGAAAAAACTTGAAATGGACCGCCGTCTGATCAAAGGACGCATTGCCCAGCTAAACCGTGAGTTAAAAGATGTCAAACGGCACCGGGAAGTGACCCGTGAGCAGCGAAGCCGCAATCATATCCCGGTCATCGCTATCGTCGGCTATACAAATGCAGGTAAATCCACACTGCTAAATCGTCTGACCGGATCCAGTGTTCTTGAGGAGGATAAGCTGTTTGCCACTTTAGATCCAACGACCAGAGGACTGAAACTTCCAAGCGGTCAGGAAGTGCTTCTGACAGATACCGTCGGATTTATCCGAAAGCTTCCTCATCATCTGATCGAAGCATTCAAAAGTACATTAGAAGAAGCGAAATATGCAGATATGATCTTACATGTAGTCGATGTTTCCAACCCACAGATGGATGAACAGATGTATACCGTCTACGAGACACTACAAAATCTGGATGTCAAAGATAAAGTGGTCATCACCGCTTTCAACAAGCAGGATCGACTGACAGAAGTTCCGATCATCCGTGATTTCAAGGCAGATCACATCGTAAATATCTCTGCGCGGACCGGTCAAGGACTGGATACCCTGCAATCTGTCATTGAACAGATTCTGCGCGAACGAAAGATTGAAATTTCAAGAACCTATTCTTACGCCGATGCCGGAAAGATCCAGCTGATCCGTAAATACGGAGAACTTTTGGAGGAAGAATACCGGGAAGATGGCATCTTTGTCCACGCATTTGTCCCAAAAGAACTTTATGGAAAAATAGAAGGCAGGGAGTAATCTCCACTGCCTCTTATTTTTATCTTGTCCGCAAAAATTCTGCTTCTTTCTTTGCCGCTTCATCGTCAGGGTATTTTGCAATATATTCTTCTATCTTTGCCTTTGCACTCTCCCAATCATACAATTTTTCATAGGCGGCAATCTGATTAAATTCCATTTCCTGTGTCAGTTCTGCACTGTTTCCCTCTGACTGTAACCCAAGATTATAATGATTCAGTGCACTCTGATAATCACCAAGCTGCATCTCACAGGAAGCCAGCAGATTATAGAGTGTCCCCGTCTTTTCTGTACCTGCATTCAATGCTTTCTGAAATGCATTTCTCGCCTCTTCATATTTCTGCTGTTCCCAGTAGACAAGTCCCATTCCTAAGTATGCCTCTGCCTGCTCCTCCCCTGACTCTGCTTCCTTTTGAAAAAGTTCCAGTGCCTCATCATATTTTTTCTGCTCAAACAGTTCCATACCTTCCTCCGTCGCTCTGGTACATCCGGCAAAAACTAGAAGCATAAATACCAGCACACACAGCGCCCATTTTTTACTTTTCAACACAATTCCTCCCTGATTCATTATTTTTCCACATACATTTCGTCATGCTGTGGATTCCCCATATTCTTTCTTTTCCTGACAACTTGCAGACATTTTCCCTATCCCGGATATTTCAGCAGACACAGCGCATTAAATAATGTAACCAGCATAATGATCACATCTGCGGTAATCGCCGTCCACATAGAGATCAACCCCGTTGCCGCCAAGGTCAGTAAAATCAATTTCATGCCGATTGACAGCACGGCATTCTGGCGGATTGCTCCGATTGTCTCCCTTGCAATCCTGAGGATTACAAGAATCATCGACGGATCATCTTCCATCAAAACGATATCTGCCGCTTCCACCGCCGCAGCAGCTCCAAGTGTTCCCATCGCAATTCCGATATCCGCCCGCTTTAATACCGGGGCATCATTGATACCATCACCAACATACACTAACTTCTCATCTTCCTGCTGAGAATCAATAAACTCCTCTACCTTCTCAACCTTTTCCGCCGGAAGCAGATTCGTATAAATGTGATCCATGTTCAGCAACTTGCCAACAGCTCCTCCTACAATCTCATTATCCCCTGTCAGCATGACCAATTCCTTATGATACCGCCTTTTCAGAATATCCATCGTCTCCCGCACTTCTTTTTTCAACGTATCACCGATCACAATATATCCCGCATAAACTCCATCGAGTGCAACATACACGATCGTACCTGCTGCACGCACTTTTGGAACAGCAATCCGCAGTTCCCTTAAAAGTTCTCGATTTCCTGCATATGCCGCCTTCCCATCAATCAGAGCATAGATCCCCTGTCCCGGAATTTCCTGAACTACCTCGATCCGCTGTTTCTCTACTTCCTTTTTATACATTTTCTGCAGTGACATAGAAATCGGATGATTCGAAAAGTACTCGATATATGCTGTCAGCTCCAAAAGTTCTTCTTCCGTCATTCCCTCCGGATGAATTTCCTTTACTTCAAACACTCCCTCGGTCAGTGTTCCGGTCTTGTCAAACACAAACGTATCTGCCTTTGTCAGAAGTTCTAGCTGATGACTGCTTTTGATCATTACACCTTGTCTTGCTGCCGCTCCGATTCCTCCGTAAAAGGTCAGCGGAATTGAAATAACAATCCCCCACG
The DNA here is from genome assembly GCF_964238105.1 of Coprococcus sp. HPP0074. Classification (NCBI taxonomy): domain Bacteria; kingdom Bacillati; phylum Bacillota; class Clostridia; order Lachnospirales; family Lachnospiraceae; genus Coprococcus; species Coprococcus sp. HPP0074. Next base: position 121,118 of record NZ_CAXSKS010000008.1, on the reverse strand, counting down.
GGCACGCAACAATTAGAAATGTGAGCGCGCGGTAGATCCATGTGTACCAGTCACCTTCTGCAAATGTATTTGGCGGAACAATCGCCAAAAGAGCTGCCGCCAACATGATGATCGGCGTATAAATCGACGCAAACTTTGTGATCGTCCGCTCGCTGTCTGTCTTCGTATCATTGGCTTTCCGCACCATCGCCATAATCTTCGCAGCCGTAGAATCTTCATATTTCTTTACCACTTCCGCTTCCAACGCCCCGGTCAGATTAATGCTGCCACTATATAGCATCGCCCCTGCCGTCACAGTCTGCGGAAGAGACTCTCCAGTCAGTGCCTTGGCATCAACCATACTTTCCCCTGATAACACTCTGCTGTCCACCGGAATCCTCTCTCCCGGACGGATCAAAATGATATCGCCACATTCCAGTTCCGATGGCTCCACTTGCACTTCCTGCTCATGACTCTTTCGATTTGCAAACTCCGGGGCAATGTCCATCATATTTGCAATAGATTTCTTTGATCGGTACAGCATGACTTCTTCAAGAATCGAACCAATCTGAAACAATAATAAAACAGAAATGCCTTCTACATACTGAAAAATAAGAAAAGAGCATGCTGTCGCAATAAGAATCAGCAGATATTCATTAAAAATCCGCTTCTTACAAAAACTCCGCACAGTCTTTTCCACCACACCAGCTGCGATTATCATATAAGTCGCCGCAAACAAAATAACTTCCTGCTGCAGCGTAAGATCCATTTTCTTTAAAAACACCAGTTCTCCCAAAAACGCTGCTGCCCCGATTCCTGTCAGTAACATATTTCTTCTGACTGCTCTGATTCCTCCCACTTTCGCTCTCCTCTTACTCACGAATATGTTCCATTCCCTGATTCATAATGGTTTTGATATGGCTGTCCGCCAGCGAATAGAACACGGTTTTTCCTTCTCTTCTGTTTGTCACAAGCTTCATCTGCTTCAAAACACGCAGCTGATGCGAAATTGCAGACTGTGTCATCTGAAGTACCTGAGCAAGATCACAGACACACATCTCTGACTGAAATAGCACATAAAGCATTTTTACTCTTGTCAGATCTCCAAAGACTTTAAAAAAATCTGCAAGATCCTGCAGTTCATCTTCCACAGGCATATCCTTTTTCACTTTTTCCACCGTCTTCTCGTGCACATGTTTTAGCTCGCACTGCTCCACTTCCGCTTCCTCTATTTTCTTCATAATGATATCTATCTCCTTCATTTCTGTTTCATTATCGTTCACTTTGATTTTGTTTGTCAATACTTTTCTTACATTTCACAGAAAAGGAAGTGCTGCTTCCATGGATTTCCACTTCGCATCACTTCCTCCTGATATATTTCTATTTTTTCTTATATAAAATACGGATAGAGTTTAGTACACAGAGCATTGCAACTCCTGTATCCGCAAACACAGCCAGCCACATATCCGCAAATCCTGCCAGCCCAAGCACCATAACAACGACCTTAATTGCCAATGCAAACAGAACGTTCTGCTTCGCAATACGGTTTGTACTTCGCGCAATCTCCAGCGATGCCGGAATTGCCTCCATCGAAGAAGTCATAAACACCACATCAGCAGCTTCAATAGCTGCATCGGCTCCGCTTCCCATCGCTGCTCCGACATCCGCTCCTGCAAGTACTGGTGCGTCATTGATTCCGTCCCCGACAAACATTACCGAACCATTCTGCTCTCGGATTTTTGTCAGCTCACCTAACTTTTCTTCTGGCAGAAGTCTTGCATGTACTTCATCAATGCCTGTCTGCTCTGCTACTGCTTCCGCGCTTTCTTTTGCATCTCCGGTCAGCATTGCAGTGCGTATTTTCTGCCGTTTCAGTTCCTGTACCGCCGAGACAGCATCTTTTTTAATCGTATCAGAGATCACAAGAAATCCCGCAAATTCTCCATCAACTGCAACAAGTACTTCCGTTCCATATGACCCCTTTGGACCATTTGTCAAATCTACCTGATACTGTTCCATCAGCTTCTGATTTCCACAGAGAATCTGTCTGCCATCCAAAACTGCCTCAATTCCTTTTCCAGAAATTTCTGTGATCCGTTCCGGATCAAGAACAGACACCTTTCTCTCTTCTGCTTCCAAAAGAATGCTTGTTCCAATCGGATGAGTGGAATTCTTCTCACAGACTGCGGCAAGACGGAGTAATTCTTCCTCTTCCATTTCATTTGCCACACATTTCTGCACAACAAAATTTCCTTCTGTGATTGTTCCCGTCTTATCCATGACAACGGTCTTTACTCCTTGCAGCGCCTCAATTGCAACACCACCTTTGAATAAGATTCCTCTCTTAGATCCTGCTCCGATTCCCGAGAAAAAGGCAAGTGGCACACTCAGTACAAGCGCACATGGACAACTAATAACTAAGAAAGTCAGCGCCGTATACACCCAGTAGCTCCAGTTTCCAGTGACAAGTGATGGAAGAATCGCCGTCGCAAGAGCAAGCGCCACAACAAACGGCGTATAGACTCTTGCAAATCTTGTGATAAACTTATCAATTTTCGGCTTGCTAGCAGCTGCATGTTCTACAGAATCCAGAATTCTTGTCACCATGGAATCCTCCAATACCTTTTCTACACGCATCTTCAACAAACCTGATGTGTTGACACATCCAGATACTAAAGAATCTCCTTTCTCAACTTTGACCGGAACTGGTTCCCCGGTTACCGGTGAAGTATCGATCCTGCTCTCACCATCTATTACTGTACCATCCAGCGGAATACGATCTCCCGGCCGCACGATCAAAAGATCTCCGACTTGTGCCTGCTCTGCCGGAATGACTTCTGTCACCCCATTCTGTTCCCGGCTGACTACTTCCGGTCTTAAATCAACCGCACTCATGATCTGTCCACGGCTCTTTTCCACAGCAATATGCTCAAACATCTCTCCAATCCGGTAAAACAGCATGACACCGACTGCTTCTGCATATTCCTGGATTGCAAATGCACCAAGTGTTGCAATACTCATCAGGAAATTTTCATCGAGCATTCTTCCCTTACAAATATTTTTTCCCGCAGTAAGCAGAATCTCCCATCCAAGCGTCAAATAAGAACTCACAAATAAGATGGTAGAAAATAATTCGTATTTGTCCTTCAACAAAATTCCCGCAAGAAACAATCCCGCTCCTGCTACAATTTCTATGCGTTCCCGTTTCTGTTCTCTTTTCTTTTCCTGCTCCCTCTTTTTCTTTTCTTCTTTCTTATTTACCGATACCTTCCTTTTTACAATCACTTCAGACTCAATCGCAGCACAGATCTTCTGAAATTCCTCCAGCAGGTCCTTGTCACCTTCCGTGACCACTTGAAGCTGATTTGTCGTAAATGTGATTGTCGCCTCTTTCACCTCAGGCAGCGCCTGTATCCTTGCTTCCATCTTGGAAGCACAGTTCGCTCATCCAAGATTATCAAGCAGATACGTCTGTATTCTACCCTTTCTATGTGATGAAATAGACTTTTCTTTGTTATCCTCATTCTCCTTGTTCTGGTGGGAATGTGCGTGGTGATGTCCTTCACAGCCACAAGTTTTCCCATGCTCATGGTGGGAATGTGTATGCTCGTGATCATGATGATCTCCTCCGCAGCCACAAGCTTTTCCATGCTCATGGTGGGAATGCGTATGCTCGTGATCATGATGATCTCCTCCGCAGCCACAAGCTTTCCCATGCTCATGGTGGGAATGTGTATGCTCATGATGATGTTCCCCACAGCCACAGTGTTCATGAATCTCTTTGTCAACAGATTCTGTCAGCTCTGTCTCTCTGTCTTTTTTTGTTCTTTCCTCTATTTTCATGCGTAAGCACCTCCTAAACATATGAATAACTGTTCATATGTTCATATAAACATTTTTCAATCATTTTGTCAAGTCTTATCTCCTATTTTTTATTTTATCTTTTCGTTTTACACATGACTGACAGAAACTGTTGGTCAAAAACCATAAGAAAAGCAGCTAATCCGAAAACTAACTGCTTGTCCCTCATCTGATTTCTTCAAATTTATTTCTGTAATTCTTCTTTTACCAGTTTTATCACTTCACCCAAGGCAATCTCACGATTCTCTGCTGCTGTTCTGGCACGGAATTCTACCTTCCCCTCTTGAATACCTCTTCCGACAGTAATGCGATATGGGATCCCGATCAGTTCCATATCTTTGAATTTTACACCCGCACGTTCTTTTCGATCATCCAGAAGTACATCAATGCCTTCTTTTTTCAATGCCTCATACAATTCACTTCCAATACGCATCTGCTCTTCATCTTTGCTGGATACAACGACCACTACAACCTCAAACGGCGCTACACTTGCCGGCCAGATAATTCCAGCCTCGTCATTGTGCTGCTCTACAATTGCCGCCATACAGCGTTCCAAACCAAAACCATAACAGCCCATTTCCACCGGATGAAGTTTATTATCCACATCTTGATATTCCAATCCGAGTGTCTTTGCATATTTTGTTCCCAGCTTGAACGTATTTCCAACTTCGATTCCCTTACAGAATTTTAATGGCTTTCCGCAAACCGGACAGACATCTCCCTCATGCACCTGTGCGATATCCGCAACAATCTCCACCTCAAAATCCTTCAGATTTACATTAACAATATGGTGATCTGTTTTATTTGCTCCAACGATAAAGTTCTTCATGTTTGTGACCTCACGGTCCATAACGATCGGACACTCTAAACCAACCGGTCCCGCAAATCCAACTTTTGCATGTGTAACACGTTCCACTTCCTCAAACGGCGCAAGCTCTATTTCATTTGCCTTTAGAAGCTTCAACACTTTTGTTTCATTCAATTCCCGATTTCCTTTTAAGAGAAATGCCATTGTTTTTCCATCTACCGTATAGATCAGTGTCTTCACAAATTCATTTACAGACTTATGGAAAAATGCAGCAACTTCTTCCATCGTGCGTGCATTCGGTGTTTCCACAACCTCCATCACCTGTTCCTCTGCATCTGACGGCTCACTCACATCAATCACCTCTGTAATTTCTAGATTGCTTGAGAAATCACAGCCGTCGCAGGTGACAATCACATCTTCCCCGATATCTGTAATTGCCTGAAATTCCTCGGATAAAGATCCACCCATCGCTCCTGTATCTGCTTTTACAATCTTGTAATTTAACTTACAGCGCTCCATGATATTCTGATAGGCGTGGAACATTTTCATATAGGATTCATGCAGACCTGCTTCATCAATATCAAATGAATAGGCATCCTTCATAATAAACTCACGCACACGGATCAAACCATAACGAGGTCTTGTTTCATCTCGGAATTTCGTCTGAATCTGATACAGATTATAAGGAAAATCCTTATAGGAACTTCCCTTCATCATAGCTGCCATCGTAAATAATTCTTCATGAGTCGGACCGAGAACATAGTTCTTCTGATAACGGTCTTTCAGCGCAAACATGTTGGAACCAAATGCCTCTCTACGTCCACTTTTCTCATAAATTTCTTCTGGGATCATAGCCGGCATCAACAGTTCCTGCGCTCCTGCAGCATCCATTTCTTCCCGCACGATTTCCTCAATCTTTTTCAGAACACGTTTTCCCATCGGCATGATCATATAAATTCCGCTGCTGCTTTTTTTGATCATTCCTGCCCGCACTAATAAATTTCCACTTGTACTATCTTCTTCTTTTACATTTTCCCGCAGTGTATAAAAATACGAATTACTTAACTTCATTTACTTCCTTCCTCCAATAATCAATTGCTCATTTACTGCATTTAGACCTATTATAGCAAAACTGAGATTTGAAAACCACCTCTGTCTATATGTAAATTTTCATTTTTCCCAGAAAGATGGTCAGATTTTCTTCCTGGGTGGCGAATCCATAGACTTTTTTTATTATACGGAACATAAAATGTCATTGAATCACCTCCATTGAAAACGAAAACACGGCCGCTAATAAGAAAAACCCGGAAAGAAGTTCCAGCCGAATATCGCTGCATTGGAACACTTCCCGGCCATATTTTTCATTCTTGAATACCCAAATCTCTTTTCCAATCTTTTTCCTTTGCACCGTTCTCCAGTCAAGACAACCCTATACTTCAAGTACAAAGGGAAGAATGAAGCTGCCATGCAAAACAATCCCAACATCATCATATCACTTATCTCCTTATGCAGACATTATAGCATTTGCCCGATCTCTCGTCATCCTTTTTCTACTGCCTGATTGGGAAATGAATGGGTGACAAATTGTGAAGAGATATCACTGATTGTCTTTGCAAACAACATGATTTTTATAGAATAGACGATATCGCCATTTGCTTTATGCGGTCTGTATGATATGATATTTCTATATCTAATATAAGATATTTTCTCCCTCTTCCATTACATAACCAGTGACAAAATCCTTTCACATACCTACTGATTGATTTCTCCGGCAAACAAATGAGAGGCACATTCTGATTCTCCATACCTCAGAAGCAGCCACACAGAAACAAAAGGAAAAAGAAGCAAAAAAGGAAAAAACGAACATGAAAAACTCTGAAAAAAAGAAACACATCTACTTGAAAAACTATCCCAATGTCTATCGAATCTTTCAAAAGACTTTACGATTCTGGTATGCAAAAGCCATAGGAAGTATTATTCTCTGTATCTTCATGACAATTATTTCCATCCGTTTGCTTCACAAAGGATCCATCGAAACAGCGATTCTCTTCGGATTTTTTACGTTACTTATCGGGGTGACAACGCTGCTCTATTTTCTCGGGAAATACCAGATGCTTACTTCCTCTGATCTCACGAAATTAGAAAAAGCATTGCAGACGTTACAAAAGACCGTTGGAAACCGTTTCTTTTTTACAGAATCAGCAATTATCATTCTGAATGATTTTTCTCTTTGCTATTATGACTGCCGAAAACTAAAACGAATCTATTTTTCCGATGAACGGGAACGTGGTAATCTTTACCAGAATGCAGTAATCCACTTTGTCAAAAAAGATGGCAGTGAAGAAACCATTTCCCTTCGGTGCGATTGTTCTGAATTTCTCAGAACAATCCGGACTTACTATCCAAAGATTCAATTGCCGAAAATACCTCTGACTTTCCAGCCTATTTCTGAATCTTCCTGGAAACGTCCTTAATCTTCTCTTTCAGAAGTTATTTTGATTTTTTATGCCAATTTCCCTTTCACTTTTTCAACTGATTCTTTATCATCCAGCACTAAGGAGGTGTTCGCATTGTCATCCGGACAACAACATGATTATAATTATCTCGAAAATGAGACAGTCTTGCTCCAGAAGGAGCAGTTGATCAAACAAAATTCTCGGAGTGCCCGCCTTATAGCAACAGGAAAGTTTTTGGAACGGTCTTTCTTTGTGCTTACCGCATCAGGTATATTCCTCCTTCTTCTGGAAGGCGGACAAGTACACCACGACTGGGCAAAGATTCTACTGCTTATCATTTCCATCGCTCTGCTGCTTTCTCTGATTTTCAGCGTTGCCCTGCTATATTCCTCAGATATTCTGCACCATCGTTTCTGGAAATGTCCGAATTGCGGCGGTGAACTTCCGCTTCTGACCATGCCGCGGACATTTCTAACCAAACAGAGATCTGTACAGAATCCTGACCTCTATGATCTATGTATAAAAAAGCAGATTCAATGCGTACGACTTCCCGGAAGTAATCTTCTGATTCCTTCCCGCTGCCCGCACTGTGGTGAAAAGTTCTGGAAATACCAAAAAAACATAACAGACAATAATACTTCTCCCTCATAATACGAAAGGACTGATCTTCCATGCAAAAAATATCCGCTGGAGTTTTTAAAAATTTCCCCCGCTTCTTTTTCATTCCATTCCTTCTGGCATTTTTATTTCTTACGCTAACCGCCTGCCAGTTTGAGGATTCCTCTCTACGAGAAGATACGACTACTTTTTCAAAAATTCCTGAACAATATTTGTCTAAGATCCAGATTTCCGACATCAAACAAATTGAGCGTATTTCCATCACGGGTGGAAAGGATTCTCCCACCTCACAGAACCTTTCCAAAGAAGAAATTTCTGCCTTCACTGACTGGATGCATCAACTCCGTTTTCACGGGGAGATTTCGCGCAAGGAAGCGCTCTCTTCCGGTGCGGTCACTTACTACCATATTTTCTTCTTGGACGGAAGCAAATTAACGATCAGCCCTGGGGAAATTATGCAGATGAATGACACTTACTATCGCATGAACGCGGAAGTTTCCACGATAAAACCACCATGTTAACTTGCGTTGCTTGCCTTTTCTTCCCCTGATTTTTATACTGGCAGTGGAACATCAATCTACATGTGAAAGGAGACTTCGATATGTTAGGAGATCAAATTAAAAAATATCGAAAAGAGAAGAAAATGAGTCAGGAGGAACTGGCAATCCCTCTGAATGTTGTCCGGCAGACCGTATCAAAATGGGAAAATAATCTCTCCGTACCGGATGCGGAACTTCTGATCCGTCTCGCAGAAGTGTTAGAAATTTCTGTTGCAGAACTGCTTGGGACAGACGAACAACCACGTTCAGAATCCCTCTCTGCAGAAACTCTTGCTATAGAACTTGCTCGCCTCAATGAAGAGCTTGCCAAACAAGTGCAGGAACGGAGTCTTTCTTCCCGCGCCGAGCAAAAGCGGAATCTGATTCTCTTTTTCTCGATGCTTTCTATGCTCTTTGCACTGATCATCGACAATACTATTGTTTCCGTTTTACTGACCTTTGCCTGCCTTCTGACAGCAGTCATCATTCTGTACCGGAATACTGCTCTGCTCACCCGCACGACAACCTCCGTAAAAAAACTCGGTGCCGTTCGAATTACAACCCTTTTTAATATTGGCGTCCTCACTGTCTGTATTGTAACTTTTGTCTTGTCCGAGATGGGCATCCTTCCTTTTTCCAATACCGATGGGAAATTTTTTGCAATGCTGCTCGTATCTGCCATTATCCTTTTTACCGGCATGATATCGACAAGACTTCCCTTCAACAGACATACCGGATTGCGACTTCCATGGACCGTACACGACGAAGATACCTGGAATGTAGCTCATCGTGTCCTTCATGATCTGTCCATCCCGATTGTGCTTCTCTATCTGGTCTGCACACTGACTGTCCCGGATTTTGAGACTGTCACATTATGTGCGGTGGCACTTTGGGTCGGTCTTCCTTCAGTAATCTCCGGCGTCTTTTTCTGGAAAAAGATGCATGGCCGCTAAAAAAGTACACGTTTCAAAAAATGGGAGATTGCTGTAGCATGATTTCATTCTCTACTGCATCATGCTACAATACAAAAAAATATTCTATTAGATACAGGAGGTTCTACGCCTATGTCACAACTGCAAGCAAACCATTTCAGCCATATAACACTCAGACCTTACACCCCGAAGACTGTGAAGAAATCAGCATTCTTTTCTGTCAACTACCCACGACCTAAAGGTCATGGGCTTGTAACTGCCCAGTCGTACGAACGACATACGTCTCCGACTTTTAACCCCAAAAGATATTGCTATCTAAAGTGGCGTTACATCATAGGGTGGTTGACAACACCCTTTACGGATAAGATATGCTCATCTGTAACTGTATCAGGTACTAAACTTCCCATGCCATACAGTAATAATGTCTTTACGATTAAGATTTTACGCAGTACACGAATTTCGTATTGCAACCTCATATCTTGTCAATGTACAAAAGAGTGCCTTGATGAGCAGCACATCGAACGGTTTTCTCTTTAAGAACTGCTACAGTCAGTGTAGCATATTTAACAACAATCAACTAGGCTCCTCCCGCCAGCAGATGGATGTATGGGCGACCGGTTCCATAGATCTTGCTGCATGGAATAAGTCTTTTCTCGCGCATACATCCTTTGTCGCTGTCGATGGGGAAACAATTGCTGGATTCGGCGATATTGATTCCTCCGGCTACCTAGACCGTCTCTATGTCCACAAAGATCATCAGGGAATCGGTATTGCTACTGCACTCTGCGAGAAACTGGAAGCATCTGTGGAAAGTGCGACAGTTACCACACATGCCTCCATCACTGCAAGACCATTTTTCGAGCACCGTGGATATGTTGTAAAAAAAGAGCAACAGGTCGAACGACAGGGAATCCTGCTGACCAACTATGTAATGGAAAAACAGCAAAAAAATACAACCTCGCAACGTGTACTTTCTAATTCACTCTAGAGGTTGTATTTCCATATTTATATTCTTAAGATTTTGAATAACTTTTATTTCATATTTTTCTATTCCCTGCTGTCTTCCACTGCCTTGGAAACCGCCTCATTAAAAGTCGGATGTGCACGCATCGCATACATTAGCTGTCGGGATGTCAGACCGTTGGCGATCGCTGTCGCCAGTTCCCCGATCATATCTGTTGCCCGCTGACACATGATCTGTGCGCCCAGCAGTACGTCACTGTCTGCGGCAAACAGTACTTTGATAAATCCCACTTCCTCTTTTGATAAAATCGTCTGTCCATTTGCGTCCATCCGGTAACGCCCACAGCGCACTGGGATGCCTTTCCTCTCTGCCTCTTCTTCAGTCAGTCCGACCGTTGCAATCTCCGGATTCAGATACAGACAGTTTGGGATGATCGACATGGAGACAAACAGACAACTTGGCACGATGGATAAGATGACTGACGGTTCTAAATTGTTCATGCGCTCCACAACATATTTCGCCTGAGCGGAAGCAACATGCGCAAGCTGAACTCCTCCGATCACATCTCCAATCGCATAGATGCCCGGGATATTTGTCATGAAGAATTCATTGACAAGCACTTTGCCGTGATCCATGCGAATCTTCAAGTCTGCTGCAAACAATTCTTCCGTATAAGGTTCCCTTCCCACAGATACCAGCACTGCATCCGCGGAAAGAATCTGCTTTTTCCCTTCGGACATCAAATGACAGCTTACACCATTCTCTTCTTTCTCGAACCGCTCTATCAAACTTTTCTTATACACATGGATTCCACGCCCGACAAGAATCTTCTCCAAAGCCTCAGCAAACTCAATGTCCATCGACGGAAGAAGCCGCTCTCCCAATTCTATCACAGTCACTTCTGAACCGAGCGCCTGAAATACAGTGGCAATCTCCAGTCCAATGACACCGCCTCCTACAACAACCAGCCTGTCATAACATCTGTCCTTCGCCTGAAGCAGTTCTTCACTCGTCATTACTTCCGACAACTCCTCCCCAGGAAGCCCAAGTTTCCTCGGCGCTGCTCCGGAAGCAATTAGAATTTTATCTGCCTCATAGATAACGGTATCTAGTATATCGGCCGGGTTCTTTCCATCATCTGACAGTCCACTGCCAACGGTACGCTTCTGCATATGTGCCATTTTTACGACCACTCGTTTATCTGCCTGAACCTGTGCAATTCCCTGTACAAAAGTAACACCAAGTCTTGAAAATTCTTCCTCGATTGCTTTCCGCATTTCTACGACGGATTCCTCTTTATACTGATATAATTTCTGCAAGTCAAATCCGATTTCCTTTGCATAAAGTCCGAATTTCTCACAGTCTTTCATATCTTTATAAATCGTGGAGGCATGCAGCAATGCTTTTGTCGGAATGCACCCTCTGTTTACGCAAGTTCCCCCTGCCTCTTTCTTATCTACAACAAGTACCTTCATTCCCCGTTTTGTTGCCTCAAGCGCCGCTACATATCCCCCCGGTCCGGCGCCGATAATCAGAAGATCATACTTTTCCATAGTCACTTTCCTCTCTTTTCTTTTATTTTTCAATCGTTCACTCTATCTTATCAATCTGCCAGTCAACCGGCTCCACTCCATTTGCCATTAAAAATGCATTTGTCTGGCTAAACGGTCTGCTTCCGAAAAAACCACGGTAGGCAGAGAGCGGACTTGGATGTGGCGCTTCCAAGATCAGGTGTTTCGGATTATTTAACATTGCTTTCTTAGTCTGTGCCGGTCTTCCCCACAAGATAAATACGATTGGTCGATCCTGTTCATTCAGTACCCGAATCGCTGCATCTGTAAATTCTTCCCAGCCAATTCCCCGGTGCGAATTTGCCTGATGAGCGCGCACCGTCAGAACTGTATTGAGCATCAATACGCCCTGTTTGGCCCATTTGACAAGGTATCCATGATTTGGAATTTCACATCCAAGATCATCATGCAGTTCCTGATAAATATTCACCAGTGACGGTGGAATGTCTACTTCCGGTTTCACTGAGAAGCAAAGTCCATGTGCCTGTCCTACGTTGTGGTATGGATCCTGCCCTAAAATGACTACTTTCACTTCATTTAATGGTGTCAGATGAAATGCATTGAACACATCATCCGCAGGCGGAAAGATCTGTCTCGTCCGATACTCCTGATTGACTGTCTCAAATAATTTCTTATAATATGGCTTCTTAAACTCTCCTTTTAATGCTTCTAACCAAGCTCCGCTAATTGCCGCCATCTTCTTTTCCTCCTGCTTTTCCTAACTTTTCTTTTGTTTCCTTTTTCCTGCCGGTATCTGTTATTTCATATCCAACTCGAACCAGAATGCTACCCCATTGTCATAATTTTCTACCCCAAATTTCTGATGAAAGGACTCCATGATCGCCTTCACGATAGAAAGTCCGATTCCATTTCCACCGTACTCCCGCGAATGCGCTTTATCTACTTTGTAAAACTTATCCCAGATCCGTTCCACATCTTCCTGTGGAATCGATTTTCCGGTATTGAAGACAGAAATATGTGCTTTCTCTCCTGTTTCTTCTACTTTGATCTCGATAATCCGCTCTCCCTCCACATGGTGGATTGCATTGCTGATATAATTTCGCAGCACCTGCTCTGTCTTAAATTCATCTGCCCATACATAGATTGTCTCTTGCATTTTCAGGCTCACCTTCGCCTCGGCCTGCTGGATCAAAATCTCACAGCTTTGCAGCACTCCGCGGATTAAGCCTGCCAGATCAAATCTTGTCATGGACAATCCGTCATCTCCAGATTCCAACTGATTTAATGTCAGCAGATTTTTTACCATCTGGTTCATCTTATTGGCCTCATCGATGATGACGTCACAGTAAAATTCCATGCTCTCCGGATCATCATGGATCCCTTCTTTCAGTCCTTCTGCATAACCCTGGATCAGTGCAATTGGCGTCTTCAACTCATGGGATACATTTCCGATAAATTCTTTCCGGCGCTCTTCCTGTTTTTCCTTCTGTTCAATATCTTTTTGCAATTCAAAGTTTGCGGTCTTTAACTGGGAGATTGTCTGCTCCAGTTTTTCCGACATTCGGTTAAAGCTGTCTCCCAATACCCCAATCTCATTGTCACCGCCGCTTGTATATTTGGCATTGAAATCAAGATTCGCCATCTTCTGCGAGAGCATAGCAAGCTCCATGATGGGATCTGTGATCTTTCTGGAAAAATACCAGACGAGAATACAGCTCACTCCGATCATAATGCAGCCCACATACGCAAGAAATCTCGTAGAAAGTTTTGCTCCCTCCCGAATACTGTCAAGCGGTGTCCGAATCAGAAAATGGTATCCACTGTCAAAACTTCCCCACATTTCAATATATTCTGTTCTGCTTCTGATATCCTTCGCCTTCCGTATTTCATAATAGGATGTCTGCTCTAAGATCTTTCCGTCCTGCTTATCAAGAAGATAGCCGTTTAACTGACTGTTCAGCTCATCCTCTCCCTCTTTCATCATACCGATGACCGGATTTCCTGATCGGTCGCGCACGATAAAAGATATATTTGCCCGCTCTGCAAGACGTTTCATAGCTTCCAAAGACTCCGTGTAAATCACACTGCTTCCGACAGACTCATTTAACATCTGGTACATATTTTTTAAGTCCTCTTCCTTGTTTGCAATGTAATAACCTTCCATGAATCTTCCATTGATCAAAAGTGCGATGATCATAGTAAATGCAACTATCCCGACACTTAAAATAGTAATCTGACGTTTGATCGAATCTCTCATTACTCTACCTCAAATTTGTATCCCATCCCCCAGATGGTCTTAATGTACTCACCTTTGTCCCCCAGCTTATTTCTCAACTTCTTGACATGTGTATCGATCGTTCTCGCATCCCCAAAATAATCGTAATTCCATACATTATTCAAAATCTTTTCTCTCGAAAGTGCGATTCCCTGATTTTCAATAAAATATGCCAACAGTTCGAACTCTTTGTAACTTAAATCTATCGGAACTCCGTCAATCTTCACCTCATGTGCTGCCTTATCCACAGAAATGCCACCTGCATCCACAACTTCATCTGCCGCAAATACATTCGTTCTTCTTAAAATAGCCTCAACTCTCGCAACAAGAATCTTTGGACTAAACGGCTTGGAAATATATTCGTCTACCCCAAGTTCGAATCCTTGCAACTCATCCCGCTCCTCTCCTCTGGCCGTCAACATGATGATCGGTACTTTCGAGTGCATACGCACCTCCCGGCACACCTGCCAGCCATCCATCTTTGGCATCATCACATCGAGAATGATCAGTGCAATATCATTCTGCTCATAGAAAATGTCCATCGCCTCCATACCATCTGCTGCCTCGACAACCGTGTATCCACTTCTTGTCAGGAAATCTTTGACAAGCTTTCTCATTCTGCTCTCATCATCCACCACCAATATTTTTAATTTATCCATCAAACATTCGCTCCTTCGTTTTTTCTCATCATAACAAATACTTGTGTCACTTTTGTGAAAAACAAAAATATCTCCAGGTACGAGATTTATTATACCATACCCGGAGACATCCCCGACACTTTTTTCTAAATGCAGTCTGAATTTTTCAATAACATTCTCGTCGTCTTCTGTTTCTTTCTATTCAACACTCTTTAATGATTCCACCATATTGATCTTCTTCAGTTTGAAATACATCACACAATTTACAAAAACAGAGAATCCACATGTAAGCAGTGCGCTGTACAGAAAACTAAACCCTTTGATCGTTCTTGCAAACATCACAGTATCAATCTCAACAGTCGTAATCACGAACCGGTGAAGGATACTGCCCAATATCACCCCGACAACTGTTCCAATCAATGTCAGAAGAATATTTTCACGGTATACATAGGCAGAAACTTCATTATCATAAAATCCAAGTACTTTGATCGTCGCAAGCTCCCGCTTCCGCTCATTAATGTTAATATTATTCAGATTGTAGAGCACAACAAACGCTAACAGCCCCGCAGAAATAATCAGCACAACGATGACAATATCCAGACTTTCCAGCATCTCATCCATTTGTTCCTCTACATTATAAGTATAGGAAACATTGAGCGCCGCACGCTCCTCGAGCACTTTTTCTCCGATTTCCTTTAACTTTTTCTCATCAAATTCTTTCATCTTAAAGTAAATATTATTTGCTTTTGGAAATGCACCAAACATTTCTTTGTAAATTTCAGGAGATACATAAAGATAATGCTCCATATAATTTTCACATACATTTGTGATCGTCAGTTCTTTTTTGTCACCATTTTCCCCTTTCACTGTAATCGTATCGCCCTTCTTTACCTCGAGTGTCTTTGCCATCTTCTCTGTCAAAATGACGTCCCGCTCTCCAAGCTCAAATGTTTCCTGTGTCTTTCTGTCACGGTAGACTAAAAATTCCTGATTTTTCTCTAAATCTTCCGGCACATACAGATATACGTCTTTCTTTATCTTTCCCTTCTCTACATTTGTTTTCTTTAAATATCCTTCTGAAGCCTGACTGATCTCCTTCTCCCCTTGCAGATACTGCTCCAGTGATTCCTTATCCTTTTCATCTGCATCTGTATTTAAGATAATCATCCCATCATATAAATTCAGTTCTTGATATTGAATCCTTCCTACATCAAAGATAGAATCCCTCAGTCCGAATCCGACGATCATCAGCGCCATACATCCACCGATTCCAAAGACCGTCATAAAGAATCGCTTTTTATATCGGATCAGATTCCGGATCGTGGATTTCCATATGAAACTTAATCTGCTCCAAATAAATGTGATACGCTCTAAGAAAACGCGTTTTCCCTGCTTCGGAGCTGGCGGGCGCATCAACACTGCCGGTTGGGATGCCAGTTCTTTATAACATGCAAGAAGTGTCGCCGCACTTGTGCAGATCACTGCCGCACCTGTTGCCATCGCCGCATATCCCCAATGGTAAGGGATCACAATATCCGGCATATGTATATAAATGATCTTATATGCAGTTACAATAATATACGGAAATACTTTCTCTCCGAACAATACTCCGAAAATACTTCCTCCGATCGTTGCCATCAGCGCATAATTCAGATATTTCCCTGCAATACTGAATTTCCCATAGCCAAGCGCTTTCAGCGTTCCGATCTGTGTACGCTGTTCCTCAACCATCCGCGTCATCGTTGTCAGACTGATCAATGCCGCCACAATGAAGAATAGTATCGGAAATACTTCTCCGATTGCCCGCATACGGTCTGCGTTATCTCCATATCCTACATAGTCAGAAAGTGTGCTTCTGTCATTGACATACCACTTGGCATCTTCAATATCCGCAATCTTCTGCTCTGCATCTTTGATCTTATTTTCTCCATCTTTGATCTCGGCTTCGGCTTCTTTTTTTCCATTTTCATATGCTTCTTTTGCCTCAGCAAGTTTCTTTTCATTGACTGCGATTTCATTTTCTCCCGCCGCAAGCTCAGCCTCCCCGGCATGGATTGCTTCCCATCCGGCATCAATCTGCCGCTGTCCTTCTGCCGCCTGCGCTTCTCCGGCATACAGCTCATTTTCAGCTTCTGTAAGCTGTCCTCTTGCTGCTTCGATCGCAGTCTTTCCTTCCTCCAACTGTGTTCTAGCCGCCGCAAGTTCCTGCTCCTTCTGTACAATCACCTGTTCTGCCTGCGCGATCTGGTCTGCTGCCTGCGCTAACTGCGGCTCCAATTGTGCGATTGTCTTCTGAAGCGCTGCAATCTGCACCTCTGTCTGTGGAATCTGTTCCTCTGGGATCATCCCATTTTCCAGCGCCGCCTGCAGTTCTGCCAGCGTGATCTTCATCTGATCTAATCCTGCTTTCCCTGCCTCGTACTCGGCTTTCTTTGCTTCCAGTTCTATGCGTCCGGCTGCAATCTGCTTCTCTCCGGCTGCAATCTGTTCCATACCTGTCTCGTACTGACTTCTGAATTCCTCTTCTTTCGCCGCAAACTCTGCTTTCCCCTGTGCAAGCTGTGCCTGTCCATCTGCAATCTGTGCATAAGCTTCATCGACTGTCGTCTGGCTCACGAGAAGTTCATTTCTTCCTGCTTCCAGTGCTTGTTTTCCACTCTCCAGCTGTTCTTTTGCACTTTGTAACTGCGCCTCAGCATCTGTAATCTTTGCTTTTCCGTCAGAAAGTTCTTTCTCTGCTTTCTTCTTTCCTTCTTCCAATTCCGCTTTTGCATCGGAAAGTTCTTCCTTGGCATCTCCACGGATTTCCTCTGCGCGGAGCGCTCCCTGCCGTTCTCCAATGGATTCAATCCGCTCTGCAACCTTCTCCACCTTCTGATCGTATTCCTCTGTAAATGCGGTCTCCTCTTCTGCTCCCTCCACTGAAACGTAACACTCTGTGTATGCTTCTGTCACAAAAGATTCTTTTGGCACGGCAAGAAAACCGCTGACCTCTCCATTTCCGATCATACTGCTTCCACGGTGAAAAGAAATATACTCCGGACTGCTTCCTGCACCTACGATCCGAAATGTTTCCTTCGTAAACGTATCTGTAACCAGATCCTTCGTTCCACTGATCAGCGTGATCTCATCCCCGACCTTTAAATCTGATCCCTGGATAAAATCTTGATCGATCAGACACTCTCCGTCCTTTTTCGGCATTCTTCCTTCTTCCACAGTATACTGGTTCATCGAATCTAAAATCGACGATACATGAAGCACTTTCTGATTTCCATCACGCTCAACCATTACATCCGCGGAGTAGCCGGGTTCTGCCTGTGCCACTCCTTCCAGTGACCGGATTGCTTGCACATCATTCTCTGTCAGCCCAAGCGTTCCCATCACCTTCAGATCCATCAAATGATTCCGGTCAAAATAAGCATCCCCGGAATAGCGCAGATCCGGCTCAGATGCCCGGATTCCTGAAAAGAACGCGACACCCATTGCCACGATAAAGAAAATGGACAAAAAGCGCCCCAGACTCTTTCGTATTTCCATATAAAAATCTTTTCTCAATGCTCGTTTCTTCATCTGTCTCCCTACCATTCAATCGTTTCTACCGGTACCGGATGTGCATTCATCTCCATACTCTCCACACGGCCGTTTTTAATATGGATCACACGATCTGCCATCGGCGCAAGTGCAGAGTTATGTGTGATAACGATCACGGTCATCCCCTTATTTCTACAAGTATCCTGAAGCAACTTCAAGATTGCCTTCCCGGTATTGTAATCAAGCGCTCCCGTCGGTTCATCACACAAAAGCAGCTTTGGATTTTTTGCCAGCGCCCGGGCGATCGACACTCTCTGTTGTTCCCCTCCAGAAAGTTGTGCCGGGAAATTATTTAGTCTTTCTCCCAACCCGACTTCCTCAAGTACCGTCTTTGCATCCAGCGGTTCCTTACAGATCTGAAGCGCCAATTCTACATTTTCCAACGCAGTCAGATTCGGAACAAGGTTATAAAACTGAAAGACAAATCCAATGTCCTCTCTGCGGTAGCCGATCAGCTGCCGGTTAGTGTACTGTGCCACATCATTTCCATCAACAAGCACTTTGCCGCTCGTTGCCGTATCCATACCGCCAAGAATATTTAATACCGTCGTCTTTCCCGCACCACTCGGGCCGACGATCACGACAAACTCACCTTTTCCAATCTCAAAGTCAATGCCATCCACTGCTCGGATCTCGACTTCTCCCATTTGATATATTTTTCTTACATTTTCCAGTTTTACAAAATCCTTCATGTTATGCCCCTTCTTCTTTTATGATAATCCCAAGCCGCTTTGACAGTTCCACTGCCTGAATCATCTTCCGCAGGGAAGTCTTAAAGAAATTCACTTCACTTAATTCCACATGCTCCCACCGGACTTTCCTGCAAAAGCAGTCTGATATGCCTGCTGCACGAAAACTGCTCTCTGCCGCTTCTATCAATGGTTCCTGCCTCTTCATACAGTCACCTCCAAAATAGCGCCTTCCAGCCCTTTTGTCATCAGCTTTCCGGTAAGCTCCGCCATCTCCTTCGGGCTTTCCATACAGCCCCGCTCAATCCAGTACAGCACAATTCCGATCACCCCGGACGTACAATAGCGAAACTGTACCTGAAATGCAAATGCCTGACGATTACAGGAATCTTCAAATGCAGTCAGATATTTCTCAAAAACTGATTCCAGCACTTTCTGCCCGACTGAAATCCGAGTGCGATTCTCCAGCATCAGCATGCAATATTCTCTTCGCTCCTTCAAATATGAAAAAATAATCTCAAGCACATCGCTTGCATTCTCCCGCAGCTGCTGCGGAGTAAACTGCTCTGTGGCCTCAGCTGCCACAGTACACATGTGATTTTCCAGATCATCCAGAATCCCATAAACATCTGTATAATGAATATAGAATGTGTTTCTGTGGATCTTGGCGCGCTCTGTCAGCTCCCGGATGGAAATCTCATTGATACTCTTCTCTTTCGATAGTTCCAAAAGTGCCTCTAATATTTTCGCCTTCGTCCGCTCCGTTCTGCGGTCTGTTGCCGTCTTTTCCATTGCAAGCTCCTTCAATTCATTTCTGTGTATTTTCCTATGCATTTGCACAGTAAATATAATTTTATAGTAAAATTTCATTTGGAATTTGTCAATAAAGGAAATATGAAATTTCTATAAAAGAACAGCGCAGGCAATTCTGACTGGATAAGCATATCTATGCGATATTTTCTTATCTTTCAGTCAGACAGCCTGCGCTGCTCTATTCACTTTCTACTCTTATCACAATCGTAAACCTGTCTTTGGTTCTAATTATTTAAAACCGAAATAAATTCAGCCCGATCTCTTCATCATGATATCGATCGACTTTCCCATCGATCACATGGATCACCATCTCACAAGTCGCGCTGATCACTGCCCGATTTAAATGTCCTCCAAACACTTCTCCCTTTTCATTTCCTGCGCTCATATGAAGGTGGCAGTAAAACTCGTCATGCATTGTATTGATCGTTCCGGTCAGAGACACAATCTCAAAGCTTCCTTGAAATTCATTCGCCAGATATTCTTTTTCCTCTGTCTTAAATACGCCGACCGTAAACTGGTCAACCGCGCCGAGTGCCTGCACACTTGCAAAACTTATTTTCTCTCTCAGTGCAATTTCCTTTACCTGCTCAAGAATTTCCTCTCCTTTATCCATCCGTGCAATGATCGTATTTCCAAATCTTCTGTAGTCCATCTCTCTGTTTTCCTCCTGCTCTTTTTATATTTCACATTCTGTTTCTGTTGTTTCCTCCGGATACACAAGGCTCCAGCGCTGTCGGATTTTTGTCATGATGTCCATCACGTCAGAAGTATAGGACAGATCCATCTCATTCTTTCCGCCTAATACCGCCTGTTCCATATCTTCCACCTCATAGAACAATGCCTCTTCCTTTCTACCGCAAGCGACTATCTCCTTCCTGCCATCTTCGGTATAAGTGATCACTGCCTGATCTGCCCTTGGATAATCATAGATTTCCACATACCCTTTCTCAAAGATCACAACCCCTCTTTTTGGTTGTTTTGCATGGAGTGTCAGTGTGACTGTAACCATCTCGTTTGCCGGATTTGCCATCAGAATTCCGACCTGCTCGTCAACACCACTCGGTGCAGTCCTCACCTTGGATAAAATCTGATCCGGCGCCTGAGACAAAAATATCCTGGCAAATGCAAGGGCATAGACACCAATGTCCATCAAAGCTCCTCCTGCCAGTGCCGGATCAAAAAAGCGGTTGCTCATATTATACTCTTTATAGCTTCCAAACGATACCTGGATCATTTGTAGTTTTCCGAGCTTCCCATCTGCAACTACTTCCTGCAGCTTTTTATAAAGTGGCATATGATAAATGGTCATTGCCTCCGCTAAAACTATGTCCTGTTTCTCTGCAAGTTGTCTTGCTTCTTTCAGTTCCTCTGTATTCAATGTGACTGCTTTCTCACAGAGCACATGCTTCCCGGCTTTCAGTGCCTCCCGCAAATATTGGATGTGCGTATTATGAGGTGTTGCAATATAGACAATATCTACCTGATCATCCGCAAACACCTCCTCAATCTTCCCATATATCTTTTGGATTTGATATTTCTCCGCAAATGCCGCTGTCCGCTCTTGATTTCTCCCTGCCACTCCATAGAACATCCTGCCATGCTCTGCCAACGTCTGCGCCATCTCATTTGCGATGGCACCATAGCCAATCACTACCCAACGATATGTTTCGATCATTCCTGCGCTCCTTTCTCTGCTCCTGTTTTTTATGTTTCTTTATTTACAGATTACAGGCAATGTCCCACATCTGTCAAGAACCTCCTTTTTCCATCGGAGGTAAGCGTAAACCCTATAAAATAGTCAATCCCCCTCTGAAAGTGGGATTTGATTCATCAGTCCTCTAAAACCGCACAAAAACTTCTCCCCCTTCTTCCCAGTTGCCTAATACCAATTCTCCTTTGTGTGCGCGGATCGCCTGTGCGGCTGACCACAACCCCAGACCATGGTGTCCATCTGTCCTGCGGGACTTTTCTCCCCTCCACAGCCGCTCAGCCGCATGGCGCACTGCCTCCTCATCAAATCCTGTCCCTTCATCTTTCACGCAGACCTGCCATCCGTTGTCTGTCATTTTTCCTTCCAGATAAACTGTTTTTCCCTTCGGCGTATATTCCACTGCATTAAGCACAATATTAAATATCCCACGCTGCAAACGCTCCGGCTGAATTCTCCAGGATCCTTCCAGTCTGTTATCCGTTATCAGATTTACTCCCTTTGCTTCCGCAGCAGCCAGAGCATTTTCCCGCAGTTTTTCAAACCATTCCCCCAACTGCATTTTCGTAAATGCTTCTTCTTTTCCCGACGAAGTCTCCAGAAGACTTGCAACATACTCCTTCGCCCGAACAGTTGCCTCCAAAATTTTTCTGATCAGTCTCTCATAATCCTGCGGCAATTCTTCCTCAAGCAACAGCTCTGCATTTCCGCCTGCAAGCGTCAGCGGTGTCTTCAGGTCATGAGCCAGCGCAGCAATCTCTGCCTCGCGCTGCTGCTGCGCCGCCCACTGAGAGGTCAGTGCCTGATACAGAGCTTCCCGCATCTCTTCCATCGCATCCAGTGCTTCATCGTACTCACGGATTCCCGCATGCGGAACTGTAAAATCAAGTTCCTGCGCCGCCACCTTTTTGCTGATCTCCTGAAACAGTTTCAATTTTTTCCCAAGAAATTTTCCAAGCCATATCGTATGCAGAAGCAGTGACAGCAAAAGCCCCATCCCAAGCAAAATCAACCCGAGTGTTTCCGCCGGAGGGAGCGTCTGTCGAAGCGACGGATCGGTAAATTCCTTCCGGAAATGCCAGCGGATCAGTGCAGTGCTCCCATCTGCATAAGTGCGCCTGGAAAGGTGTGCCGCATATCCGGAAACGTATGAAAACTTTTTCTGGTCTTCTGCGATTTCTCTCTCCACATTCGTCTTTAATATAGTTCCTTTGGCATCATACAACGCATATTCGCCCGGAAAGCACTCATCCGGTTCTGTGAATTTCCCACTACTTGTCCCAAGGATCTCTTCTACCTGATGATTGATCTCAGATCCAGAACAGATAATCCCTTTCTGCTCAAGAAGAGACATCACAAGTGACCAGATCATAAAACACAACAGCATCGTAACAAACATTCCCGCCACAAATCGGAGTAACACAAAAGAAAGACTTAACGTATGTTTTCTTTTTTCCATTTATATCCCATCCCCCAGACTGTCTCAATCGGACTTTTCCCATATTTCTTTAATTTTGCGCGGATATTTTTAATATGCTCTGCAATCGTCCCCGGATCCCCCTCCGCATCGAAACCAAAGACCGCCTCATACAACTGTTCTTTGGAAAACACCTGCCCGGCATGAAGCGCCAGATGCTCACAGATCTCATACTCCCCTTTGGTAAGCGGAAGAATCTGCTCCTCAACCATAGCCTCTTTTGCCTGCATATCAAACCGTACCCCGCCGCGTGCCATCGCCCGCACTGGTTGCCGTCCTTCTCTCCGCAAATGTGCATTGACCCGCGCCCGCAGTTCTGCGATGCTGAATGGCTTTTTGATATAATCATCTGCTCCGAGCCCAAATCCCTGCACAAGCGCCGCATCTTCTGTCTTTGCCGTCAGAAATAAGATTGGACAATCCACTTCTGCCCGAATCCTGCCACAAAGTGAAAACCCATCTTCGCCTGGCATCAGCACATCCAACAGAAGCAAGTCATATATCCTGCAGCGCTCTGCCGATACCCGCTTTACATCTTCTTCTGTATCCACCTGATGTCCATCACGTTCCAGCGCCATCTTCACCAGTTCCAGCATCTCTTCTTCATCATCTACTGCCAGTATTTTCCCCATTTCTTTTCCCCCTTTTTATCTCCCTGCATCTTGACTGTTTGAAAAAGGAAGCACTGCCGCAAGCAGTAAATATGCAAGGATTCCATTTGGAAACAACAGACACAACCCAAAACAAAGAATCCTCACACTTTTTGGAGACAGTCCCAGATAGGCCGCAATTCCTCCACATACTCCGGTAATCTTCTTATCTGCTCTGCTTTTTCCTAACCGTTTTTCTTTATTTCGTTCCATTTCTTTTCTCTCCTCTTATCATATCACATTTTTCCCGTATCCAAAAGATGCTCAGACATCCACATAACAGCAAAACAACCGCACTGATCATTCTCCTCTCCAGCGATGCAATCTGATATCCGGACACATTAAACACTGCCGTGATCGGATAAAAATCTTTCACGCGATCCGCCATCCCTGCAAATAATCCAAATACCGAATAGATTTCCGTAAAAAGGAAGACGGACCAGCAGTTTTTCTGTCTTCCTGCTGCAAATGCAATGATCGGAAATACTGCAAAGAATATGCCGATCCCGCCAAGAACATATTCTTTCCACAGCATAAACACGAATGATGCCGACAGATCTTCTATATGTAGCACGGCCTCTGTCAAAAAGGTGATTCCAAAACACAACATGGAAAGCCCGATGCTAAAAAGCAGTGTCAGAATCATTTTCACCCGCATCAGGTCAATTTCCCGCAGCGGTATCAGGCGCAAAGATTTCATCGTGTCCTCTTCTTGTTCCCGCACACTTAAATAGCTCCCAAACAGAGCTGTCATACCCGGAATCACAAAAAAGAACGCCCACGGTTGCACCTCATCCATATACCAGCCCGCATTTTCAAGGTACCGCATCCCATCTCGCATCACCTTCAGCCCATAATGCACCTCCGATCCATGATACACTTCCAGTCCGCCCACAAATAGAATCCCTGCCGTCAGAAAGACTGCTGCTACCGCGATCAAAATCACTTTTGAACGGCGAAGCTTCCTGCACTCCGCCCAAAACAAATTTCTCCAGTTCATATTCCTATCCCCCTATTTTCTTTTGGACAACTGATATTTTACAAGCCCAAAGGAAATAATGTCCCACACGAAAATACAAAGAACCGCCTTTCCCACACAACTCTCCTGCGTCACAAGCAGCCCCGAAATGTCTTTCTTTCGGATAAGGATCGCTCCCATACTTGTGATCGGATGAACATACATATTGACCGGCATCAGGAAAAAACCTGCCAGCGCATATACAACTGTCATACAGGCAGGCATCACATAGCCTCTTCCCACTATCGCCAGCGCCAAAATCGGCAGCATTGCAAATGCAAGCAGAATGCCAATTTCCATACATTTCTCAAATAAATACATCATATCTTCTAGACGAAACGGTACAAATCCCGGAAGCACACTGCAAAGAACAGATGCCACTGCTGTCAGCATCATAAATCCGACTGACAAAACTAATACCATACAAAATTTACTGAAAAAGTAACTTTCTTCCTTCACCGGCACAAGCCAAATCTGCCTCACGATCTGCAATCGTTTCTCTTCACACACGATCATCGTTGCAAAAATCCCAAGGATTACCGGAAGAATGATCCATGTCGTATATCCAAACGCAGACCATTTATAAAATTGTGCCGGCTCCACCTCTGCCTGCCCCAGATATCCGAAATAACAGACCGACAACGCCGGCATAAGAAATGCAGCAAGAACCATCATCCACACGCTCTTTTTCCGTCTCAGCTTGTAAAATTCCGTCTCGATCAGTCTAAGCAATGCCAACACCTCCCGTCACATTTCTAAAATATGTCTCCAGTGTCTCTTCACCTTTTTTGAGTTCTTTCATGTTTTTCTGTGCCAGCAGCACTCCATGATCCATAATTCCAACGCGGTCCGCTACCAGCTCGATTTCCGAAAGAATGTGGCTGGAAATCAATATCGTCTTTCCTTGCTCTCTGCTAAGCTTTACGAGAAATCCTCTCATTTCCGCAATCCCAATCGGATCCAGCCCATTCATCGGCTCATCCAGAATGAGTAGCTTCGGATCATGTAAGATTGCATTGGCAATGCCAAGCCGCTGCTTCATGCCAAGCGAATAGTTTCCAAAAAGCTTTTTATCCCTGTAAGGAAGCCCCACCACCGCAAGCGCTCGCTTGACCGTCTGCTCCCTCTTCAGCCCTTTCAGTCTTGCAAAAATCTCAAGATTTTCTGTC
The DNA here is from genome assembly GCF_964238105.1 of Coprococcus sp. HPP0074. Classification (NCBI taxonomy): domain Bacteria; kingdom Bacillati; phylum Bacillota; class Clostridia; order Lachnospirales; family Lachnospiraceae; genus Coprococcus; species Coprococcus sp. HPP0074. The sequence goes on along the minus strand of NZ_CAXSKS010000008.1, from coordinate 95,401 downwards.
CCGGTCAGATTCGGGTAAAATCCCGGTGCCTCGATCATCGCGCCAATCTGCAGATAAATCTGCTTTTCCTGCCCTCGCAGCTTTCTCCCAAACAATTCCACCTCACCTGAGGTCTCCGGTGTAAGCCCGAGAATCATCTTCATCAATGTCGTCTTCCCTGCCCCGTTCCTTCCGAGCAGCCCGTAAATCTCACCCTTTCTGACATGAAGATCCACTTCCTTTACAACAGTCTGTTCTCCATAACACTTCGTCAGCTTCCGCGTTTCTATCACAAATTCTTTCATTCCATTTTCTTCTCCTTCCTTGATTTACAAAAATCATAACGGAGAATTTTAAAGATTTTATAAAGCTGTGATATTTTTTCATAATAGAATCTTTTTTATGATACTCTGCTCACCAAAGAAATGATTGAGACTGGCTCATGAGATAAAAAAAGGATATGTTACCTAATATGGGACTTTTATATTTCATCGTCCTATACGATAGTATCATATCCTTTTTAATCGTTTTACTTTTTCGGCTTTTCCACTACGATCAGCGGAACGGTCATCTCTTCTTTTGTCATTCCTGCATGTACACCGATGATGTTCTCTTTCTCCTCATTCGTATCAAATAGATTGAGTGCTCCGACTGCGACGGCAAAGTAATCACCGATCGCCTCCTGAAATCTCGGATGATATGCCCCTTCTCCAAATAGCTGGCTCTCCGTGATCTCTTCTCTGGAAAATAACAGGAACTCTTTCCCAAAATGTTTCTTGAAACTCTCAAGAAACTGTTCTTCCATTCCTTCCTTCAGATGAAAGGAAAGCGCCCGCGGTTCCACTGCCGGAAGACATTTCAAACATTCCCTCAATTCCGGATAATTTTCCATCGATACATTTCTTCCGTCGATATGTCCATGATCTGCTGTCACAAGCAGAAGTGTATCAGAAAGCTCTTCACTTAATTTTTCCAATTCACGGTCAATCTTTTTCAGCCATTCTCCCGCCTCTCTGCAAGTACAGCCACCTTCATGCATTACATGATCCGGCTCCGGCCAGTATACATACAGATAATTTTTCTCATCTCTTCTGCATAACGTCTTCACACCGCTGAGTAATTCCTCAAAGGTATCTATATGGTAATCTCCAAACGGAGATACTTCATATGCCTTTGCCTCACAGGCATGCATAATCTGGCTTCCCAGCTTTTCATACGGCATCATCCTATCAGCCAGCAATTCTCCTTCGATCACTCCGCCACTTCCGGTCGTATTGAGAAATACATTGACCTTGTCCTGGATTTCCGGAAAATACATGCTCCACCCAAGCCATCCGTGTTCCGCCGGTGCAAGTCCACTCTCCAGTGTTGTTGTGGCGGCAACCGTTGTAGGCGGAAATACACTGGAGATTTCTTTTTGAAAATGACTGCGAAGGAAACTTTCCTCCGGCAAAAACCTCTCAAGGACACTGACACCCATTCCATCCAGCACAAGAAGCACCACATGTCTGTAATCCTTTTTCAAAATTTCATCCGCCTCCGGAAGGGTAGTATATCGATGCGGTGCGCCATAATTGTGCAAAATCGAATTGACTAAATTCAAAATACTATTTTGATAATCCGGCTTTTGTACCTGCATGTTTACATCTCTCTTCCTACTACCTGCGCGATCATCCTTCCTTTTTCGATGACCTGTTTAAATTTCTCTGGTTTTAATGACTGTGCCCCATCACTCCATGCCGCTTCCGGGTTATTATGCACTTCTACGATCAGTCCATCTGCTCCTGCTGCAATCGCCGCAAGACTCATAGACTCAATCCATTTCCAGTTTCCAGTTGCATGAGAAGGGTCGATGATGATCGGCAGATGTGTCTTCTCCTTGATGATCGGAACTACACTGAGATCTAATGTATTTCTCGTATATTTTTCAAATGTACGGATTCCTCGCTCACACAGAATGACGTTTTCATTTCCGCCTGCCATAATATATTCTGCTGACATGATCCACTCTTCGATTGTATTGGAAAGTCCTCTCTTTAATAAGATTGGCTTCTGAATCTTTCCGACTGCTTTCAGAAGAGAAAAGTTCTGCATATTTCTTGCCCCAATCTGGATCAGATCCACATGCTCCACAAACTCTTCAATATGCTCTGCATCCATCAGTTCACTGACGATCGGAAGTCCTGTCTGTCTTCTTGCTTCCACCATATCCTTAATTCCTTCGGTCTCCAGTCCCTGGAATGCATATGGAGAAGTACGCGGTTTGTACGCTCCGCCTCTTAACATATCTGCTCCTGCCGCCTTCACTTCTTTTGCAATCTCACAGATCTGTTCCCTGCTCTCCACGGAACATGGCCCTCCGATGACAACAATCTTCTCCTGACCGCCGATCTTCACTCCTGCCACATCTACAACTGTGTCTTCCGGATGAAACATCCGATTTGCTTTCTTATACGGCGCTGCAATTCTTGTCACCTCAGAGACAAGTGGATTGGCCTGAATAATTTTTTCATCCAGACTCGTGGTATCTCCGATCAGCCCTAAAATATGATAATCTGTTCCCTGAGAATCATTTACCTGAAATCCTCTCTCCTCAAATGTGTGGACCAGTTTTTTCACTTCTTCCTCGGGAATCCCTTTTTTCACTGTAATGATCATAATTTTTTCTCCTTCTCTCTACCCTTTGTCACTCTGACTTGTTCCTATTTTCTGCACAGCTTTTCAGATGTCTGCTTCTTTTTGCATTTTCCTAATATTAAATATCTCTTCCGATCACCTGTGCGATGACTCTTCCTTTCTCAATCATCGTCTTGAATTTTTCTGGCTTCAGCGATTGTGCTCCGTCACTCCATGCCTTCTCCGGATTGTTGTGTACCTCCACGATCAGACCATCTGCGCCTGCTGCAATCGCCGCAAGGCTCATAGATTCTACAAGATCCCAATCACCTGTTGCATGAGAAGGATCAATAATGATCGGCAGGTGGCTCTTCTTCTTTATGATCGGAACAACACTGAGATCCAGCGTGTTTCTCGTATAACGCTCAAAGGTACGGATCCCCCGCTCACAAAGAATGACATTCTCATTTCCGCCGGACATAATATATTCTGCAGACATCAGCCATTCCTCAATCGTATTGGAAAGTCCTCTCTTTAATAAGATCGGTTTGTTGATCTTCCCAAGTGCTTTGAGCAAATCAAAATTTTGCATATTTCTAGCTCCTACCTGGATCAGATCTACATACTCTACAAATTCATCAATTTTATCTGCGCTCATGATTTCAGACACGATCGGTAATCCTGTTCGTTTTCTTGCCTCTACCATATCTAAAATACCCTCAGTTCCAAGTCCCTGAAATGCATATGGTGACGTTCTCGGTTTATATGCACCACCTCTTAACATGCATCCTCCGGCTTGCTTTACCTCTTCGGCAATCTCACAGATCTGTTCCTTTCCTTCCACGGAGCAAGGTCCACCAATGACAACAACTTTTTCCTTGCCTCCAACTTTAATTCCCGCCACATCGATGATGCTGTCCTCCGGGTGAAATAACCTGTTAACCTTCTTATATGGCGCTGCAATCCTTGTCACATCCTCGATCCACGGATTGGCACGCACCATCTTCTCATCTACAACTGTCGTATCTCCAACGATTCCAAACACGTTGTAATTCGTTCCAAGAATCGTGTTGACTTCCAGTCCTTTTTCTTCAAATCCTTTTACAATCTTCTCTACCTCATTCTGAGGAGCTCCTTTTTTACATGTAATAATCATTTTCTTCTTTCCTCGTCCTCTAACCTATTTTCTTTCTCTCTATGTGTATGGCATCTGTCACCTGCAGATCAATGCCCCAGTTTTTCTTTCAATACCTCAATCGCCATCCGGTAACCTGCGATTCCCTGTCCGGTAATCGTATGGAAACACGCCTGCCCCGCATAAGAAATCTGCCGGAACGCTTCTCTTTCTTCCACTTTGGAAATGTGTACTTCCACACATGGAATTTGTACCGCTTTGAGAGCATCCAAAATAGCAATACTCGTATGTGTGTATGCTGCCGGATTGATGACGATTCCGTCCATCACTCCATACGCCTGCTGGATTTTGTCGACGATCGCTCCTTCATGATTGCTCTGAAAACACTCAATCTCTATCCCATAATCTTCTCCGGTTTTCCTACACAGTTCCAAAAGTGCTTCATAATTCTCTTTTCCATAAATCCCCGGCTCTCGAATCCCGAGCATATTGATGTTCGGTCCGTTAATGATCAAAAACTTCATCAAATCCCTCCTTCACTTTCTGTACAGCCAGCTTAAATACTGTATCATTATTAATTTCAATATCACTATATTTCTGATAAAGCGGCATCCGCTCCTGCTCCATCTGTCTTAATTTTTCTCTGCTTGTGCTAAGTGGTCTGTTTCCACCGACTGCCAGCGCATTCACATTCCGTCGGATATGGAATACAATCCCATTTTGCCGGAGTTTTTCCATATTTTCAGCGTTTTTGATAATTCCTCCTCCGCAGGAGATCACTTGTCCATGCTCTTTTGCAATTCTGGCACAGACTTCCTGTTCAATTTCCCGAAACCGACTCTCACCATATCTCTCAAAAATCTCAGGAATCGTCATCTTCGCTTCCTTTTCAATTTCCTTATCTAAATCTACAAATGTCTTCCCGATTTCTTTTGCAGTCTTCTTGCCAATCGTAGACTTTCCGCATCCCGGCATCCCGATCAATACAAGATTCATCATATCCTTCTTCATCTCAGCAACTATGCGGTCTATCTCCCTGTCTGCAATCTTTGTATCCAGAAAAAACTCCACTGCGTATTTTGCCTGCGCCACAAGCATTTCCAGTCCATTGACTGCCCGCAGCCCCTGCTCCTCTGCCTGCTGACAGAGCTTTGTCTTCATCGGATTGTAAATGACATCAACTACCGCCTCTGCATTCGGAAATTTCTTCAGATTGATCAGGCATTCGTCATTTTTCGGATACATCCCAACGCTGGTCGCATTGATAAACACCTGTATTTCCTGATACTTCTCCAAATCCTCATAAGAGATTATCGGATCCGTCTGATTTCTCCCTACAATATAAACCTTCTCTGCCCCCATATCATGAAGGACTGCCTCCGCGGTCTTACTTGTCCCCCCGGTGCCAAGAATACAACAAACTTTTCCACAAATCTCTACGCCATTATGTTGAATCATCTGCTTCAATCCCGCAAAATCAGTGTTCGTTGCATATAATTTTCCATCCCGATTGACAATCGTATTGACCGCATGGATCGCACTTGCTTTCTCATCGATCACATCACAATACTGCATCACTGTTTCCTTATAAGGAATTGTCACATTCACCGCATCAAACTCTTTCTTTTTAAAAAATTCATGAAATTCTTCCTCGGTTAATGGAATCAGATCGTATGTATAATCTGCAAGTTTCTCGTGGATTGGTTTCGAAAAACTATGTCCAAGTTTTCCCCCGACAAGCCCTACTCTCATCTGGTCACCTCCTGTATATTTTTATCAGCAAAATTTTCTCATATCCTCGATCTTCATATCGATCAGCTCCGCCTTTCCAATTTCACGGACCTGAACGATTGTAATCTGGTCTCCGCTTGCCTTTTTATCTTTCTTAATAAAATCAATGACCTCCTGGATTTCATACGGAACATCCAGCGGAATCTCCATCTTCTTTAAAATGCTTTTCAAACGCTCTTTCAACTGCTCATCCTCGAGAATCTTCATCATCCCCATTGCTACACATTCCCCATGATAATAATCATGCAGATGGTAAATACTCTCGATCGCATGCCCGATCGTATGCCCGAAATTCAATATCTTTCGGAGATTCTGCTCCTTCTCATCCTCTTCTACCACATGCTTCTTCACAATCAGCGAGCGGGTGATGATCTCTTCAAGAACCTGATCGATCTCTTCCTCCTCAAACAGTCGGAAAATTTCCGGATCTGCAATCATTCCTGCCTTGACCGCCTCCACAAGTCCATTGTAATAATGACGTTTCGGCAATGTCCGAAGTGTATTCAAGTCAATCAACACTACCTCCGGATGATAAAAGGTCCCGATCACATTTTTCACTTCCCCGAGATTGACTGCAACCTTCCCTCCGATACTGGAATCAATCTGCGACAAAGTCGTTGTCGGAATGGATGCAAACTTCATCCCACGCTTAAAGGTCGCTGCCACAAATCCACTGAGATCTCCAATCACTCCGCCTCCCAGCGCAAGGATCCGATCCTTTCTGGAAAAATTCAGCTGCAGCAGTTTTTCGCAGATCTGCTGATAGACCGGAAAGCTTTTTGCCCCCTCACCGTGTCTGCATACATGTAGATACCCCTGCGGACACTGTGCAAGCACTTGCTTCTGATATCGTTCCGGCACTCCATCATCGGTAATGATCATCACCTTACAGTTTACATCTATATAATCTGCCAGATGAAGCATGGCATCTCTTTCTATAATAATACGACTTTTCTGTTCTGTCAGATTAACGGATAATTCCATCTGTCCACTCCTCCCACTTTCTCTGTTTAAAGTAAAAAAGTATCTGCCTATTCTTATAAAATAAGTTCTTCATGCACCCAAAAGAAACAACTCGAATGTTCAGGGTTGAAAGATACTTATCTATAAAAATAAAAGACAGATACTAAATAGTTCATTCTCATTATTAATCACTCCAAGTAGTTTGATTTTATTACTTTTTTAATGAGAACGCAAGTATATTATGAAATTTTTCTAAAGTTTTTCGATATTAGCTTCCGATTACGGATGGCAGTTGCCACATGGAGCATATCCCTGCTCGATCACTTCCTCCCGCTTTCCGGTATAAACCTTTTTATTCTTCTCTTTCATCGACTTGACACCGGAGCAGGATTCTTTGTGAAACTTCTTACTGCTCGTATTTAATATATAAGTCTGCTCACTCACCGGATCTGAACTGTCTTTGTCAGAAGCAGTTCCTGAAGCAGCGTTTCCTGCTTTGTCAGAGTTTTTGGAAGCTGTCAGAAGTTCGTTTGCCTCCCGGCTTTCTCCGGTTTTATAATCAATCTCCACTCCCGGCTGTACATTATACACATATACATTAAAGGAAAGATCTGCTCCCTGATCTTCCACCGATTCTGCTTCCATCTGCACTCCCGATGCCACAAGATTTTCCCCTTCAAACACCGGTGTGACACGGTACATCACATGATTGCCAGTTTCTTTGATGTAGTCTGCAACCATATTTTCAAATGGAAGCATCCCTTCCGTGTTCATATATCTCGTTCCTGTGATCAAATTTTTCTCATTGGCATTTTCGGCAGTCAGCTGATAACCGATTAAATGACAACGGTTATACAGATATTTTCCCTCCACCATATCATACTTTACAGTATGCCATCCAGTCGGTTTCACCTGCCCGATCGCTCCACGCTTCTCCGTCGGCATTAGTCCCTCCCCGATACTTGCCTCTGCAGTACTGCAACGCCCAAGTGCATCCAATGTTCCATATGTCTCATATGCTTCTGGCTGCAATTCTTCTTCCGTAAAATTTGGCTCATTGTCATCAATCACCACATACGGTTCCCCATCATATTCTGGAATGGTCTCCATAGAAATATCTGACTGCTGTGTCCCAGACACCGGAACCGTCTCCTGCTGCGCATTTGCTGAAGTTTTCTCCTGTTCTGCCTTGCCTGCACATGCTGACATAAAAACCATCACACATGCAGTCACTACACCGAGAAGCCGATATTTCCCATTTTTCTTCCATTGCTTCATCCTGATTCCTCCTATTATGCTTTTCCTTATCTGACATAAACTTCCTTCGTAATTTTCTCATGAGAATGCCCCGAAAATTCCACGCATTCCACCATCTTCCACCTAGAAAGGTCCATAGCAAATCTTATGTCTGCCGGATATTTCCGATTCCATCGATATAACACCACAGTTTGTATTTCATCTTTATATTCCTGGATCGGCACATTTTCCACAAAACAATACTCCTCTTCGCCAGCTTCTTCCAAAAATCTTTCTGACACAGAAATATCCCCTGAATACGTTCGAAACAATTCGGAGGAATATTCATTCATCCAAATTCTTGCTCGTCCATCTTTCTTCACTTCTTTGGACACCATCCGAAGAATGTCCTCTATTACAGCCCTGTCTCTGCTGATACGACGATTATGGAACAACATGGCATTGTTATCCCCCACACATACAATAATCTTCATATTTTTTCCACTTCCTCCCGAATGCTACCTGAGGCTTTCCTCTAAATACTTCAGATATCGCTCAAACACTTCTCTCTTTTTTAACCGTCTCTGAATCTTTTTCCTTTCACTACCAAAATCAGCCAATGCTGCAAACATCCATCTGAAAAATACTATCATCCCGATTACTCCGACAATAAGACTCATCCCCAAAGGGAAAGATCTTGAGACAGCAATCCCGATACAGCCTATGCACCATACCAGTAACCCTGCTGTCGTACATGGATATCTCTGCCCAACATATACCAAGGTCAAAAAGATTATTTTTAAATAAATCATTATTTTTATCTTCCTTATTATTTATCCCAACAAGCTTCAAACCTTTTGCAACACAAAATGCTATATAAAAATAAAAACCCCAGTGTACACTGAGGTTTTACATGGACCTGAGGGGAGTTGAACCCCTGTCCGAAAGCCCGTCCATTGCGGCATCTCCCATTACAGTCATTATTTTAACATTCCCTCCATGAATCGCCTAATGACAGGCTCTTCACTTTAGTAGCTTCATAAATTCTTCCATTCCCTCAAAGCTTTGGAAACGAAGTGCCTCACCTCTTTGAAGCCGGTGACTTAAGCAGTGAGTGACTTAAGGCCGACTGCTGCAACTAGGCAGCGTACGCTAAATTTTCGTCTGCGTTTATATTTAAATACGGATTGATACGCGGTCCCGCCCCGCGAATGGCTTCCTCAACTTCAGAACCCCCGTCGAAACCAGTACAAGCCCTAATCATGACTTCTCTGTCTGGTATGACTGCAAACGATTCGTGTCATTATTATATTCTATATATAACACAAATGTCAAGGATATTTTATTCTGAGTGCTCTACTGTACTCTCCCGTACGACAAGTCTTGGCTGAAATGTAATACACTTCTGAGAATTCACTCCACTGCCTATCTCACTGATCAGCTGCTGTACTGCCTCCACTCCCATGTCATAGACCGGCTGACTGACTGTTGTCAGCGGGACATCCAAAATCTCTGAAAAGAAAATATCGTCATAGCCAACTAGCGAAATTTCTTCCGGCACAGCTATTTTATGCTTTTTCAGACAATTATATACCCCATATGCACCCTTTCTGCGCCACTCCCAGTTTGCATCCGGTAGGTTCCCCAATCAGCAAAAGAGAGCCTGACGACAAATCTATTTCCTCTAATATTTTGTCCACTCCATTCACACTCGGAATTGCGAGAATCTCTTTTAGCAGTGTGATACTTTTCTTGCTTCTGTTTTTAGATATATTTACAGTATATCCGATATTATTAAAACGTTTTTCTTATCATTCTAAATCGAACTTCTTCTTGCTCACTCCACTCTATCATGCTATAATTTTTTCATAGAATTCCTCTGTTTCAAGGAGGAACTTACCATGAAAAAAACTTTACAAGATCTTACAATCAAAGACAATTTTATGTTTGGCGCTGTAATGACTGATCCAGAAAACTGCAAAGGCTTACTGGAATTACTTCTTCACAAAAAACTGGACAGAATCATCGTAAGTACCGAAAAAAGTATGATCTATCATCCAGAGTACAAAGGCGTCCGTCTTGATGTCTATGCAAAGGATGATACAAATACCCGGTACAATATTGAAATGCAGGTACTTCGAAAATCCACTCTCGGCAAGCGCAGCCGTTATTATCACAGCCAGATTGATATGGATCTGCTGCTGAGCGGTTCCGATTACCGTGAACTTCCTGATACTTATGTAATCTTTATCTGTGATTTTGACCCATTCGGCTTCGGAAAATACTCATATTCCTTTTACACTGCCTGCAGAGAAGAAGGTTCTCTCGCATTCAACGACGGTCTTTACACTATCTTTTTAAGCACAGCAGGCAAAAATGAATCGGAAGTTCCGGAAGCACTCGTTTCTTTTCTCAAATTTGTCAAAGCCGATTTATCAGAAAGCAGCAAGGATTTCCATAACGAATATGTCAGGAAGCTCCAACGATCCATCAGCCAAATTAAAGAAAACAGAGAAATGGAGGAACGATTTATGTTACTGGAAGAATTACTGCAGGAAGAGCATGAAGAAGGACTTCGCCAAGGTCGTATAGCGGAACGCACTGAAAACATCCAACGTCTCACAGATCTTCTCTTCTCTCTTTTAAAAAAATTTGACAAACTTCCTGACAGTCTTTTTGAGAAAATTGAAGCAGAAAAAGATCCTGATCGTTTCATGCAATGGATCCAGTTCGCAGCTGAGTCTGCATCCCTTCCGGATTTTTTATCAAAGATTGAATAATCTTTTTCATTTATATCAAAAGAACAAAACTAAAGAAAAAGGCATATCAGTACCACTGTTACATTCTGGTTGTTTCAAAAACAGCTCAGAATTTGCAGCGTGATCCCGATATGCCTATCTAAATTTCACTTCTTATTTTCAAATAAAATTTATTCTATTATTTCATCTGATTTCACAACGATTTTACAATTTTATTACAGAGGAATTCTATCTCATTTCTTATTCCAGTCCCAGAATCTCGGCAAGAACATCGACGATAATCTCATTTGTACAAGATTTTACATACCCGAGTAAATGCAGGGAAATTTCATCCTGCTTCTGCGCCTCAGTCAGTTTTTCATCGTGCTTTGTCTGATCGATCATCTGGATCAGCTGCGGTGTCAGATCTTCATAAATCTCTATCGTCGTATCTGTCACCAGTTTTCTCAATGCCTCTTTTGTTGTAGGTACCATGTTTTTCTCCTGTTCTTTTTCAGATTTTCTATTGTCATACTGCCTTTTTACTGCTGCTTTACAAACCGACTTTCTTCACTTTGCAGCCGCAGCCTTGTAACCGCAGCTGTCTACCCAAGATTTCTAATCTTGAAATCTCTCTGTGCCTCTCTTTGCTGATCTTTCTTTGCGATGTCATTTCGCTTGTCATAGAGTTTCTTTCCTCGCGCAAGACCAATCTCTACTTTCACTAAACTTCCTTTGAAATATACTTTGAGTGGCACGATCGCCATCCCTTTTTCCTTTGTCTTTCCGAGCATTTTATTGATCTCTGCCTTATGTAACAGCAACTTTCTCGGGCGAAGTGGGTCTTTGTTGAAAATATTTCCTTTCTCATATGGACTGATATGCATTCCATAGATAAAAACTTCTCCATTTTCCACCCGGATAAACGATTCTTTGACGCTGCATTTTCCCATACGGAGGGATTTCACCTCCGTACCATGCAGCGCAATTCCTGCCTCGTAAGTGTCTAAGATAAAATAATCGTGGTATGCCTTTTTATTGTTGGCAATCAGTTTCGTCGATGTTTTCGCCATCTTCCTCATCCCCCTTATTTACCAGTTCAAAATCTATTGTACGCTGCAGACGGTCTGTGTCAAGTACCCTGACATAGACTTTCTGTCCGAGCTTATATGATCTTCGTGTATGCTCCCCAATCATCTCAAAGCGGTCTTCATAGTAATCGTAGTGGTCGCCATGCATATTGGTAACATGGATTAACCCTTCCACTGTATTTTCCAGTTCTACATACATGCCCCATTTTGTAATACTTGAAATGACTCCTGCAAACACTTCACCAATGTGTTGCTCCATATATTCTGCCTTCTTTAAGCGGATTGTCTCACGCTCTGCCTCTTCTGCCCTGCGCTCCATCTGGCTTGCATGCTTTGTTACTTCCGGTAAAATGGATTCATAATGTTCCATACGGTTTTCATTCATCCTTCCACGCAGTGTCTCTTTGATGATCCGATGGATCTGAAGATCCGGGTATCTTCGGATCGGTGATGTGAAATGGCAGTAATACTGCGCTGCAAGTCCAAAATGCCCTGTATTTTCCGGTGTGTATTTTGCCTGTTTCATCGAACGCAATGCCAGTCTGCTGATAAAATCCCCTTCCGGCGTACCATCTACTTTGGCGAGCAGCTTTTGAATTTCCTTCGGTCTTACTTCTTTGTTTGCCACATGCATGGAATGTCCAAAATTATTGATAAATGTGCATAATTTTTGAATTTTTTCCTCATCTGGCACATCATGTGTCCGGTAGACAAACGGGATCTCCTGCCAGAAATAATCCTCTGCCACCGTTTCGTTTGCAAGCAGCATAAAATCTTCAATGATTTTTGTCGCAGTATTCCGATCATATGGTTTGATCTCTGTCGGAGTGCCATCCGCATTCAGCATGATCTTACTTTCTGGAAAATCAAAATCGATCGAACCTCTGCGGTGTCTTTTCTCTCTTAAAATCTTCGCAAGCTCTGCCATCAGTTCAAACATTGGCACAAATTCTTTATACACTTCTATTTCTTCCGGATCTCTGTCCTCCAGTATTTTTTTGACACTTGTGTAGCTCATGCGCTGATCAATATGGACGACGGTCTCTGCGATTTTGTGGTCGATCACCTCTCCTTTTGGATTGACAGTCATAATACAGCTAAGCGCCAGTCTGTCTTCCCCTGCATTCAGAGAGCAGATTCCATTGGAAAGTGCATGTGGCAGCATCGGGATCACCCGGTCAACAAGATACACACTCGTTCCGCGCTCATATGCCTCCCTATCAAGTGCACTTCGCTCCTGCACATAGTTTGTCACATCCGCAATATGCACACCGAGCTGATAATTTTCTCCTTCTTTTGTAATGGAGATCGCATCGTCCAGATCTTTCGCATCTTCTCCATCGATCGTTACCATTCTCCAGGAACGGATATCCATACGCCCTGCCATATCTGCACTTGTGACGTCTTTTGCCACCCGCTCTGCCTGATTTAACACCTTCTCCGGAAATTCTACCGGAAGATCATACCCTTTCACGATTGACATAATGTCCGTGCCCGGATCATTCACATGCCCGATGATCTCAACAACCTTTCCTTCCGGCTTCTTGCCGTCTTTTCCATAAGAAGTCAGTTCAACAACAACTTTATGCCCGGTCACTGCCCCTTTTGAGCGCTCCAGCGGCACAAAAATATCTTTGACAAACCAGTCATTGTCCGGGATCACAAAACCAAAGTTTTTATTTTTCTGAAAGTATCCGACCAGCTTCACCGTTCCATGGGAAAGAATCCGCACGATTTTCCCTTCTCTTCGCTTTCCTTCGGGTGCTTTTGTTATGACAACTTCCACCTGGTCCATGTGAAATGCCCCATTCGCATCGTCCTCTGAGATAAAAATATCATCGGCTTGTCCTTCGACCGTAACAAAGCCAAATCCTCGTGCATGCGCCTGATAAGTTCCGACAAGCTGCTTTGCAGTTCCTTTCACATACTTTCCTTTCTGTGTAACAGAAACCTTTCCGTCTGCCACAAGCGCATCCATCACTTTCTTTAATTCATTTCTCTGATCCTTCGGCACCTGAAGAAGAATTGCCAGTTCTTTCAACTTCATCGGTACATAAAAATCATCACAAATAAAATCGTATATAATCTTTTTTCTTTTTTCAAATGTCTGTTCCAATCGTTTCACTCCTTTTTTTCGTATCTGATTTCCCTACAATTATTTCTGAACTTGCCCAGAAACGAGCAAAGAATCTCGCAAGTCAGACTCTCCGCACGCGAACGGTGTCGTTAGCAGCGTGTTTTTCGTTACATAGGAATTTCCTATGTAACGAAAAAGAACATACCTATCTGACAACAGGTATGTTCTACATTTACACATTTTTCCAAACTGTCTTTTTCTGATTTCTTTGACAATTTCTGCAGCAAATCTTTGTATTGCTTCTCAGTAACACTTCACCGATAGCATATCCGCTCTCCCTCACATCCTGCCAAATCGCACAGACGAAAGCAATAGCAAGTACGCTCTAGTTAAATACACCGAGATTCAAAGCTGCTGCCAGTATCATAAATAAACATGCTAAGAACTTCGTAGATTTGACAAGTGCACCTTCCATAGAACGTCCCTTGTTCTGTCCCCAGTATGTTTCCGCTCCACCTGCGATCGAACCAAGCCCTGCGGACTTCCCTTCCTGAAGAAGTACAATGATTGTCAATGCGATACCGTCTATTACAAATAAAATAGTTAATACAATTTTCAAAATTTCCATTTTTACACCTCCCGTGGATAAACAATATTCATTATACCACAAGAGAGAATCGGTTGCAAGTTCAACTCAGATAACTTTCAAAGAAGTTTTTCCGAGAAACTAGCAAACGATTTCTTTCTATTCTTCCGGCTCTGCGAGAAATGGAAAAGGATTTTGGTACTCCGCCACATCCCCCAGCGATTCTTCGATCCGGAGCAGCTGATTGTATTTTGCCACACGCTCGGATCTGCACGGTGCTCCTGTCTTAATCTGCCCGACATTCAATGCGACTGCAAGATCTGCGATCGTACAGTCTTCCGTCTCTCCCGAACGATGGGAAACGATGGCATGATACCCGGCATTTTGCGCAAGTTTTACCGCATCCATCGCTTCTGTGAGCGTACCAATTTGATTAACTTTCACGAGAATCGCATTGGCCACGTTCTTATCAATCCCCTTCTTTAACCTTTTTACATTTGTGACAAACAGATCATCTCCCACAAGCTGCATATCTTGTCCAAGTCTTGTTGTGAGCAATTCCCAGCCTTCCCAGTCTTCTTCATCTAACGGATCTTCGATGGACACAATCGGATAATCCGTCGCCAGTTCTTCGTAATAATCAATCATCTCTTCCGACGATCTGGCGATTTTCTGACAGTTCATTTTCCCCTCGCCTGGGAAATAATATTTTTTCATCTTTTTATCATACAGCTCACTCGCCGCCGCATCAAGGGCAATGACAATATCTTTTTTCAGACGATATCCGGCTCGCTCCACTGCCTTTGCAATCAGCTTCAATGCCTCTTTTGCATTTGGAAGATCCGGGGCAAATCCTCCTTCATCTCCGACTCCGGTCGCCAGTTGTTCTTCCTTCAACAATTTTTTCAACTCATGATAAATCTCCACACACATGCGGAGCCCTTCCCGAAAGCAACAGGCCCCTACCGGCATGATCATAAATTCCTGAATATCTAACGTATTATCCGCATGTGCCCCTCCGTTTAAAATATTCATCATCGGAACCGGCATCTTTTTTGCATTTGTTCCTCCCAGATAGGAATACAGCGGAATCTGAAGCGCTTCTGCCGCCGCCTTTGCCGCTGCCAGTGACACACCTAGCATTGCATTTGCCCCAAGCCCACTTTTATTTTCTGTCCGATCCAGCTCCATGAGAAGCTGATCAATCTTCGCCTGCTCAAACACATTTATCCCAATCAAATTTTCAGCGATCTTCTCATTGACATTTGCCACTGCCTGCTGTACGCCCAGACCATTGTAACGCTTTTCCCCATCACGCAATTCAACTGCCTCATATTTCCCTGTCGATGCACCGGAAGGAACTGCGGCTCTGCCTATATATGCTTCTCCGGCAAGTACCTCCACTTCCACCGTCGGATTTCCTCTGGAATCTATAATTTCTCTGGCGTAAATGTCCGTAATCGGCAAACATTTATACATCATAATTACTATCTCCTCTCCGATTTTATTATTGCCGGAACAATTCCGTTCTATCCGTTGACTTTTCATTTCCTCCGCGGTACAATCTACATAGATTATTAAATTTTTATAAAATGCTGAGGTCTGCACAAATGAATACAAAATCAAAATGGAAATCTTTTTCACTATTAACCGGAAGTATCCTAATCATGGCGGTTGGTATCTATTTTTTCAAATTTGCCAACAATTTTACCTTCGGAGGAATCACCGGTCTTGCCGTTTTAGTTGCCAAGACAGGGGTCATGTCAGCCAGTGACTTTACTTTTCTGACGAACATGCTTCTTCTCCTGCTCGGGTTCATTGTGCTCGGAAAAAAATTTGGACTGAAGACTGCTTACTGCAGCACACTTCTCTCCGTCACTCTTTCCCTTTTAGAGCGGATCTACCCAATGAGCCATCCACTGACAGATCAGCCGATGCTCGAGTTGACCTTTGCGATCGCACTGCCGGCATTTGGCTCTGCCATTTTGTTCAATATCGGAGCTTCCAGCGGAGGTACGGATATCATTGCAGCGATTTTAAAGAAATACTCAGATTTCAATATCGGAAGGGCGCTTCTGCTCACCGATCTTGTAATCACAATCGCAGGATGTTTTGTCTTCGACATCGAGACCGGACTCTATTCTTTCCTTGGTCTTGCTGTTCGCTCACTGATGATCGACAATGTCATTGAAAGTTTCAACCTATGTAAATATTTCAATGTCGTCTGCGATAATCCAGAACCAATCTGTGATTTTATCATGCATGAGCTTCATCGAAGTGCGACAACCTGTGAGGCAAAAGGAGCTTTCTCCGGTGAACCAAAGAGTCTTGTTTTCACCGTATTGAACCGTCATCAGGCGATCCGCCTCCGAAACTATATCAAAGAGGTGGAACCAACCGCATTTATCCTGATCTCCAACACAAGTGAGATCATCGGAAAAGGATTTCATAATACAATTTAATAGGATTACTCCCATAAAATCTGTAGCCAAAGAGCTTCTCAATATTTTCTGATTTTTGAAGTATATTATATTATCACAGATTTTCATTCTCCCGGCATTATGCGTTGCATAATCGCCGGGATTTTTTTCTAAAATAGTTTCGAAATCGCCTCATTGTTTTCAAGCAATTTATTTATTTTTTATATTTTTTTCATTTTTATAAAGAAAATCCTTGTTTTTTCTTACATCTCGTGGCATAATGATTCCTAAATATTCTGTTTTTAGCATTAATGTTGTATCACTCTAAAGCAGAAAACAATAAACTTATGATGGGAGGAAATTATTATGGACAAAAAACGAGGATCATTTTCAGGCAAAATGGGCTTTGTACTTGCTGCTGCCGGCTCTGCAGTAGGTCTTGGGAATCTTTGGAGGTTTCCTTATCTGGCAGCAAAATATGGTGGAGGGATCTTTCTGCTAGTCTATTTAATACTGGCTGTCACATTTGGTTTCACTCTTATGATCACAGAAATTGCAATCGGCCGCAAAACCGGTGTCAGTGCTATTGGTGCTTTCCAAAAACTAGATAAACGTTTTGGATTCGTAGGCGTACTTGCCTGTATCGTTCCGTTTATTATCACCCCTTACTACTGCGTCATCGGCGGATGGGTAATCAAATACTTATTCACCTTCCTGACCGGGAAAGTAAGTGCAGCTGCAGGGGATGAATTTTTCACCGGTTTTATCAGTGAATCCGTATCTCCAGTTGTCTGGTTTGCTATTTTTATCCTTCTGACTTCCGCAATTGTAATCTTCGGAGTAGAAAAAGGTGTAGAGAAAGCAAGTCGCTTTATGATGCCGCTGCTGATTGTTTTAATTGTAGGTGTCTGCATCTTCTGTATTACAAGACCAGGCGCTGCTGAAGGAGTAAAGTACTACCTGCTTCCTGATTTTTCTAAATTTTCTGCCACAACGGTGCTGGCTGCTATGGGACAATTATTTTATTCCATGTCTCTTGCCATGGGTATCATGATTACATACGGTTCCTACATGAAAAAAGACAGCCACCTGGAAGCTTCCGTGCGGCAGATTGAACTTTTTGATACAGCAATCGCTTTCCTTGCAGGTCTTCTCATCGTACCGTCAGTGTTTGTTTTTTCCGGCGGAGATGAAGCTGCACTTGGCAAAGGACCCTCTTTGATGTTTATCACCCTCCCAAAAGTATTCAATGACATGACATTGGGCGGAGTAATCGGTGCTGTATTTTTCTTATTAGTATTGTTCGCAGCCCTCACATCCTCTATCTCCCTTATGGAGACAAATGTTTCCATTCTCCGGGATAAATTCGGGTGGAGCCGCAAAAAATCAACACTGATTATTACTGTATATGTTTTAATCCTCGGATCGATCGTCTCTCTTGGCTTTGGTCCTCTGAGTTTCATCAAGATCCTTGGTCTGGGACTTTTAGACTTTTTTGATTTTATCAGCAACAGTGTACTGATGCCGATCGTGGCAATCCTGACCTGTATCTGTGTCGGACACTTCGTCGGAGCCAAAGTCATTTCCGATGAAGTAGAATTAAATGCTCCATTTAAGATGAAGAAATTTTATACCATAATGCTGAAATGGATCGCACCTGTATTTCTCGTACTTGTCCTCGCATTTGCGGTATCAGAAGCAATGGGATGGATTCGTGTATAAGCTCAACTTTCCCCTTTCTGATGAACAAGGGAACATAACAAAGACAACCGTTCTTTTTGAATGGTTGTCTGTTTTTATTTTCTCATTATTCATTGATCGGGAAGTAGCACCGCAAATATTGCTGCATCTAAATCAGATTCCCAAAATCTTCTTCATCACATCTATACACTCACTTCGTGGATCTGCGCTGTAAATATTCACATGGTTTAAATCCCCGGCTCTATCTGTAAATGCCGGAAAGAGAAATCCGCATTCCGGTTTCCCTGGCTCATAGCTGCCCAGAAGTGGACAGACTGCACAAATCAAATATTCAAACATTTCCTCGGATTCCCCTAACCGCTCCTTGTCTGCCGCCTTTGCTGGAATGTCATAGCGGTCATGAAACATGTAGACTGCATATCCCGAATCCATATAATAATTTTCCATGACCACATCATAAAACGTTTCCATCAGCGCATCATTTTTCAGACCACACTGGCGCAGTCCCATCAAAAGCTGCCACATGCTGCCGGCCCTTCTTGCTTCCCGATCAAATTGAAATTTTTTCAGCTGTACATTTGTCTCTGAAAACGGAATTACTTTTGCAATTTCTAAATGCTTTTTTCTCTCCTGCGGGGAGAGCTTCAGAAAGTTTGTATTAAAGCTCCCATCATATTCTCCCTCTGCATCGACATAACATCCGGCAATCCGGGTAAAAGATGTGCGGGAAAGTGTCATACGTCTGGTAAGCTCTAGCATATCCTCACGATTAATCATACTGTTCTCCTCTCACCATTGTTCGGAACTCTTTCGGCGAAATTCCATACTCCTTCACAAATGCTTTATAAAAGACCGAGTAATCGGAAAATCCACACAATTCCGGGATACTTTTTAGAAGGACTCCATCCACAATCAGTTTTTTTGCCTCGATCAGCCTTCGCTGTGTCACAATCTTATAAAAACTGACATCCATCTGCTTTTTAAACAGCTGACCGATTGCCGATTCGCTGATCAGAAAATGTGCCGCAATCGTCTTCAGGCTAATCTCTTCTGCAAAATGTTTTTCAATATAGCTGATAATCTCATCGAGAAGAGCCGCTTTTTCTGACTTCAGTTCTGTCATAGCCTGTCCCTTCCAGCTGCGATACAGCAGACAGATCAGCTGAAGGAACAATCCGCGGCTGAATAATTCTGCCCCTGGCTTTTCTTCCTTCTCCTCCCGCAGAAGTTCCTCGAAAATTTTCTGAAACTGGTAGAGTACTGCCCCGTTTGTACGAATAATATAGGACTTTTCCTGACGCTCTTTCTTCTCTTCCCATTCTGCTGCATTTAACTCTTCACTGCATTTTTTCCAGTAATCTGCACTGACCCACAGCGCAGTTCGCAGATACGGCTCCGTGAGTTGTTCTCCGAAGATTGGTCTGTGACTGACCCCTGGCGGAACGAAGATAATATCATTTGGCTGCAGCTGATAGCGCATATCTCCGATCAAATATTGAATATTTCCGCTCCGGCAAAAGAGAATCTCATAGAAAATATGGCTATGCAGCGACACACTGTCTTTTAAGTAACTGATATCCTCATGCACATCAAGATATTTGCTGTCCATCTCCATCTCCTGATAGCCGATAAACTGTCCGCTTTCTTTAAAATACAGCTCAATATCTTCTCCCATAGTTTCCCTTAATTTCTCATACTGCTTATTTTTGATCTCTTCGTAGGTCACTTTTTTGAGTTGGCTAAGTTTCACAAAATTCCTCCTATCATTTTATAAATATTTCACAAATCGTTTTCTTTCTTTTTCTATCATAGCAGAAAATGTATTATTTTTGCAATGTTTTATGCTAATTATGCAATTCAAATTGCAAATTTAAAGAAGTATGATAGTAAGCACCGAAATAAACTACACAACAAGGAGAAAAAGTTATGACAGACAAAAAAAATCGCCCTTTTGGGAAAAAAGATGAACTGGGCTATGTATTCGGTGATATGGCAGGAAGCTTCGTCAACTTATTTATCGATGCTTACTTCCTGACATTCTGTACGTATGTACTCGGAATCAGCCCTGCATGGATGGGATCTTTATTCCTCTTTGCAAGACTTTGGGATGCGATCAACGATCCGATTATGGGATCTTTCCCGGATCGCTGGATGATTGGAAAATCCGGTGACAAATTCAAACCGTGGATTAAAATCTTTATGGTACCTCTTGCACTTTCCGGTATCCTCTGTTTCATGAATGTTCCACTGGAAGGTGTTGCACTCCATGCATATGTTGCATTTGCATATGTCCTCTATGGAATGAGCTATACAGGAACTTCCATGCCATTCGGTGCGATGGCAAGTGTTGTCAGCACAGACCCTATCGATCGAAGCAAGCTTTCCCGTGCAAGAAGTATCGGTGGAACTTTAGTAGGTATGGTAGCTCTTTCCTTTGTTCCGGTTATCTGCTTTGACAAGAACAGTAATATTATCCCGGAACGTTTTACAATGCTTGCTGTTCTCTTCGGCGTGCTCTGTATCGTATGCTACGTCTTACTGACAAAACTGACTATAGAGCGTGTCAGACAGTCTGAAAACAGCCAGAAGGAAAAATTCAACTACAAAAATGTCTTAAAAGCAGTTGTAAAGAATCGTCCTCTGATCGGTGTCATGGTGGCAACTGTCGGAAGTATGCTCTTTATCACAGGTTCCGGACAAGTCCGCAGCTACCTGTTCAAGGAATACTATCACAATACTTCCGTAATGACATTATTAAGTCTTTCCAGCCTCCCGATCATCATTGTATGCTTCCCGCTTGTTCCAAAGCTTGTTGCAAAATTTGGAAAGAAAGCAACATTAATGGCAGGTATCATCAGCAGTACGATATTTAGTGTGATCACATTTATGATTAAAATCGAAAATGTTTACGTATTCACTGTATTAAGCATCCTTGCAATGATCGGACAGACAATCTTTACAATCTTAATCTGGGCACTTGTCACAGACTGTCTCGATTACAGTGAATGGAAACTTCACGAAAGAAGCGATGGATCTATGTACTCCATCTACACATTCAGCCGTAAGATCGGTTCTACAATTGCTTCTTCCGGTATTTCTTTCGCCCTTAGTGCAATCGGCTACGTTGCAGGTACAAACGTAACACAGTCTGCAGCAACCATCGACGGTATCTACAATCTGGTAACATTGATCCCGGTTGCAACTTGTGTTCTGGAACTGATCGGTATCGGACTGATCTTCAACCTGAACCATAAACAGACAAATCAGATGTATGCTGAACTTGCTGAAAGAAGAAGCCAAAAAGAAAGAGGGTAATCTTTTATGAAAAAGACAGATATCCATCTGCACCTCACCTTTGAACAGCACCCGAAGACTGAGCACATGTTTGTGTCAAGCGCAGAACATATGCTCCCGCATCTTCGGGAGCTTTCCATTGAAAAAGGAATCTTAATGTCCTCTGGAGAAGGGAACTCTGCGGTTCCTTTTGGAAGCAATGACGAGTGCAGACAAATTGCAGAGGCATTTCCGGGAATTTATTTCTGGATGTGCAATCTCGATGATGTACCGGAAAATATTTTTGAGCGGCTTGAAACTTATAAAAATCAGGGCGCTGTCGGTATTGGAGAACTAATGATCAACCGCAGCATTGATGATCCTATGATCCAGGAAATTTTTGCTGCTGCAGAAACACTTTCCCTTCCGGTTCTATTTCACATGAGTCCGGAAGTCGGATATGAATATGGCATTGTCGATGATGCCGGACTTCCCCTTTTAGAAGAAAGTCTGAAAAAATATCCAAATCTGAAATTCATCGGCCACAGCCAGCCATTCTGGCATGAGATCAGTGGCGATGCCTCCGGAGATCTCTCCTCCCGTATGGAGTGGGGCAAAGGAGAAGTAGCCCCTGGCGGAAGACTTTCTTACCTTTTCGATACCTACCCAAACTTGTACGGAGACTTGTCCGCCAACAGCGGTGGCTGCGCAATTATGCGCGACGAGACCTTCGGTCTTTCTTTCCTTGAGAAATACTGTGACCGCCTGATGTTCGCGACAGACATGGTCAACGTCGATATGGAATTTCCTCTCGGAAAATGGTTGGAGGAAATGTACCAGTGTGGTAAATTAAAAGAAGAGGTTTACAGAAAAATCGCTTATCAAAATGCAGAATCCCTCTTCGGGCTGCATTAGAAATGGAGGAAACAGATATGCGTACAAGAATATTACCAAAGATGTTAAATGATGAAGTAGAAGAATATTTATCACGGAATGATATCATTATCGTTCCGGTCGGAACTGTAGAAATGCACGGTGGATTTCCACTTGACTCCGAGACAACCATCAGCGAAGCTTATGCTCTCAAAATGGCAGAAGCATGTGACGGTCTTGTCCTGACCGGACTTCCATATTTCTATGCCGGAGCAACTGCTAGCGGTCGTGGAACAGTTCAGGTGAGCATCCGCGAAGGGATTGACTACCTGACAGCAATCGCAAAGAACCTGTTACGTCTCGGCTTCAAACGCCAGATCTATATCAGCTTCCATGGTCCTGCACATATGACATGCAGTCCGATGGTCCGCGATTTCTTTGACGAGACAGGCGTTCCGATCCTCTACATGGATCTGACGATGCAGATGTTGAAAAATGCATCTGATCTTTTCAAATCCATGGATAGCTTCCATGCAATCACAACCGGAGCATACAAGATCATGAACCGTCTGGAAGACGTTCCGCTCACAACAAAGTATGCACACAGCAAGCCACAGTCCTGCAAAAAGTTTGACGACATCTTCGGACTCGCTTACCAGAGTGCTTCGATCGGTTACTACTTCGGAGAAAAAGAAGACCACATGAGCACAACTGCAATTCCGGACGAAGCATCCCGTGAAGCACTTGCACAAGAAGGAGTAGAAATCATCGAAAAAACTGTAGAACTTCTGGACCTTCCACATATTGTCAGCCAGATGAAAGATCTGGAACAGTATAACCAGGAAGTTGCTGAAAAATGCCCTTGGGTTCCTTATCAGTTCTTCCAGAAATAACTTTCTGTCAGGAACCTATGGCATTTAGACAAACAGGTGTATCTCAATAAGAAATTTGCAAACGAAAAGGCTTACACAAAAGCTGCTGAAACATCTAACACTGATCTTTCAGCAGCTTTGGTAAGCCTTTATTTTATTCTATTTTAAGAAAGCACCAGCCCTTCTTCTGCCATGACATCGATAACCTTATCGACACACTCTTTGCAGAGTTCATCGGTCGCGGCTTCAACCATCACACGGATAACCGGCTCTGTCCCACTCTCTCTTACAAGTATCCGTCCGTCATCTCCAAGTGTTTCTGCCACTTCTTCCACCGCTTTTACAACAGCCGGATTCTCTCTCGCTTCCTTTTTATCTGCCACTCTGACATTTTTCAGAAGCTGCGGATAGATCTTCACTTCCTCCACAAGTTTCCCGAGAGACTGTTTTTTCTCCATGACAACTTCCATCAAAAGCAAAGAGGTAAGAATTCCGTCCCCGGTCGTTGCATATTTACTGAAAATAATATGCCCGGACTGTTCTCCTCCAAGCGAATAGTTATTTTGAAGCATGTTTTCATAGACATACTTATCTCCTACCGCTGTTTTCTCATAGCGGATTCCGGCTTTGTCACATGCTTTGTAAAGTCCGAGATTAGACATGATCGTCGTCACGATTGTATCGCCATTTAATCTTCCCTGCTCTTTTAAATATTTTCCACAGACATAGAGGATCAGATCTCCGTCTACAACATTTCCATTTTCATCGACAGCGATACAGCGGTCTGCATCTCCATCATATGCAAATGCAATATCAAGTTTCTTCTCTTTCACAAACTGCTGAAGCACTTCAATATGGGTAGACCCGCAGTTCGTATTGATGTTTGTTCCGTCTGGCTCATTGTTGATCACATAAGTCTTTGCTCCCAGCGCATCGTACACACTCTTTGCGATAGCCGAAGCACTTCCGTTGGAACAGTCCAGACCGACTCTCTTATCTTTGAAAGATCGCGTCGCAAGTGAAATCAAATGTCCGATATAGCGGTTTCTTCCTGCTGCATGATCCACAGTTCTTCCGATCTCTTCTTTTTCCGCAAGCGGAAGTTCCTCCAGTTCCCCATCAATGTATGCCTCAATCTGTGCTTCAACTTCTGCCTCCAACTTGTGTCCCATACCGTTGATCACTTTAATTCCATTGTCATAAAATGGATTGTGACTTGCCGAAATCATAATTCCACAATCAAAATCTTCCGTTCTCGCCACATAAGAGACACTTGGTGTCGTTGTCACATGAAGAAGATAGACATCCGCCCCGGATGCTGTCAGCCCTGCAACGAGCGCATACTCAAACATATAACTGCTACGTCTTGTATCCTTCCCGATCACAACCTTCGCCTTATGATCCTTTCCATAATACCATCCAAGAAATCTTCCGACTTTAAATGCATGTTCTACTGTCAGAACCTTATTTGCCTCACCACGAAATCCGTCTGTTCCAAAATATTTTCCCATGTTTCCTCTCCTTTATTGCAAGTTTGTTCTATTATCCACTTTTTTTGTACAATCTGCTTTTTATTCTTTTACATTATATAGACTTTCTCACAAATATACAACCATTTTTTTCAATTCCCGCAAAAATATTTTTCTGACGACTCCTAAAATATTTTCCGGTTATCACGGAAAATTCACAAGAACAAGTCTATACAAATCACTGATTTTCATGTATGATAGAAGAGGTATAAACTTTCAATATCGTATATGAAAATATACACAAAAGAATTAAGGGGTGTTTTATAATGAAATGTAACAAATGTCATGAAGAAATGAAACTAAAAGAGATTGAGGTCGGAAAAGATTCCGCCGGCAATCCTGTCTATAACTTATATGCCTTTTGCTACCACTGCAAGACAAAGGTCAATATTGATAAATTAAAAAAAGCTGCCAAGGAACGAAAAGAAGCCGAACAACTTGCAGATGCAAAAAGGGAAGCAGCACAAAGAGAGGAAGCTTCCAGATCTGCTGCCACAAAAGATACTACGGCTCCAGTACATGTCTCAGCAAGAACTCAAGAGATCCCTTCCCAGAGTGCTATTTCCCGTGCGTCCTCATCAACTTCTTCCGACCGTCCGAAGAAAAAGTCCGCACCAAAATCTGAGAAAGCATCTTCTCCGAAGAAAAAATCTGATGCTTCCCGCTCCCGCCAGACTGAAAAGCCTGCAAAGAAGCGTTACCGTGAGGATGACTTTGATTTTGATGATGACGATTACGACTACATTCAACCGGATAAAGTAAAATCCACAGAGAAGCGTGTTGTTTCTAAAAAGAAAAAAGGCGGGTGCCTAAAGCCGTTTTTAATCTTCCTTTTAATTCTGTTACTTGCAGGTGGAGGCGCTTTTATTTACGGTACTTATGTCGGATATGATTTTTCCTTTATCAATGATCTCAAGGAAAAAATCTTGAACCACACAGACGGAACCGATGAGAAAGACAAAAAAGAGGATGAAAACAAATCTGATAACGGAACAACAGATCAGACAGCAAATCCAGAATCTGATAAAAATGGAGCAACTACAAACTCTGATCTCTCAGACGGAACTGACAATACAAATACTACTGACAGTACAGACGGATCTGCTTCAAACGACACAGACAACTCCGGTACAACAGAACCAGAGACTACCACAGACAACAGCGGAACTGCTGCACAGTAAGACAACTATAACAAAATACCTGAACAGCAATCTATCTATTTAGATCTGCCTGTTCAGGTATTTTTTGCTCTTTGTCAAGAGTTGGGTGAATTATTTTACTCTTTTATCTCTCTGCCTGTTCCGGTATCTTCATCCATACTTTTCGGATTCTCTTTTCTTTCACTTCCAAAATTTTAAAATGCACTCCATCTGCGTCCAGTTCGCATTGTCCGGAATCTTTTGGAATGTATCCCAGCTCTTCAATCAAATACCCGGAAAGTGTATCATAATTTTCTGTCTCCAGCTTCAGGTTTAATTTTTCATTCAGCTCTTCGATCAGAATCGAACCATCCAGTAAATATTCCTTCTCCCCGATTTTCTGAAGTTCTACAACTTCTTCCTCATGCTCATCGGTGATCTCTCCCATTACTTCCTCCACAAGGTCCTCCACCGTAAGAATACCCGATACACCACCGTACTCATCAATCAATACCGCCATACGATTCTTCGTCTTCTGCATCTCACGAAAAAGCTCATCGGTGCTCTTTCCATCCGGCACAAAGAACGCTTCTTTCAAAA
This sequence comes from Coprococcus sp. HPP0074, assembly GCF_964238105.1. Taxonomy (NCBI): domain Bacteria; kingdom Bacillati; phylum Bacillota; class Clostridia; order Lachnospirales; family Lachnospiraceae; genus Coprococcus; species Coprococcus sp. HPP0074. Next base: position 68,782 of record NZ_CAXSKS010000008.1, on the reverse strand, counting down.
GAGCTCGGATGTCCACTTCCTCAAAGGACTTCTTTCTCGCTTCAATCATCACATCTTTTACTTGAAGAATCCCGATAATATTATCGATCTGTTCTTCATAGACAGGAATTCTTGAATGCCTTGTCTCGAGGATCTCATCCAGAATCTTCTCTAACGGCTCCTCAATGTCAATTGCAAATACTTCTCTTCGAGGCACCATCACATCTTTCGCTGTCTTATCATCAAAAGAAAAAATCGAATTGATCATTTCCTTTTCAATCTCGTTAAACACACCATTCTCGCTTCCGGTCTCTAACATCTTTTTAATCTCTTCTTCTGAAACTGCTTCCTCGAGATTCTCAGTCTTCATTCCAATCAGATGTAAAAATCCATTCGTAGACAGTGATAACAACTTAATAAACGGTGATAAAATCTTTGAAATAATATAAATCGGCTGCACAACAAATAAACTGAATGCCTCCGCTTTCTGAAGCGCAATTCTCTTCGGCACCAATTCACCAAACACGAGGGTAAAATAAGATAAGATAATCGTAACGACTACAACAGCGATCGTATTGCTGTACGGAATCCCGAACTGTGCGATCCATCCGCCCAGCACCTGTGAAATACCAGTTGCCGCAGAAGCACTTGAGAAAAATCCCGCCAGTGTGATTGCCACCTGTATCGTTGATAGAAACTTTGTAGAGTCTTCAAACAATGTCTGAAGCAAAGCTGCTCTCTTACTTCCCTCATCTGCCAGAACCTTGATCCGATTCTTATTGACTGACACCACTGCCATCTCTGCTCCCGCAAAGAAAGCATTCACCAAAGTAAGAAATGCAAGAAATAATAGTTGAAATAAAATACTGTTCCCGTCAGGGTCGCCTGCGTCCATGATAAATAAAACCTCCTGTAATTGAAATAATCTGGCTCTGATTATATCTCTTTTCAGGAGGTTCTGCAACTAGAATTCTAGTTTTTTATTTAGATTTTATAGAAGTTTTACTTTTGGATTATTTCTTAGTGGTGGAACAGACGGATTCCGGTAAATGCCATCGTCATATTGTATTTATTGCAAGTAGCGATCACATTGTCATCTCTCACAGATCCACCTGGCTGTGCAATGTATTTAACACCACTCTTATGCGCACGCTCAATATTATCCCCGAATGGGAAGAATGCATCTGAACCAAGGGCAACATCTGTCAGTTGGTCTAACCATGCACGCTTTTCTTCGCGGGTAAATACCGGTGGTTTTACTTTGAAGATATTCTGCCATGTTCCCTCTGCAAGCACATCCTCATACTCATCTCCAATGTAGAGATCGATGGAATTGTCTCGGTCTGCTCTTCCGATGCTGTCCACGAACTGAAGCCCGAGTACCTGCGGAGACTGACGTAACCACCAATTATCTGCCTTCTGACCTGCCAGACGGGTACAGTGGATTCTGGACTGCTGTCCTGCGCCTATTCCGATAGCCTGCCCACCTTTTGCATAGCATACAGAGTTTGACTGTGTATATTTCAGCGTGATCAGAGCAATTGCGAGATCGATCTTTGCCTGCTCTGGAAGTTCTTTATTTTCTGTCACAATATTGGAAAGTAATTCATCATTGATCACCAATTCATTTCTCCCCTGCTCAAATGTGATTCCGAATACTTCTTTGTGCTCAATCGGATCTGGCTCATAATTCGGATCAATTTCGATGATCGCATAATTTCCTTTTTTCTTCTGTTTTAAAAGTTCCAGTGCCTCCGGCTCATATCCCGGTGCAATCACACCATCAGACACTTCTCTCTTGATCAGCTTTGCAGTTGCAACATCACAGACATCTGACAGAGAGATAAAATCACCGAACGAAGACATTCTGTCTGCACCTCTTGCTCTTGCATAAGCACATGCTAACGGAGATAACTCTCCCATATCGTCTACCCAGTAAATCTTTGCCAGTGTGTCGTCCATTGGAAGTCCGACTGCTGCACCTGCCGGAGAAACATGTTTGAAAGAAGTTGCTGCCGGAAGTCCTGTCGCTCTCTTTAATTCTCTTACAAGCTGCCAGCCATTAAATGCATCCAGAAAGTTAATATATCCCGGTTTTCCACATAACACCTTGATTGGAAGTTCTCCCTCTTCCATATAAATTCTGGAAGGCTTCTGATTTGGATTACATCCATACTTTAATTCTAACTCTCTCATGATCTGATTCTCCTCATCTTATTTATTTTTATTTACAATCTTTGTCTCATAGTTTCCTGTCTCAATATCGATATAGCGTACAAACAGCGATACTTTATTTTCTTCGTTCAAGCTATTCCAGAGCATCTCTGTAAACTGTTCCATATCGTCTGGGATTGAGATCAGTTTTGGTTCTCCTTCAAAACTTGGAAGTGGATTGCCATCACATTTGTAAGTATGGATAAAATGTCCCTCTCCGGCTACCGGATTCTGATATGCAAATGTATAGCGGTTGCATGCGTCCGGATTTCCGTTATTGCTCTTTAAAATAGACATCGCATAGTTGTATGTTCCATTTTCAATATGCATGATCCCTGAAATACGAGGTGTATAGTTTGGAGCATCCGGTTCAAATTCTCTGCTGCGAAGTGACTGCTCAAAAGTGAGCTGCTTGTCCATTCCCTCATAAATCGTGTCTGTCTGATCTCCGTTTGTCACGATCGTCTTATTGCCAAGTACCCGCACTGGCGCATAGATAATTAAACTTGGATCTGTTAATTTTGAAGGGTCAAATGCCTGTGTGCGAATCCCCTGTCCTTCTTCTACAAATACACGGTTTCTGCTGTTCTCGCTTCTTCCCATAATAAAATATGCAGTGACTGCCTTTTTCCCATCCGGTGTCTTTCCGATGATGATTCCTCTTCCCGGATATGCGTTTCCCTGCAATTCTTTTTCAATTGATAACATTTCCATGAATGATTCTCCTTTATCTCTGTTCATTGTTGACCGTTTTTTCCATTTTATTATAGACCACATGTCGGACTGTTGACCAGTATATTTTACTAATAAGTCTTAATAACGCCCGGTTATAGGTTCTGCTTTTTATTTACACAAATTCTCGGAAAAATTTTTATAGAACAAAAAAATAAGACTGCCGTGCTTCTTCGTGAGATGCTTCCGGCAGTCTATTCTTTTTAGCTCATTGTCGCACCATCTACTGACAGAACAACACCTGTGATATAACTTGCCATGTCACTTGCAAGAAATACAAATGCATTTGCGATATCTTCCGGTTCTCCGACACGGCGAAGTGGAATCGTATTGATCAAAGGCTGAATTACAGACTCTGGAAGTGCTGCTACCATATCTGTGCGGATCACACCCGGTGCCACTGCATTGACACGGATATTGTCCTTTCCAAGTTCTCTTGCCAGAGATTTGGTCATTCCGTTTACTGCAAATTTCGATGTCGGATATCCACATCCTGCTGGCTGTCCATAAATACTTACCATGGAACTTGTGTTCAAGATCACACCGCCTCCCTGCTCTTTCATGATGCATGCAGCTACCTGAGAGCAGTTAAACACTGCATTGACATTTAGATCCATAATCTTCTCAAATGCCGCCGGATCATAGTCATACAGCGGATCTCTTGCAGAAATTCCTGCATTATTCACAAGAACATCCAGAGATCCAAACTCTTCTTTCACTTTCTCAAACACTTCTTTCACTTCTTCGTGTTTAGTCAGATTCGGCCAATATCCTACAACCGGATACTCTGGGTTTTCCTCCTTCAGCGAAGCAAGTGCCTTCTGAACCGTCTCCTCTCTAGATCCAAGCATTGCAACCTTGGCTCCATTTTCTAAAAATTTCTTTACAGTCGCATATCCGATTCCTCTTGTTCCCCCTGTAATGACTGCAACTTTTCCCTGTAACATACCAGTTTCCTCCATCTTCTCTTCAAAATTTCATGCCAGTTTTTGTGTACTTTCTATTTGGAACTGCACACCTTTCTGTACATTAGCTGTTCTTATTTTAGCACTTATTTTCTAACAATACAATCTATATTTTAAAATTTCCTTTTAATTTCTGAATAGTTTTTTAATTAACAAACACTTCCCTATACCCAGTATAAAATAATTCCTGCCACAACAGCGACTCCATAAAGCACTCCCATCATCTTTATATTTTCCTTCCGATTCCGATTTACTCTCCACAGTACAACCAGTCCGACTCCTGCGCTCGTACAAAGTCCTGCCACTGCCGCCGCAAAGCTGATTACGCCTTTGATATACAACTCCGTCAGAAGAACGGATGCAGCACAATTCGGAACAAACCCGATCAAAGCCGTCAAAATTGGCTGAAACACCGAACCACTCCAGAAAAGGCTTTCCACCTTTCCGATTCCCGCCACTTCCAGAACCAGATTCAGGCAGGCAGAGAAGAGGAAAATATATATAAACAGTTTCAAAGTATGATTCCATGCCGGCAGGATTACCCCATGAGAATGCCCACAACCACAAGATTCTTTCTCACACAGATCGTGAATTTCCTTTTTCTCAGAAAAAAGTTTCGGAAAGCAAAAATCTATTAGATATCCCGCAAGCACTGCAATCACGACTTTTACGAATAATAATTTCCCTACGACACCCGCACTTTCCGGCTGACCCATGATCATCAGAATTGCCTCATCCGAGGTCGACAGAAAAACGGCAAGCAATGTTCCTGCAGAAATCATTCCCCCGGAAAACAAATTTGCTGCAAGCACGGAAAATCCACACTGCGGGACACATCCAAGTACCGCTCCCAGAAGAGGCCCTGCGCCTCTGATACCAGTCAGTACCCGCTGGCTAAAATTCCCCGCATGCCTTTCCATCGCCTCTAGCAGGCAAAATGCCGCAAATAAAAACGGAAGCATCCTTACACTGTCTATCGCTGCATCCATCAGCACGTCTATGAATAAGTTCATTTCGATTCTCCTCCCATTCTTCTGATACCAGACCAAAAATCTGGTATGAACCTATTTTGAAAATCCTTCTCAACTTGTATCTTTCTGATTATAACACGTTTTTTTATCTATTGACAATTAAAGTTTTTCGCCCTACACTATAAGTAGTTCACTTTGTAAACTATTTTTGATTGTTTGTAATCGATACTGACATATTTTGTACAGACTTATAGAAATGGAGAACCGTGATGGATTACGACTGGATTGAAATGATGAACTACATGCAGAACCTGCGTCAGTTTTGCAGTAGAAATGTACGGCGCACCGAAAAAGGGAGTATCTCAACTTCCCAGGAACTTGATCTTCTGTCCCGCATCTCACTGTCTGATGTGCCACTGACACCTCATGAACTATGCGGTTGTATGGGACTTGGCAAATCTGCAGTCAGCCGTCTGATCGAACATTTGGTAAAAAAAGAACTACTTACAAAAGAGCCAAGCCTGACAGATAGGAGAAGTTATCACCTCTCGATCACAGAAAGAGGGCAAAAAGCATTGGAGGAGACTTACAACTATTACCTCTCACCGATTTACACAATGTGGCGCAGACTAGGAGAGGCACAATTTTTGAAACTGATGGAACTGATTCACGAAACAAACGATGTCCTGCAAGACATCGAACACTAGGAGGGATTTCTATTGACTTTTTATCAAGAACTACAACTAAATCAAGCCGGTTCAAAAGCACTGATCCAAAATATCAAAGATCCAAAAGAAAAGTGGAAACACATTTGTATCTACCTGTTTAAGATTTTACTGACAGTAGCATTCTGTGTTGTATTTGTCACAATCTATACAAAAGTATTCGGAGAAGAAAACAGTATCGTAGGAGTCGTTGTTCTACTCGCCGTGATGGTCTTCCGCAATGCAGACCTCGGCATCAAGAACTCTCACGGAGTTCTACTACTTGCTATCATTTACGGAATCCTTGCATTTGGACCAAGAATCTCGAACATGGTCGGACCATTCCCGGCATTTTTGATCAATGTAGTCTGCATCGGCGCCCTGATGTCTCTTGGCTGTCACAATGTAATTATGTCCAATCATTCTACATTCGTCCTCGGCTACCTGCTCCTTCAGGGATATGATACTACCGGAAACTCTTACCTTTTACGTCTTGCCGGACTTTCTGTCGGAGCTTTGGCAACCTGCTTTATCCTCTGGAGAAACCACCGGAAAGTCCATTACAAACGTACGATCCGACATATTTTCCAGGAATTTGACATTCACTCTATGCGTACACGGTGGCAGATCCGCCTGACACTTGGTGTTTCTACCGCAATGCTGTTCGCGTCTCTGATCCATCTTCCGAGAGTGATGTGGGTCGGGATCGCAACGATGTCCGTTCTGCTTCCATTTAAAAAGGATCTGATCGAGCGTGTCAAATACCGTGCACCCGGAAATATTCTCGGAGGGCTCTGTTTCCTCTGCCTCTACTATTTGCTTCCTGAAAGCTGTTATGGCTATATCGGTATGATCGGTGGAATCGGAGTCGGACTCTCTGCAACTTATGGATGGCAGGCAGTATTTAACTCTTTCGGAGCGCTGTCAATCGCCATGAGTTCCTTCGGAGTTGCAGGAGCAATCATCCTCCGTGTGCTCACAAACGCATTCGGTTCTGTGTACGGACTGCTCTTCCACAATATTTTTGAAAGCGGATACAACTGGATTAGCGAAAAAGTTTTTGCAAAAAAAATTGTTTCGGAGAATTAATAATTTTCGAGCTGTATAATTATCACTGGTATTTTGATTTAGTAGCATAATTCATTATACAAAAAATCGCCCGGGCCATGAGGTCTGAGCGATTTTTCTATTAGGGGAGTTTTTTACAGTCCCTATCTTTTTATCAAAATCAGTGTGCAAAAGAATTAAAAAATTTCTATTTTATCTTGTCGTCCATGCTCCTTTAGTAAAATCTGGAATCATTACCGGCCTGCCACCTGCAAGAATAGACTCTTCAGAAAGTGCTGTGATACACATCCATGCAGCAGTGTCATAAACATCGATTGGACACGAAGTTTCATTTAAAATACTATCAAAAAATTCCCGGAACACTAACCAGTCCATTCCATCGTGGGAACCACGCACTCCTTCTTCTTTATATTGTTTCCACATCGGATGTTCATACTCTTTGCTGTACTCTTCTGCATTTCCCCACTGTTCTTTCCATTTGAAATCATATGCTTCATGTTGTTTATCGAGAAATACCGAATCCGTCACTTCTTCATACATTCCCTTTGTCCCACGCACAGTAAAATCCCGGCTGTAATATCTCGGAAGTGTTGTATCCAGCGTCAATGTGATCGTCTCTCCTCCAGCACAACGAATCACAGTTGTAACAACATCTCCCTGAGCAAATGCTGCGTGAGCAAGTTCGTGTTCTTCTCCCATACGATCTGTAATATATTCGTGGAGCCCTGCTGCCTTTGAGGATGTAGAAGTCAGTGAAACCATTCTATTTCCATGGTTAATATGAAGTAACTGTGCAATCGGCCCCAACTCATGTGTCGGGTAGTTCTCACAGTTCCGGTTCAAATAATTTCTCAAACGATAATGACGATACTTCTCTCCACCACTCACTTCATCTCGAAGATCATGATGATATCCACCTTTACAATGTACCACTGTTCCCAATACCCCAAGTTCTGCCATATGCATCGCCATCATTTCCCGGCGTCCATAACAGCAATTCTCTAGCATCATAATAGGTGTCTTTGTCTCCTCATAAGTCCGCACAAGTTCCCAGCACTGTTCCACTGTATATGCTCCTCCGACTTCCATACCGACTGCCTTTCCTGCACGCATTGCTTCGATTGCAATGGCAATATGATCTTCCCATGCACAGGTAATGATCACTGTATCGACTTCCGGATCTGCAATGACTTCATGATAATCTAATGTGACTGTCGGTCTTTTTCCCTGCACCTCTTCGACCTGATCTGCTGCCTTTTCTGCGCGATCTTCATAACTGTCACAAACAGACTTAATATCCGCCTTTCCAAGCGGAAGAATGATGTCCCGCAAAAGTAACGTTCCTCTCGCCCCAAACCCAATCATTCCTACATTTAATTTTTCTCGATTCATTCTGTCAGTTCTCCTTCTATCCTTCTTACTTTTCCTCAAATTTCAATACACCATCCAGGTAAAATCGTTCCCCCTCCATTGGAGGAAATGTATCTGTCTGGAAAATCTTATTTCCACTCATGTGAATTTCTTCAATATTCTGCGCCCATAAAATACGGTCATCAAAACAATAAAATTCATTGTCTCGCAGTTCTAAATATTTATGATAACGTTGTCCTTGCACATATTTCTTTGCACTTGGTGATACCTGAATTGGTGCGTTTCCCCAGTCAGGTACATATGCACAGTCGATAAACTGATTCTGTTCCACAACGATATGTCTTGTGGCTCCAGACTCAAACCAATAATTGGAATCTCCCTCAATCAAGATCGCCGAGCCCGCAGTCTTAAATACATTCTTTCTCACAAGAACATCCCCCGCACTCGTCAGAAGCAGTCCTCTTGCACGATTGTTCTGAAATGTACACCCTTCCACAAGCACATCCGGTACATAATCTGTATTTTCTACTACAAAGCTTTCCTTCCACTCCGTTACCGGACGATCAAACTTCATATACTGATAATCTCCATTAAGCATCTGATGCTCTTCCAGTCTGACAGTCTCAATTTCCAGCATTGTCTCATTATCAATAATCCGGAACTGTTCCCCTTTCTTCCCAAGTGGAACTCCTTTCTGCATCCCTTCCACAAGTTCGACCATTACTTCTCTCTCACTGATAATCTTGTGGATCCTTCCGTAGATCCCATGGACGTTCAGCGGATCATCCAGCTGATTTTCCAGCAGGCAGTCCTGAATCTGTATCTTCCCTCTGCAATAGATCAGGTGGAATCCATCTGCAGTCGCTGTAAAAATTCGCTTCTTTTCCGGGTGTCTGCGTACATCAAATCTGCGCATCGTAAGGTTTTCCGAAAACTGTGCAATCACTGCCATCCCGACACAATGGTACAGTACGATATCCTGCAGCACGATATCTTTACTGTACGTCACATAAAATGCCGGATGTGTCCTTGCATGATGACGAAAGATTAGATTATTTCCCACCTGTGACGTCTTTAAAAATTCCTTATCTCCGAGCAACCTGATTTCCACAACTCCCGGTTCCAGCTCATCAAACACTGCACCGTAAGACCATGGATATGGACGGTTGAACCCGATATCGTGTCCCTGACAGACTGGCGCATGCCTCTTTCCATCCATCTCCAAACATCCATATGTCATTTCATTGAAAAAATTTTCGCCGCGAAAATATAATCTTCCATTAAAAATCTCATATGGATACTCGGTTGGATCAATCTCCACGACCATCCGCTGCGGTTCCAGCTCCCGAATCTTCCCTTCTGAATATCCCGGTCGCACGTAGTCAATCTTGACTCCTTCGATTGTTATATCCTCACATGCATGAAGGTAAAACGGAATCACATCCGTGTGAAATAAAAACTGTGTCTCTTCTCCCCGGATCACGAGATGTTGAAATCCCGTCAGATCAAATGCAATCCGCTTGATTGTATCTTCATCGTGATTGGATATATAAAGAAGCTTCTCCACCGCATAGTCTGGATAAAAATGGTACGTTCCCGGCTCAAATATGATCTGAATTCCCTCCTCTTCTCTGAGTTGATCCAGCATCTGCCTTAACTTCCATGTATTTTCCCGGCAGTCTTCCGGGAAAATACCATAAGTGCTTACCTCTATCTGTTTCATAACCTTGCTCCTTTGTGACCGCTTTTTCTGTTCTTTTATCGATTTATCCCTTCACACTTCCCATGACAAGTCCTTTTGTGAAATACTTCTGTAAAAACGGATAAATCATCATCACCGGAAGTGCTCCAAGGAATAGTTGTGCAGCCCGTCCAGTTCTTGCATTCATTTGCACAAGAAGTCTCTGAATATCCCCTGCTCCTTGTTGCTGTAAAATCTGCTCAAAATTCTGAAGCAGTGATTGCAGGTAAGTCTGAAGTGGATAATTATCTGGATTATTCATATAAATCATTCCACTGAACCAGTCATTCCAATGTGAAACGATACAAAAAAGTCCTACCGTTGCAAGTGCTGGTTTTAAAACTGGAAGAAGAATCCTTACCAGTATCTGAAATGGTGTCGCCCCATCTATCACTGCTGCCTCCTCAATCTCCTCCGGGATTCCCCGCATAAAATTCATGAGGATTACCATATTGTAGACTGGAAGTGCCCCCGGCAAAATCAAAGACCATATCGTATCTTTTAATCCTAGCTTTGTGACAACAAGATACGTTGGAATCATTCCTCCACTGATTAACATTGTAATCACAAAAAATGTCATATAAATATTTCGTCCGGCAACTTTTTTGCTGGATTTTGACAGTGGATATGCTGTAAGAACCATCAAGATTAAGTTTAGCCCCACACCAAGAACTACTCTCTCCACCGAAATCAAAAGTGCCCTCAGAAATTTCCCTCCTCTTAGTGCAAACTCATAAGCTGATGTCGTAAAATCTACCGGAAGCAATCCGACTTTTCCTGCATTTACTGCCGCACTTCCACTAAAAGATACTGCAAGAAGATGTATAAACGGAAGTAGGCAGGTCGCGGAGACCAGAATTAAAAATGTTATATTTACGGCATTGAAAATCCTATTTGCCCTTGTCTTGTATTGTTTCATAAATTTATTTCCCCCTGTTTAGAAAATTCTGTATCCCGCCAGCTTATCTGCTAAAATATAAGACAGTCCTACCATGATGCATGAGACAACTGACTTAAATAATCCGATGGCTGCTCCAACGGAATACTGCGCCTGCTGTATACCAAGCCGATATACATATGTATCAATAATATCTCCGGTCTCATAGACAATCGGGGAATATAAGTTGAAAATCTGGTCAAATCCGGCATTTAACACACTTCCCAACGCGAGTACTGTCATCAGGATAATCGTCGGCATCAAAAGCGGAATCGTAATGTAACGGATCTGCTGCCATCTTGTAGCTCCATCAAGAAGTGCTGACTCATACAGTCCTGGATCAATGCTCGTAAGCGCTGCAAGATAAACAACCGTTCCAAATCCAAAACCTTTCCAGATGTCGCTAATGATCATTGTCCACGGAAACACCTTAGGACTTCCCAAGAAATTTATCACTGGAAATCCAATTGCTGTCAACAATTCATTGAATGCACCATTTTTGGCCAATAAGTCCATCATCACGCCTGCCATGATTACCCATGACAAAAAGTTTGGAATATAAATTAACGTCTGAAAAATTCTTTTCAGTTTGTTCGATATCAACTCATTTAACAACAGCGCAAAAACTACTGGAACAACAATCCCTCCGATTAATTTAAAAAATGCAATATAAAATGTATTCCAGATCGTTCTTAAAAATGCAGGCTGACTAAACAGATATTGAAAATTTTTCAATCCAACCCACGGAGATGAAAATCCCATTCCCGGATTATAATTCTGAAAAGCAATAATCACACCATACAATGGAATATAGCTGAAGATCAACACAAGGAGCACCCCTGGCAAAAGCATCAAATGGTATTGCCACTGTTTCTTAAATTTTGCTAACATATTCTATTCTCCTTTATCCTTAAAAGAAAAATATCCTCCTTAGCAGACTGCCGCATCCGGAGGACATTCTTTCTTGTTTACTCTTTATTATTTACACAATTCGTTTACTTCTTTTGTCGCAGCTTCTCCGCCGGCTGCTTTCCAATTTTCTACCAATGTGTCAAAATATTCGACCGGCTTTTCTCCTACAATGATCTTTGTAAACCCTTCTTTTAAGATATCATCTAATGTACTTCCAGAACTTAATAATGTTTCTACCTGTTGTCCCCAGTAAGCATCTTTTACAATCTCATTATTGTCGATCATTTCTTTTGAAATCCGGTATGCTGATTTCGGACTTCCCTGCTGCATCCAGTCTCCGACCGCTTCCGGTGTCTTTTTCTCAAGCCATTCTACACAGTGTTCATATTTTACAGCATCTTTTCCAAGTTCAGAAGAATCCACATCTTCACCATTCTGATATTTTTCCAAATAGCTTGTTACATTCTCAAACTGATTATAATCGGTCATCGGGTTAATGACACGCAACGCATATGGGATATTTGTATAAGCATGGTTAAAGAGACTGTCAATAAATTTGGTATCTTCTTTGCCTTGTGCATCATCCATCATATATGCATAGAAATTCAACAGCTTGACTGCTGCCTCCGGATTCTTACATGTCTTGCTGACAACAACATATCCGATATTGGAATATTTTACATTTGCTTTTACCTCTTCTCCATTTGCAGACGGAATCTTATAAGCATCAAAGCATGCCTGGTCACCAAGATTTGAAATAATGTCTGGTCCCGGTTGATAGCCAAACCACTGTGCAAACGGACAGATTCCTACTTCACCATTAATGATTCCCTGGAACATTTTTTCCATATCAGTTGTCGCAAACTCTGGATTGATCAGACCTTCTTTATACCACTCCGTATATTTTGCAAGTACCTCTTTCATCTGTGGCTGTACAGATCCATACTCCAGATTTCCATCTTCTCCTTCTACCCAGATTCCTGGATGCGCTCCCCATGCAACAGCAAGATTGTTCATACATTCCAGATCCTGATCCTCTGTAATTGCATAAGTACCATGGGTTTCTTGGAAAGTCCTCGCAAGTTTTTCAAACTCATCCATTGTTTTGATTTCTTGAAGTCCTGCCTCTTCTGCCCAGTCTTGACGAACCCAAATCTGTGTTGGCTGATCAATAATTCCATATGTCAGTTGCGGGATACCATATAATTTTCCATCTCGCTTACCGGTCTCAAAAGTATCTGTTTCCATTTCCATATATTTTTTTAGATTATCTGAAGCATATGTATCAAAGATTTCTCCCAGATCCCAGATTAAGTCTGCATCGATCAGCTGTTGAAGTTGCTGACTAGATACACTAAATACATCTGGAAGATTTCCATCTGCAATCGTAAGATTTAACTTCGTCTTATAATCATTGCTCACCCAGTCATTAACGACTTTGATATTTAACCGCTCCTCATAAGCACGGTACCATGGATTATCACCGTAGTCGTCACCCTCCTGCCACTGGATTCCGGCATTTTCCGGTAGCACAGTTGAGATTGCCACCGTTTCGCTATATTTATCCAATGCTCCCTTTGGTGCTTCTACATGTTTTTGTTCTGTCTTTTTCTTCTCCCCTCCGGATTCTGTCCCTTTGCTCATACACCCGGTCATTCCAAATACAAGCGTACTTGCAAGCAGTACTGATAACACTTTCTTTCTTTTCATTTTCTCCATCCCTTTCTCTTCTCACCGAAGATTTTTATTCTCTGTATTTGTTTCTGTCCTTATTTTATTGGATTCCCATCCAAAAACATATAAAATATTTTTACATTTGTGTAGTTTCTTGCACTATTTCTGCTAAGATAACAAAATTTTATACAAATCACAAAATATTATAACTCTCTCACTTTGTATTCCATTTCTCCTTATGCTATACTAAATCATACGAAAACAGTATGAATTTTAGTGTAAATATATCGCTCTATACCTTATCAGAAAAAGTCTGCCCTCGGCAGGCATGTATTACAAAATGCTCGGAAAAATACAAAAAATATAGAAAGGAATTTGTAAAAGTCAACCATGTCTGGAAAAATATATTTAAAAACTCTTCTACACCCAAATGCTTTTCATGAAAGAAATTTACTATTAAAAAAAGTAATCCTTCTTTTTCTAGCTGTTCTCCTGCCTCTCATGACTGTCAGCCTAATCTATCTAAACCACAATAATTTGAAACAGAGGCAGCAGACTCTAGATGCTATCCAGTCTAATAATGATTCTTATATTGCCCGCCTAGATGAAAATCTACAGCAGATCTACACTGCCAATCTTCATATTATTGAGCAGAATTTTCTCCGGGATCTTGCTGTCATCTACCCTTATCTTTCCACCTATGATAAAAGTGTCCGTGTCAACTTGCTCCGTGAGCAGCTGTCAAGCCTCTGCGCCTCCTCTCCACTTTTGGAGTCTGCTCATGCCTATCTCTTCAATTATAATCTAATGTACAATTCCGACAATTACCCCATCGGAAGTTATTGTACACTCAACGAAGAAGAAACTCGCTTTTACCAGGAGTTGTCAAAGACACACGGATTAGTAGAATATTATGAATCTCCACTAGAGAAAAGGAAAACACTGTCTGTATTTATGGCTCCATTTTCATCAAGCCCTGCCTTTGCCGTCAATTTCATTCTATCCGAAAATGCACTGAAATCCTATCTGGAATCAAATAGCTCTTATTCTGATGAATTTTATCTATTTGAAATAGAAAATGGATTTTCCCTTTCAAACCTTCCTTCTGATCTTCGCAAAGAAGCATCGAACTTCCTTAAGCAGAATGCACATACATCTGCTCCTTCCTATCAAAAAGTGGAACTACATGGAAAATTTTACACTGCATTTCTCAGCCGGATGGAATCCTCGAGCGGTATCTATGTACGGCTGATTTCAGACACCTCGCTCCTTCCATCGATCCGCTACAGTTATGGTCTGCTCTTTTTGTTCTTCTTTCTCATCATCTGTGCCAGCATCCTGTTTTTCATTGGAATTTATCACATGGTACATAAGCCTCTAAGCAAACTGACAGATGCTTTTGATGAAGTCGAACACGGTAATTTCCAAGTACAGATCATACAGACTGGAAATGATGATTTTGCCTATTTGTACCATGCCTTTAACAACATGGCACTCAAATTAAGTCGCTTAATTGAGCAGGATTATAATCAGAAACTTTTATTGCAAAAAGCAGAAATGAAACAACTTCAAGCACAGATCAACCCTCACTTTCTGTACAATAGCTTCTTTATGCTTCAACGTATGATCCGCTTTGAACCAGAAGAAGCTTCCATGGTTGCAAATGCCCTTGCTTCCTGCTTCCGCTATATTACAAAAAATAGTATGGATCATGTGACACTTGCAGAAGAATATGCACACATGAAAAATTATGTTTATATCCAGGGGCTTCGCTTTGCTGGCCGTATTCAGATTGAACTGGAAGAATTGCCTGACTGCTTTTCATCATTATCCGTTCCTAAACTAATCCTTCAGCCAATCCTTGAAAATGCATTTCAGTACGGATTAAAAAATAAAATCTGCGATGGATTGATCCGTGTACGTTTTCTTTCCAAAGAACATTCTCTGCTCATGATCATCGAAGATAACGGAGAAGAACTCTCAGACGAACTACTTACCACACTTCAGAAAAAACTTCAGGATAGCACTCATTCTTCCGCCGGAGTAGAAATGTCAGGAATCCTGAATATCCAGAGACGTCTGCACATTTTCTCGAATGACCGGGATACTTTGGAAATTTCGCGTTCTCTACTTGGAGGGCTTTGCGCTACAATTATGCTCCATATGGAATCAGATGATTATTCCGGCTCCTTTCGCAACAATAATACATAAATCAGATGACTTCTGTGAAATGTAGGAATTTTTTATGGAAATATAACACTAAATAAGGGGGATATTATGAACTTGCTAATTGTTGATGATGAACGTTATATTGTAAACTATCTGTTTGCTCTGATCGAAGAACATATAGAAATAGATTTGAATATTCAGAAAGCCTATTCTGGATCAGAAGCGCTGGAAATCCTTTCGATTTCTAAAATTGATCTGATGCTGCTTGATATCCACATGCCTGGATACAGTGGGCTAGAACTTGCCGGGAAAGTCAGCGCAAGCTGGCCAAGATGTCATATTATCTTTCTGACTGCTTATGACAACTTTGAATATATTTATCAGGCAAACCGACTCTCTCATACTTCTTATCTGCTGAAGACTGAGTCAGATGAAACGATTTTGGCTGAAGTGCGTTGTGCCATTGAAAAAATCATAAAAGAATCCCAGACCGATCTCCTACTTGACAGCTCTCAGAGCAAAGATCGTCTTCTGACACATCTTATGCAACAGAATCTTCTTAGGGAAATACTGACCGGGCATGATTCCCATCAGATTTGTCGGGATCTTACTCTCGCGGGATCTGACTTCTGTCTCGATTTCTCTCAACCGGTATACCTTGCTTACATGGTCGTACATCTCCGTTCCATTGACGAATATGCAAAAAATATGTCCACCTTTGTCCTGGAATACCTCACTTTGGCAGAAGAACTTCTGAAACATTCTTTTAGCTATACGATGTTGAATCTGAATCATGGAAATATGCTTTGGTTCTTTCAGCCATCAAAAGATTTTAGTAAATCCATTCCAAATGAACTTACATTTCTGAAAAGCTGTCTGGAAGACCTAATGAATTACAGTATGAATTCCCTGCACCGGAATGTGAATCTGATTCTTTATCCACAACCGGTTTCTCTGGATGCTACTGCCAATACTTACTATCGCCTTCTTCAGCAGCTGGAAATCCAGAATACCGGAAACATTTGGACAGTCTCTTCTGTTTCTCTCTTTGAGACAAAAACGGACTCAGAAACTTCTGTCACTTTCAAAAATTCTGACAGAAATGCCGCCTCACAGAAATTGCAGGAGTTATCCTTTTACCTTTATCAGAATACCTGGTCCGAATATCTCCTCACCCTCTACTCCCTGCGGGATCTCTGTAAAAAGCAAAAAAGTATCCATGCGTTGGAAGCAATTGAAATCTATCTCGGTATCTCTGCAACATTGATTTCCTACATTACTCTCTACCATCTGCAGGAAAAACTTGCTCCGCGGACTGCAATCTACCCGCTTTATCACTTAAATGACTTTACAAGCTGGGAAGAAGCTTTCGGTTACTTAGAAAATTTTTCTACACAATTATTTGAAGTACTATCACTAAAAGCCACCGATAAAAATGAAACGGTCATTTTAAAAATCAAAACCTATATTAAAGAACACTTAAACGAAACTATTTCCTTATCAACCTTATCCTCAATTGTAAATTATAACGAGACCTATATTTCCCGCCTGTTCCGACAGATTACCGGGATAAAATTATCGGAATACATTTATCAAGAGCGACTGGCAAAAGCAAAATATCTTCTTGCAACAAGCAATGATCCAATCCAGACAATCGCTTCCGCGACCGGTTTCGACAGCCAGCAGTACTTCTCCCTCTGCTTTAAAAAAGCAACCGGAATTTCTCCGAGTGAATATCAAAGAATGTATAAAAATTGATTATATTTTCTTCAAACTAAAACTGCCAGACCTTTATGAACAGCGAAAACCCGTCAACCACAAGGGCTAACGGGCTTCGTTGTTTTATAGTTATCTAAAGGAATGAGAGTAAAGTATGCGTCTTATCTTCAACGCTCTACTTTAAGAGGGGGGAGATAGTGATTACTTAATCAACTATCTGGCTCTTAGTATAAAAGGAAAATGTGTCCAAAGTATGATTGTTTTCTAAAAGAAAGCGAAAAATTCTTAAAAAAAAATAAACATAACTCTTTTCATACGTGGCAGCTCTAATTCTGCTGTTTTATTTTTAATAACTGCGAAGCTGATCACTGCCGTCATCAACTGTATTTTCTATTTCTTTGATCACTACATAATATCCGGCATCTCCAGATACCCGGATGAAAACTCTATCCCCTGCTTTTTTCCCAAGAATCGCTTTTCCAATCGGGGATTCTGTGCTAATAAGCCCTTTTAAGGAATTTCCCCGCACGGTTGTCACCAGTTTGAATACTTCCACCTCATCATCTTCTTCAAAATAGAGGTGCACGGTGTTGTTTAATCCCACTTCATCTTCTTTTGATTCATCGGATACGATCTTTGCAGTCTTGATCATCCGTTCCAAATACCGAATTCTGCTCTCATTTTTGTTTTTCTCTTTCTTAGCGGCATGATATTCAAAATTTTCACTCAAGTCCCCATGTGCCCTCGCTTCTTTGACATCTTCCAGCAGCTCTTTTCGAAGCACAATCTTCCGGTATTCAATCTCTTCGCGCATTTTCTTGATATCATTTTTTGTCAGTTCATTATACATCTGCAATCACCGCCTTTGCAAAACAGATTGGAAGATGAAAATTTGGTTCTTCGCTCTCAATCGGACTGTAACATCCAAAATGCTGGATCTTGTCGTCCTCTGAGATTTTATAAAAATTGCAGTAAAATCTTTGTCCCGATTTTAGCTTCTCAAGAGAAGTAATTTCTCCAAGCAGTGCTTCCGGGATCAAAACAGATACACACCACCGATCTGATTCTATTTTCGCCCTACACTCTGCCTCCTGATAATACACATCTGAAATTAATGTCCGATTCTCTCTTGTATATCCTTTCTCCGCATACAGTGCTCCGTTGGCATTCATCTCAAAATTTATATAAATACACTGTTTCTCTATGCTCATATCTCCCTCCGGGAATGCAAAAAAAGCTTCCAGTGCGCTATCCTTATAGACGAGTTCTTTATCTTTGTTGCAAAGTCGCTTCGGATCACACTCTTCACAGGTCATCTCCACATAAATTCCCTGCCCATCGATATATCCGGCTCTGCCATATGCTTTCGGCGTTTGTAAACTGTTCCACAAATATTGATTGATTGCGAACAGTTCGCATTGATCGATCTGTGTCCGGTCCGCTATGCGGTATATTTTATATTCCATTTTTTCCTCCATCATTCTCACAATCTGCTATTTTAAGCTTCCAGTTTATTATACCGCTTTTCCTCTGCCTTTTCATCATTTTTCTAGTTCTTATTGAAATCTCTTCCCGATTTTATATTTCGGATTTTTGCCGCGCTTTTCTCCCACATACAGAAAAAAGATCCACATCTTGTGTGAATCTTTTTTCTTCCTTCTTATAATCTTGCATCAAATAATCCACAGAAACTGTCAATCGGATCTGTTCCTTTGAATGCTTCTTCTCCATTCATAAGATCCTCAACTAACGCATCCAGTGTTGTATCTTTGGAATCGTAAGTGTTGATATAGGTCCGTGCCTGCGGGATATCTGCAAGCATTGTCGGCTGTCCACATCCGACAACAACAACCGGAACTTCAAATACATACCACGGAATCTCTCCGCCTCCCTTTGACATACCAAAGCTTGGTCTTCCGTTCGGCACATCACAGAGCGTGATTACAAGATCCATATCGGATACGAAATCTGCAATGGCATTCTTTCCTGCAAAGTAAATATTTAAGTCTGGCTTTTCCCCGGCTTCAATCTGTTTCTTCATGACATCAAGCGGACTTTCATAGATAAATGCATCAAATCCTTTTGCACATAACTTTTCTTTTAACGCTTCTGCCGGATTTCCTTTTCCGCCTCCAAGCATTTTCATCAGCGCTGACATACTGTTCTCTGCGCCTTTGATATGCACGATCATAATTCTCTTATAACGATCTGGTGTCATAGGGAGCACGTCTTTGTCTTTATATTTTACAAGCGTGATACAGTCTTCGCTGATTGATTTCTGCATTGCCTTGTATTCTTCTCTCTGAAGCACTTCCTCTACAGTCTCTGGCTGTGGAACCAGTTCTTCTTTGCTCTTCTTATTCAGACCCAGATGTGCTTTGAGTCCTAAAATACGTGTCAATGCTTCTGTCATTCTCTCTTCACTGATGATTCCTGTCTTGTATGCACCAAGCATTGTAGCAAAATCTTCCTCTGGATCATTGAAGAATAAGAACATATCACAACCTGCATTGATACTTGCCGGAAGCATCTCTGAACGCTTCATTCGGTCTGTCATTGCTACCATATGGGAAGCATCTGTCACGACCATACCGTTGAATCCAAGTCTGTCTCTCAAAAGACCTGTCATGATCTCCGGACTTAATGTAGCCGGCATCATATCTTCGTCCTTTAACTCAGGATTAATGGCTTTTGCATAAGAAGGAAGCATGATGTGTCCTCCCATGATCGCATCCAGATCATTCTCAATCAATGTACGGTAAACATGTCCGTAAGTCTCATCCCATTTTTCCACATCAAAATAGTTTACATTGTTTGCAATGTGTGCATCTCTGAAGTCTTGTCCATTTCCCGGAAAATGTTTCGCTGCGCATGCAAATCCCGGAATCGTATGTGCTCCATTTAAATATGCTTTGCTCATAGTTGCTACACGTTCTGCATCTCCGCCGAATGCACGTGTCACAATCTCTGTATTCTCCCAGTTGTAAAGAATATCTGCCACCGGTGCAAATGCCATGTTACATCCGATTGCCGCTGCCTGTTCATTTGCCATCTTTCCTAATGCAAATGCATACTCTTCCTTATCTGTAGCTGCGATCTTCACACCAGCTCCAATATGTGTCCCATCTGCACATGCGCCGTCTCCTCCGGCTTCTGTGTTGCATGCGATAAATACCGGAACCTTTGCATATTTCTGAAGGATCCGATTCTGTTCCTGAATCGCCTTTCCCGGAGCCGGATTGTAACGGCATCCACCAAGGTGATATTTTTCCATTAATTCTTTTAAATATTCTTCATCGTGTGAAGCTGTCAGCTGAAAGAATAACTGTCCTACTTTTTCTTCCGGGCTCATATTTGCAATTGTGTCTTTTACCCATTGACAGTCTTCCTCTGACAGATAATACGGTCTTGCTTTTAAATCTACCATATAAATAACATTCTCCTCTCTGCATAAAGCTTTTGCGCAACTGATTATACCATTATATTATACAAAAATGCTACATATTTCTTGTATATTTTACACAAATTTCATTTTTCTTTTTCCTAATATAGATTTTCTAATACTATGCAAAGCTGGCTACTCTATACTGCTCCATCCAGCACTGGAGCCAGGAGAACTTTTCCGGTTCCACGATACACATTTACAAGTCCTTCCCCCGAAGCTGCCGAACCTATCAGTGTCTTTCCTGACCGTTCTACAGTAAAACTTAAGCTGCCGCTCCATGCGATCGCCATGTTGCCATCTACTTTCAATACATCATCCTGGAGAGTGATCTCCACAAGCTCCTCTTTCGGACAAGGTGCTTCCAGACAAAGCACTCCCTCTCCTACCACTCCAAGATTGAACAGTCCTTCATTTCCTGCAACAGCAGAAGAAAGATTGGAGCGCATCACTGCTTTGTGCTTCAGTCTTGCATCACATGCCAGGAACAATCCGTCATCCAACACGATGGAACCATTCCAGTCTTTTAAATCTACCAGTAGGATGTGCTTATAAGTCGGTTCCAACACAAGAATTCCGTTTCCGGTATATTCCGGCTTGATCGCCGATTCCCCGGTTGCTTTTCCCCTGACTGCTTTTCCAAAGAAATCGCCCACACCTTTTACTCCCGTTGTCGCATTGACATTGCCTACGGTCCACTGCATTGCTCCTGCCTGAAGTGTGATATTTGCCTGATTGACATCACAGATAACCTGGCGCTTTCTCACATTCATCTCATTACAAAAATAGGCCAACGTAGCATTGTGCGGCATCACACTTAAATCACGCTGATATTCTATGACAGTAAACGGACCAAGAGAGTTTAACACTTTAATATCATCATTATTCGTAAAATTAGAGATTCTATACATCGTTTTCTTCCTCCTTATCACACTTTCCTGCAATCTGTGCTAGTAGGTTTATTATACGGTGTTTGTACAAAAAATACAATATTTTTATATTTTTCAGCCATTTTTCATACAGTTTATGCACTTGTATTGAAGTATTCCATCATTTTTCACTGTTCTGAATTTTTATTACAGAATATCGATATACTCTCCATTCAATGCCTTATTCATACTTCTGACCGCACAGAATTTTCCACACATGGAGCAACTCTCTTCAATTTCCGGTTTGCGGTCTTCCCGAATCTGTTTTGCCGTTTCTGGATCCATAGAACACTTCCACTGCTCCTCCCAATCAAAAGTTCTTCTGGCATCCGCCATACGATCATCAATATCTCTTGCGTGCGGAACATGTTTTGCAATATCTGCGGCATGCGCTGCAATTCTGGAAGCGATGATCCCCTGTTTGACATCTTCTACATTCGGAAGCGCCAGATGTTCTGCCGGTGTCACATAGCAAAGAAATGCTGCACCTGCTGAAGCTGCTACTGCACCTCCGATCGCCGCTGTAATATGGTCATATCCCGGTGCAATATCAGTCACGATCGGTCCCAGTACATAAAACGGAGCACCCATGCAGATTGTCTGCTGCAATTTCATATTTGCTTCAATCTGATCCAATGGCATATGCCCCGGGCCTTCTACCATCACCTGCACATCTTTTGCCCATGCACGTTTTGTCAGCTCTCCCAAGCGCACCAACTCTTCAATCTGACACACGTCACTCGCATCGGCCAGACAGCCCGGACGGCATGCATCCCCAAGTGAAATTGTGACATCATATTCCCGGCAGATTTCAAGAATCTCATCAAAGTATTCGTAAAATGGATTTTCATTTCCAGTCATACTCATCCACGCAAACACAAGCGATCCGCCTCTGGATACAATATTCATTTTTCTTTTATGCTTCTTGATCTGTTCAATTGTCTTTCTTGTAATTCCACAGTGCAGTGTGACAAAATCCACTCCATCCTCTGCGTGGAGTCTTACTACATCAATAAAATCTTTTGCTGTCAGTGTGGCAAGATCTCTCTTATAATGAATCACACTATCATAAACCGGAACGGTTCCGATCATCGCCGGACATTCTTGTGTCAGTTTTCTTCGAAATGGCTGCGTATTCCCATGAGAAGAAAGGTCCATAATTGCCTCTGCTCCCATATTTACCGCCGCCATGACTTTTTCCATCTCAACCTCATAATCTTTGCAATCTTTTGACACTCCCAGATTTACATTGATCTTCGTACGAAGCATAGATCCTACTCCATTTGGATCCAGGCATTTATGCCTTTTGTTGGCGCAGATCGCCACCTGTCCTTTCGCCACCAGATCCCGGATTTCCTCCTCTGTACGGTATTCCTTCCGCGCAACTGCCCGCATCTCCTCTGTGATGATTCCCTTTCTTGCTGCTTCCATCTGTGTGTAGTATTTTTCTGACATATGATGTACCTCTTCTTTCTTCTGCCCGCGGCAGAATATTTTTCATTTGCTCTGTGCCGGAATTTTTTTATGACAGAACTCCAAAAGGATTTCAAGGATTATGCCTGGGCGGAGCATTTTTTCATAGGACTCTGCTTTTTATTCCATAGCATTTCTCGGAAATTTCCTATGTAATAAAATATAATAAAAAAACAGAGTACCTCAATTGGTACTCCGTCAAACTTCTTAAAATCAATTCTTTCCTACGTTGGCATTATCCAAATCAGGTATCAGGGTCGAAGTTCACACCTTCCTCTCAGCCTGTCTACAAGCTCCCCGGCTATTTACTTTTCTAGAAAATAGTAACACACCAATAACTAAAAGTCAATTTTTTGATCTTCCAGAAATTTTCTGATTTCGTCATATTCTTCAGACTTGTCTTCCCAGTCTTTCGGTGTCCAGCTACAAAATGGAGACAATGCAAACCCATTCTCTTTCGCAAGTTTCTCCATCTCTTTTATACATTGACTAATTTTTGAACGTTTCATTTCTTTCCTCTCCTCCCTCCAGAGGGTTCACCGTCTATTCCATGCTTTTCCTCAAAATATCGACAATTTCTTCATGCGAAAGAATCTTATATCCCCCGTCCATCACAAATGTTCCTTCTGCAATTCCCTCTATCATCTCTTCTGTCACACCAAGTTCCCGCAGATTCATGACAAGCCCAATTTCACGCATCCAGCTTTCCATGCTTGCCAGACCTTCCTTTGCAATCTGCTCTTTACTCTTTCCTTCTGTCTGTACTCCCCAGACATTCTCGGCGAACCGCACAAATTTCTGCAAACCATATGGACAAATATAATGGTAGTATGCCATTGAGACTGCAGCCAGTGTCATTCCATGTGTGGCGTCTGTATATGCGCCGACTGACTGCCCTATCATATGAACCATCCAATCGGTTGTCTTTCCCTGTTCCACCATAGTATTCAATGCCCATGTTGCTGTCCACATAATATTACTGCGCGCCTCATAATCCATTGGATCTGCGATCGCAATTCTTGAAGAATGGATCAAGGACTTCATCAGGCCCTCCATGACATAGTCGGAAGTATTGTCATCCTCCCCGGAAAAATATTGTTCGGTAATGTGATTAAAAATATCATAGATTCCTGCTACCATCTGATATTTTGGCAATGTATAGGTAAATACGGGATTTAAAATGGAGAACTTCGGGAAAACATTCTCCCCAAATACATGACCGATCTTCCGTTTCCTCTCCGGATTTGTAATGACGGAACCACCATTCATCTCTGATCCAGTTCCTACCATCGTCAGCACACATCCAACTGGGATGATTCGATTATCTACCTCTTCCATCCTCTCATAATATTTTTCCCATGGATCTTCCTCACAATATGCAGATACCGAGACGGCCTTTGCATAAT
The DNA here is from genome assembly GCF_964238105.1 of Coprococcus sp. HPP0074. Classification (NCBI taxonomy): domain Bacteria; kingdom Bacillati; phylum Bacillota; class Clostridia; order Lachnospirales; family Lachnospiraceae; genus Coprococcus; species Coprococcus sp. HPP0074. Next base: position 44,376 of record NZ_CAXSKS010000008.1, on the reverse strand, counting down.
CACATACCGATCCTCCCCCTACTGCAAGAATCAGATCCACCTCGTTTTCTCTCGCAATCTTACATCCCTCATACAATTTTTCTACTGTCGGATTTGGCATTACTCCTGGGTCCTCAAACACTGTTTTCCCTGCTTCTTTTAACAGTTCCATTACCTGATCATAGATGCCATTTTTCTTAATCGAGTCTCTTCCATAACTCAGCTGCACCTTTGGTCCGTATTTTTGTAATTCTTCTTTCAAAAAAGTAAAGGATTGTTCCCCAAAATAAAGTTTTGTCGGATTACAATATTGAAAATTTCCTAACATATTTTTTCCTTCCTTTCCATTTTTTGCAAAGCATGCTCTATCCAAGAACCCCTGTCGCTTTTGAGCAACTCTGCACACATTGACTTTCTTCGCTATTCATGTTATGTTCATCATAATACTTGAACTTAACTTTAGGTCAATACTTATTTTCAAAAATCAAAAAAGAGATCTGATAAATGAAATTGGAGGAACCCATATGTATACAATCGGCCAAGTCGCAAAACTAGTTCACCTTCCTATCTCTACCATCCGCTATTATGACAAGGAAGGTCTGTTCCCGACACTTGAGCGGACTTCCGGCATCCGTAAATTCAGTGAAAAAGAACTGGAGGCACTCCGGATGATCGAATGCCTGAAAAAATCTGGGCTGAAGATCAAAGAAATCAAGTTATTTATGGAATGGTGTGCCCAAGGAAGTTCCACTTATGAAAAGCGCTTAGAACTATTTCTACATCAGCGCAAAGTGGTAGAAGAAAAAATTGAAAAACTGGAAAAAGTACTCGACATGATCCAGTTCAAATGCTGGTATTACGAGCAGGCGCTCGCAGATGGAAATGAAGAGCGACTAAAAACATATACAGAAACTCCTCAAGATTAAAATCCTGAGGAGTAATAAATGCTTTCTGTCTATTGACTGATATCTCCATCCCCCGCTGTCCAACTCTCTCTGTTTGATTCCACAGCAAAAGAATAAGAGTCCTCTTTATCCTTTTTTCTAAATGGAATCTTTTGCATAACCCCAATAATCTGTCCGGATAAAATAACGGTCAAAAGCGAATAAATGATCTTACTTACTGGAATGTAGGTGAGAGAGATAAGCAATACCACCAGATCACTGATCAAATAAATCCATTGGATATCCAACGGAAGTACTCGATCCAAACTCATTGCAAGCGCATCATCTCCAGTCGGAGCTCCACCTACTCGAACACATAACCCTACGCTTACCCCTACAAATATTGCTCCTACAACTGCTGCCAGAAGTGGTTTTGTGGCAATGTCAGGGAATAATGGATCAAACTGTTCGAAGATCCCATAAAAAACAGAAAATCCAATAGAAGAAATAAAAGAATATACAAGAAAAAGTTTTCCCAATAATTTCCATCCCAAAAGGTAACATAATACTGTCAGTATAAATCCTGAAACCGATGGCGAAATCCCAAACCAATATTCTAAAAGAAGTGTTACCCCTAAAATTCCGCCCTCTGTCACATTGGACATTGAATGGATATTGTAAAGTCCAAATGCCAATATCGCACTTCCCAATAGTAAAAGTAATACGGATGATAATTTCATTTCCTTCCAAACTGAACGCATTTTAAAAAATCCTTTCTATTAACCTATCATGAAATCTATACACTCATTATAAACTCTGGTATAATACTAGAGTCAAGGAGATCAATAGAAAATATGAAAAATTTTTTTAAAATTGGTGAAATTTCTAAATTATATGGAATCGGTGTAGATTCTATACGTTATTATGAAGAAATTGGAATTATCAAACCTCAGCGTTCTGAATCTGGATATCGCTATTATAGTATTCACGACATATGGAGATTAAATGTAATCCGAGATTTACGCTCCATTGGATTTACAATGGAACAAATCCGCGAATACTTAGACCATCATACAGTTTTGTCTTCAATTTCTATGCTGGAAGACGAAAAAGACGCGATTGCAAAGCAAATACAGTATCTGCAAAAGTTGCAAAAAAATGTAGAGCACAGATTGCATAACATTCATTCCGCATTATCTCTTCCCTTAGGTGAAATCTGCTTAATGAATATTCCCCCTCGCCGTTGCCACCTTCTTCCCGAAGGATATAAAAATGAAGAAGAAATGGATGTTCTGATCAAACAGCTTATCAATCTAAATCAAAATCGCTTATACATTATCGGAAGTAATCAAATTGGAACTATGATTTCTCTGCCCTCTCTCGTAAATAAAAAAGTGCTTTCCTATCAATCTGTTTTTCTTATCGATGAAGAAGGCGAGAATATTCTTGCCGGCGGTCATTACCTTTGCGTCACTTATCGCGGGGATTATAAACAGAGCTCCTACTGGGGACAAGAACTCATCCAATATGCACACACTCACAACTTCAAAGTGCTTGGTAACTTATTGGAAATTCTTTGGATCGACATTCACACAACTTCTGATGAATCAGAATATATTACACAATTACAGCTTCCTATCGAATAAAATACTAAGACTGATAAGCGGTGGTAAAATCATATCAACCACTGTTTACCAGTCTTTTTTTATCTCATATACAGTTTCCTGACTAAGCTAAGGGATGATGGCAAAAAAATATTGTTTCATTTCTTTTCTTTTGTTCTGGAAATTTCTGCTTACAAATATCTGTATGATATTTACAACGTGAATAGAATGGACACATATCTTCTCTTTTTTCTACTTTGATTTCATTGGCCTCTTGTAAAGATTGTTGCAAATCTTCTTTGTCCCCATTTGGAACTCTCATTTTAGGAACCGATTGGAGCAAATATTCTGTATAAGGATGTTTTGGATTGGTATACACTTCTTCAACGGAACCAATCTCACAGATTCTTCCCAAGTACATGATTGCAACTCGATCCGCAATATAACGCACAACTCCCAAATCATGTGAAATGAACAATAAACTCAAATTACGATTTTTCTGGATTTCCTTTAATAAATTCAAAATCTGTGCTTGTACAGAAACATCCAGTGCAGATACTGGTTCATCACATGCAATAAATGCCGGTTCCAATGCTAATGCTCTTGCAATCCCAATTCGCTGACGTTGTCCCCCTGAAAATTGATAAGGATATCGCTTCATATGCGTTTCGTTAAGCCCCACAATTTCCAATAGTTCTTTTACTTTTTTTCTTGCTTCCTTTTTATTTGCATACACTTTATTTGCCAAAAGCGGTTCCATCAGGATTTCTTCCACTTTCATCTTTGGATCTAAAGATGCATAAGGATCCTGAAAGACCATCTGCATATTTTTACGCATTTCCTTTTTTACTTCTTTTTTAGAAAAAATATTTTCTCCCTCAAAAAGTATATTTCCATCTGTCGGCTTTTCTAATCCTAGAATGATTCGTCCCAATGTTGTTTTTCCACATCCCGATTCTCCCACAAGAGCTAACGTTTCATTGTTGTAAATTTCTAAATCAACATGATGTAATACATGATTTTCCTTTTTTGCACTAAACAGTCCTTTTGCCACAAAAGTTTTACTTATATTTTGTGCTCTGATTAATGAATTTCCCATAAATTATCTACCCTCTTCAAATAAAAAGCATTTGACTTTTGTCCCATCATTTTGCTCATACAATTTTGGCTCTACTTTGGTACATCGTTCTGTTTTATGCGGACATCGCTCCGCAAATCGACATCCCTCCGGAATATTTTCGATAGACGGAACCGTTCCTTTAATCGCCATCAATTGATCTATTTTTTTCTCTGGATCAGGAGAAGCCTGAATAAGTGCCTGCGTATACGGATGTTTCGGAGATTGGAAAAATGTCCTTACATCTGCTTCCTCTACAATCTGGCCACAATACATCACATATACATAATCACAGTTTTCACAAATCACCGCTAAATCATGCGAAATCAAGATGAGCGATACTCCTCTTCTTTCACGCAAGGATCGCAGCAATTGTAAAATCTGAGCTTGAATTGTAACATCTAACGCGGTTGTCGGCTCATCCGCAATAATCAGGGATGGATCTGCTGCAATCGCCATAGCAATCATAATTCTTTGATTTAACCCTCCGGAAAGCTGATGTGGATATTGATCATACCTCATTTCTGCATCTGGTATTCCGACAGATTTCATGAGGGAAATAGTTTGTTTTTTTCTATCCTCTTTTGACAAATTTGTATGAATCTTCAAACTTTCTTCAATTTGTTTTCCTACTTTATGCAGTGGATGCAGGGCGCGCACTGGTTCTTGAAAGATCATAGAAATATCTTTTCCTCGCACTTTCCGTAATTCTTTTTCTTTTAGTGCCGTTAGTTCCTCACCAGAAAATAGAATCTGTCCTTCTTTTATTGCGATGTTCACCGGCATCAACTGCATGATTGCTAAACTTGTCATGCTTTTCCCGCAGCCAGATTCTCCTACAATCCCTACAATCTGTTGCTTTTTTACTTCTATATTTACTTTGTCTACAATCGAATACCCTGATTTTTTATCACCAATCGTGACATCTTTTACTTGTAATACTATATCTTCCATCATATCCCCCTATCTTTCTGAACATTTGGAATCCAACATATCTCTCAGGCTATCTCCGAAAAAATTGAGACACAAAGAAAGCAAAAGAATATAGATTGCTGGTGCCAGAGAAATCCATGGGGCATCAAACAGATACGTGCGTCCTTTAGATACCATAACTCCGAGACTTGTCTGTGGCGGCTGTGCACCAAATCCAAGGAAACTCAATCCTGCCTCTGAAAGAATTGCAACCGGGATAGACATTGTGTAAAGCACAAGCAGCAAAGAGCGAATATTGGGTAAAATATGTTTGATCATAATTTTCCATTTGCTCACTCCCATGGAACGCGCTGCTTCTATATATGTACTATTTTTTAGAGATAATGTTTGCGCTCTCACCGTTCTCGCTGTTCCAGCCCATCCAACTAAGATCAGTGCTAAAAATAAATTTTTTGTACTTGCTCCTAAATTGTAAACAATCGCCATCGCAAGAATCATAAACGGATAAGACAATACAATATCAACAATTCTCATAATCAATGTATCTACCCATTTTAATGTAGTCATTCCAGCTATCATTCCCAAAAATGTTCCAATGATCAAATTGATTGTTGTTGGTGCAAATCCAATAAATAGAGAGATTCTTGATGCATACAAAATTCTGCTGAAAATATCACGGCTCAATTCATCTGTTCCAAAAATGTGTTCCATAGAAGGAGCCGCCTTCGGTTTCATATACTGTGTTTCATTGATTCCATACGGTGCAATGAAATCTGCGAAAACAGCAAGAAAAATAAACAGCAAGATCATAAGAAAACTTATAAATCCTACTGGATCTTCTTTGACATACTTTTTTATTTTTCGTCCGGTATTTTTCATCATATTTTTCATGCTATCCTCCTAATCATAATGCACTCTTGGATCTGCCAGCGCATAAATAATATCCGCAATGAGATTTCCAATAATAATTAAAAATGTACTGAGAATAATCGTTCCTTGTAACAACGGTATATCACGATTGCTCAAAGCAGAGATTGATAAGGTTCCAATTCCCGGAATACTAAAAATATTCTCAGTGATCAATGCCCCTCCCAGCAATGATGTAAATTGCATCATCATAATCGTGATCACTGGAAGAATCGACATTTTTAGTGCATGAAAAATAACAATTCCCATATGCGACTTTCCCTTTGCCTTCGCTGTTGTTATATAATCTGCCTGAATCACATCAATCAAATTTGTACGTATTAAACGCGAAATCTCTCCTGCCATGCTCCATCCCAACACAATAGATGGTAAAATTAAATGTGCCGGTGTTGTAAATCCACTAATTGGCAGCCATTTTAATTTATAGGCAATTAAATACTGTAAAATAATTCCAATGGAAAATGTCGGCATTGATATTCCCATGAGCGACACTCCCATAAATAATTTATCCAGACATGTATTTTTCTTTAAAGCACTTATAATTCCTATCGGTATTCCTAAAATCCATGCAAATGCGATTGCCGATAATGCCAGCTTTATCGTATTAGGGAATGCATTTTTAATCAGATTGAATACTGGCTGATTCATTACAAAAGAGGTTCCCAAATCTCCATGTAATAAATCTTTTATATACAAACCAAATCGTACCAAAATCGGATCGTTCAAATGCATTTCTTCTTCCACTCGAGCCACCGTTTCGTTATTGATCTTATTTTGCATCATCGCGGTTACTGCATTTCCTGGAATGTAATTCATCAAGACAAACGTAATCAGTATGACCCCTAAAATAATAGGAACAGATACTGCGATTCGTTTTGCAATATATTTACGCATAAGTTTTTCTCCTTATATGTATAAAAGGTATCAAATCTGATACCTTTTATACATTGCTATTTATTTATTGTAAGAATCATCGATTTCTACATTATGTGTTGAGCAGCAAACCCATCCCTGCCAGCCAAGCTGAAAGTTCTTCAATCTTGGGCTAATGATGCATGTACGTTTTTCAGCTGCGATCGGTAAGTATAATGCCTGTTCTGTTACGATTTCTGATTCTAATGCCTGAAGGGCTGCAATTCTTTCTTTTGGATCAAGTTTTGCATTTGCTTCTTTGATCTTATCGCTTAACGCTTTGTCTTTGATGTTATATCCATTCGAAGCGCTATTTTCCACTGTAAATGTTGTGAAGAATGCTCCTGGATCCGGAACATCTGCTGTTACAGGTCCCAGTGAAATAGAATACCCTTCTCCACTTGCAATGGTATCCCAGTAAGATGTCATATCCATGTTTTTGATTTCAGCTTTAATTCCTGCTTCTCCAAGCATAGACTGAATCATTTCATTAATAGGATGTGTATATGTACTTTCTCCATTCTGAAGAATTGTAAGTGTCACATCTGACTCATGGCCTGCTTCTTTTAATAATTTTTTTGCTTCTTCTACATCGTATTTAATTGGTGTTTGATCTTCAGAGTATCCCGGAATTGCCGGAGGAAGAACACCATTTAATAACGTTCCTTCACCATTATAGAAGTTCTGATTGATCAAATCACGATTGATTGCTGCCTGAACAGCTTTTCTTACATTTACATCCGCCATGAATGTATCGTTCTGATTAAAAATCATGTAATCCATGCTTGGTGGCTGATATCCGATTAAGTAATCTTTCCAAAATTCATCATTTTTGAAATGCTCAAGGTCATCTGCCTTTACACCCATGTAATCTAACTCACCATTTTCAAACATCATCCGTTCGGTAGAGGCATCAATGTTCATTAAATAGCGGACTCCATCGATTTTAGCCGGTGTATTGAAATATTCATCATTTCTTACAAGATTGATCTCCTGATCTTGTGTCCAGTCTTTAAACTTCATATACCCTGTACCAACAGTATATTCTGGATCAAATCCAAATTTATCTTTTCCTTCTTCGACAGCTTTACGGTTATAGATAGAAGCCGGAGCACCTGTCATATTTGCAAGAAAAGATGCTGATGGCGCTGAAAGTGTGATCGCTACTGTGTAATCATCGATTACTTTAACACCTTCAATCACATCTGTTTTTCCATCCAGACGATCTTGGTACCCTTTTACTTCCTGATACTGAGCTGCATTGATACAAGCTTCTTCTGGATTTACAGCTTTATCAATGGTAAATAGTACATCATCTGCTTTTAATTCTTCGCCATTGTGGAATTTTACACCTTTTCTTAAGTGGAATGTGTACGTAAGACCATCTTCACTGATATCCCATTTTTCAGCAAGACTTGGAATAATCTCTGTTTCTCCAGCTTCATTCACAGTTACATCGACAAGACGATCATAAATCTGAAGCGGAATAAAATAATCTGCATTTGTTTTTTGAATGTCTAATGTTTTTGGGTTTTGAAATAATGTAAGAACCATGGTGTTCCCATTTTTACTTACATATTCTGTTTTTGTTTCGTTTTTCGCTGCAGCATTTTCTTCTTTTTTCTCTTCGCCTTTTCCGCATCCTGCGAACATCGAAACGGATAATGCAGCAACTAAAAACAGGCTCAAAAATTTCTTTTTCATATTTTTCCTCCTCTTTTATGTTTTCCAACACCAGTCACATTCTAACACTATCCGTTTCATATGTTAAATTGTTTTTCGTTATATACTTTATTCAAATTTTCTATAAAAACTTCTCCAAAAAGAACGTTGCCCATCGCTATAGGAATGCCTATTTATACTTAATTTAATTGGCTATTTTACTGTGCCCCTTGAAATTGTCTGTTCTGGATTATGATTAATTGCACCCACAATCGGATGTGGAACATACATTTCCTCCAAATATTCCATATCTAAATCTGTTAACTTTACATCCAAAGCTCTAACTGCATCATCAAGATATACTGTCTTGGTAGCACCGATAATCGGTGAAGAAATACCTTTCATCCACTGCCATGCAAGTGCAATTTGAGACATTTTGCAATTATGTTTTTGGGAAAGCTCATATACTCTCTCTACAATCTTCCTATCCTGCTTTTCCATGCCATCATATTTCCCCATGGCTACTCTATCTGTTTTGCTACGCAGTGAATTTGTTTTCCATTCTGGCCTGCTTAAATGTCCAGCCGCCAACGGACTATATGGTGTAAGAGAAACTCCCATCTGTCTACAAATAGGGATCAGTTCTCTTTCATCCTCTCGATAGAGCAAATTATAGTGATTCTCCATTACAGAAAATTGTGTCCAGCCACGTTCTTTTGCTATAAGCTGCATATTGTAAAACTGGTAACCATACATTGCAGATGCACCAATTGCTCTTACTTTTCCAGCTTTCACCAAATCATGCAGAGCCTCCATTGTTTCCTCAATCGGTGTATCATAATCAAATCTATGAATAATATACAAATCCAGATAATCTCTACCCAACCTCTGCAAAGTGCCTTCTATTTCCCGCAGGATTGCTTTTCGCGATAAACGTCCTTCATTAAAATATACTTTTGAAGCGATAACTACCTGATCCCTTGCAATATTTTTCTTGATTGCCTTACCAAGATATTCCTCGCTTGTCCCTGCCGAATATCCATTTGCTGTATCAAAGAAATTAATTCCAAGTTCCAACGCATGTTGGATTACTTTTTCACTTTCGTTTTCATCAATTGTCCAATCATGCATCGTTCCTACCTTCCCAAAACTCATGCAGCCTAAGCAAATTTTCGATACGCTGATATCCGTATTTCCTAATTTGACATATTCCATTTTTTATGCCCTCCCTTCGCAAATAAACATTCTATCTTTCCATAAATATCCATCTTTCTTTACTGCTTTTCATTATGCTAATTTGCTGTAATCTTCATTAGTAACCGGCTCACACCATTCATTTGAAGTAATTTCATGTTACATCTCTCCAAGCTTATAATGTTTCTACCCATTCAACGATTTGTTGTCTAGTTGCATTGTTAAATACCTTTTCTTCTGCAATCATGCTCTTATCATTCATCTCTATACTGCTTCTGGATTTTTTATCCATCCAATTAAGGTCAGCACTTGTATATGGAACCTCTGGTGTAATCTCAAACAAATCTGCTTTTGCACTATCAGCAATCATTTCTGCTACCTTTTTCGTTGTTCCACTTGCACTAAAATATGCCACTAATCTTTTTCCCATAGTTATTTGTCCCCTTTCTAAAAATAGATGTGCAAGATATCTTCTGATCCTGCACATCTATTCTATAATCTATCATCTTATCATGTCCAATACTTATATCGTATTCACATTTATGCCTAAAAAGCATTGATTTCTTCTATCATCTTATTTACTGCTTGTGAATAAGGAATATGTCTTCTCCATGCAATCACTACGCTCGCAGTAATCTCTGGATAAAGTCTCCTTTGCACAAGTATCTCTTCCCTCCAATATTTTACAGCACCCTCAATGGAAATTGGATACCCAAGTCCATTTGCCGCCATCACACCGGCATTTGTTCCAAGATTGCTTATAAATGAAATATCAAGACTGGAAAAATCTTTTCCAAACCAATTGGCAAGTTCGCTCTGAACCCCCACCCTTTCTGGTAAAATAAGCGGCTTATCCAAAATATCATTCTTTTCTATGTACTTCTTATTAGCAAGCGGATCATCAGGGCGCATTCCTACTACCCAATGATCGCAGTCTTTTATTCTAATATAATCAAGCCCTTCTGTATCCACTGGTTCCATGAACAATGCAATATCTACAAGCCCTTTATTCATCATCTCATATATAGTGTCCGCTGTTGCGGTATGAATCGCAATCTGGACAAGCGGATATTTTTCTTTATATTGCTTACATATTTTCGCCAATGTTTCTACTGCTGTAAACTCTCCGCACCCAAAAGTAACTGTTCCTTCTATCACTTCTTCAGTTCCTCTCAGTTCTTCCAACATTCGATCTTCAAGATTAAGGATTTCCAATGCTCTTCGCTTTAACAAAATTCCTCCATCTGTAAGCGTAATACTTCTCCCTTTGCGAACAAACAGAACGGTACCCAGTTCCTCCTCAAGCGCTGCAATCTGTCTGGATAAGGTTGGCTGTGTGATGTGTAGTTGTTCCGCTGCTTTTGTAAAACTTTGTTCTTTTGCCACCGTTAAAAAATAGCGTAAGATTCTTAATTCCATATTCATTTACCCCAAATTATCTTCTACTTCTTACTCAATTTAACAGAGCGAATCCCCCGCGACTGTTTCATCTACTCTACAATCGTTGCATGTCTATTCTTCTTTCTCCAAATACACATACACAGAATCCTTCCATGATCCTATATTCCAACAGTAGGATATTCCCTAACCATAAGAAGGAAAGATATAGATATCAGACTTCTACAAAAACTCTCCAAGTCTGAAGTCCAGAAAACCGGAATTCTCCTAATTATTATTTTATATTTATATACTGCACTATATAAAAAGTTCGTTTTCTTTTTCTTCTTGACAAGCAGCATTCATTTTCTTTGATGCAACCTTAACCATAAAGGAATTGACCTTTCTAGAATGACTTGGACATATTTTCACACATCGCATACATGATATACATAAATCTTTGTTTGTCTTTCTTGGATTTTCAATCGAGATTGCCCCTACAGGACATGCCTCTGCACAAACACCACATCCCGTGCAGCTTCTTCCTGCCTTTGGTTTTAATGGAACACCATTATATTCTCTATAGGGATAATTTCCCGGCAATCGTAATTCACTGTTTGCTGTATCCGTGTTCATTTTGTCTATAATTTTTTTCGTAAAGCCTTTCAATTCTTTTTTATCGTTAGCATCAGGACGTCCCGTTGCAAATTGATGCATAATAGAATGTTCTGCAATAGCAGCGATCGCAGCAAAACAATAAAAACCTCTTTTGCTTAAGTCATCTGCTAATTCTTTCAGAGTATCCTCAAATGCTCTATTTCCATATGATACCACCAATATAGCTTTTGCATGATTCCCTTTAAATTTATTCATTCTCTCTAGTGCAATACCTGGCACTCGGCCTCCATAAGATGGGACGCCAATCACACAAATATCGTCTGCATCAAATACTTGATCGACCATGTCTTCTTTTTTGCTAAGATCAATTTCCTGATAACTGCCAACTTCATTCGCCACCAAATTTGCAATCTCTTTTGTACTGTTTGTCGGACTAAAATAAATAGAATATACACTCATTTTTATAACCTCTTTTCGCTTTCTTTGCTACATCTTTTCAGCATTGGCTCTACTTGTTGCCAAAATAGTATCACTGGCTTTACTGTCGTATCATCAAAATCAATATAATAGTAATTCTTTGTTCCCTCACGTCTCATATTGATAATCCCTGCATCTAAGAGTACTTTAAGATGATGCGATACCGCGGAACGAGAAACATGACTTTTTTTCTGTATTTCACCAACTCGAATTCCTCCCATCCCCCCACTTTCTATTAAAGCTAACAGGATCTCTTGGCGGACTTGATCTCCTAGTATTGTCATAACCGGTCTAGCAAGATTATAAATTTCAATAAAATTTTTCTTCTCCAAGCTAAAATCCTTATCCATACACCCTCCTATGGTTAATCTTCGTCAACCATTATAGTTCATAAAAACTTCTACTTCAATATTGGTGTCGCAAATCAAGTTCATTATTTTGCTAAAAAAACTCCCCAGAACCAAAGTCCTGAGGAGTTATAAAATCTTTTTGAAATTGTACGTTCTGAAACGTATAATTAACGTTTGCTGAACTGTGGTGCTCTACGAGCTGCTTTGAGACCGTATTTCTTACGTTCTTTCATACGTGGGTCACGTGTTAAGTATCCTGCTTTTTTCAGAACTGGTCTGTAATCTGGATCTGCCTGAAGTAAAGCTCTTGCGATACCGTGACGGATAGCTCCAGCCTGTCCTGTGTATCCACCACCGCGTACGTTTACTAATACGTCGAATTTGTCAAGTGTCTCTGTTGCTACTAATGGCTGACGAACAACAACTTTTAATGTCTCTAATCCTAAATATTCGTCGATGTCTCTTTTATTGATTGTAATGTTACCTGTTCCCGGTACTAAATATACTCTTGCGATTGATTTTTTTCTTCTTCCTGTTCCGTAGAATTTTGCTTTAGCCACTGTAATTTCCTCCTTTCAACCTTTCCTTAAAATGTTAATACTTCTGGTTTCTGAGCCTGATGATCATGCTCTGGTCCAGCGTATACATGAAGCTTTTTGATCATTGATCTTCCTAAAGGTCCTTTTGGAAGCATTCCTTTTACAGCAAGTTCGATTACTTTCTCTGGTTTCTTATCCATCATTTCTCTTAATGTAGTTTCTTTCATTCCACCTACATAATCAGAGTGATTGTAGTAGATTTTCTGATCTAATTTTTTACCTGTAACTGCAATCTTCTCTGCATTTACAACGATTACGTAATCTCCTGTGTCGATGTGCGGTGTATAAACTGGTTTATTTTTTCCTCTTAATACTTTTGCGATTTCTGATGTTAAACGTCCTAATGTCTTGTCTGTTGCGTCAACTACATACCATTTTCTTTCAATCTTATCTGGATTAGCCATGTAAGTTTTCATTGGTCGACCTCCTAATATATTCTCTCATTAAATCAATATTGTTTATTATGAAATCAGCTCACTCCGGGGCTTTGGTGTAAACTGTTTCTTCTCATGTCATACTTTATGATTATATTATGAATACGTCTTTCTGTCAACTGTTTTATCGTATTTTTCTACTGTTTTGCAACATTTTTCTTCTCTCTCCCAGCTATATTCCTCCTAGTCCTGATCCACAAATTTTTTATATTCTTCCTGAAATCACCTACATTTCCTCTGAAATGTCACAAGCAATTTCTTTCACCCGATTTTAAAATCCCACATTCTGTGGTATACTGTGTTTACACTGGAATCCGCTCCTAAATGGCAGGTTCCAAAATTAACAGCAACGGAAGGAATTTTTTATGTGGGCATATCATAGTACATTTTATCAGATTTATCCAATCGGTTTCTGCGGTGCACCACTTTCCAATGATGGAATCGTAACACCACGAATCCGAAAAGTCCTTGACTGGACAGATTATCTTCAGTCACTCGGTATCGATGCGATCCTCTTTAATCCGGTCTTCGAATCAGATACGCACGGTTACGACACAAAAGATTTCACAAAACTGGACTGTAGGCTCGGATCAAATGCGGATTTTTCCGAAGTCTGCCAGTCACTCCATGCACATGGCATTAAGATTGTGCTGGATGGTGTCTTCAATCATGTCGGAAGAAATTTTTGGGCTTTTGAAGATGTCAGAAAATACAAATGGGATTCCGCTTACAAAAACTGGTTCCATATCAGTTTTGACCGCAACAGCTGCTACAATGATGGATTCTGGTACGAGGGCTGGGAAGGACATTTTGAACTGGTCAAACTGAACCTCCAGAATCCTGCGGTTGTCGATTACCTTCTTTCGTGTGTCCAAAAATGGATCACAGAATTTGATATCGATGGTCTGCGCCTGGATGTCGCATACAGCCTTGACCGCAATTTCATGCACCGTCTTCGCAATTTCTGCGCGGAGCTAAAACCTGATTTTGCTTTGATCGGAGAAGTACTCTTCGGCGATTACAACTTGATTGTCAACGATGAACTGCTTCACAGTTGCACAAACTATGAATGTTACAAGGGTCTCTACTCCAGCTTCAACGATAGGAACCTTTTTGAGATTGCACACTCTCTGAATCGTCAGTTTGGTCCTGAACAATGGTGTCTTTACCGTGGAAAACACCTGATGACTTTTGCAGATAATCACGATGTGACAAAGATCGCAAGTATCCTGAACAATCCATCACATCTTCCGCTCGTATATGGACTGCTGTTTTCCATGCCGGGAATTCCCTGCCTTTATTACGGAAGTGAATGGGGAGCAGAAGGCGTGAAATCTCCTGACAATGATTATGCTTTGCGCCCGTGTTTTGAGAAACCACTGCCAAATGCTCTTACTGATTTTGTATCAAAACTAATCTCCGTCCGGAAAAGCCACGATGCACTCTGCAATGGTTCTTACCGAAATGTAGTGATCCAAAATCATCAGCTGATCTTTGAGCGCTGTTCTGAAAGCGAACGGATTCTTGTAGCAGTCAACGCAGGGGACAACGAATACACTGCATATTCCGGCGAATTAAACGGCACAGCCGAAGAGTTACTAAGCGGAGAAACTGTGAATATGAACGGACAGGTTTCTCTTCCTCCTTACAGTGTACAGTATTTTCAAATGTAGTACTTTTTACGAGTATATTTTCAACCAATGTTTCTGTAATATTATTTTAAAATGCGTATCTTAAGCGAAGAGTTTCCATAATTCAAAACAAAAAAAGAGCCTGATCTCCTTCTATTTTTGAAGGAATTCAAGCTCTTTTTCTCCTCCTATGCTTCTTTTACAAGCACTTTTGTGATCTCTGCAATATACATTGTATGGTAATCTTTCTCCGGATACCATCTCGCATCGTTTTCTGTTGCAATAAATTTCTCTGGTTTAATCTCATCTGCATAAAGTTTCCGACATACAAAAATCATTTCCGCCTCTTCAAATGCAGTTGTTCCATCTACAAAGTATGGTGTCAGTCCAGCTTCTTTGATTTTATCCCCGTCACGTCCAGACACTTTTCCACAAAGTGCAAGCGCTTCTCGGCAGTTTTCCCCAAAAAATGTAATTGTAAACACATCTTGTGCATCCACGAACTCTTTTGTGTAGCGCTGCGGACGAATGTAAGTTGTGACAACATTTTTTCCCCAGAGAACACCAACACCACCCCAGCTTGCAGTCATCGTATTGTGCTTTTTCTCATCTCCAGCCGTAATTAAAAGCCATTCTTTTCCAATCTTTGTAAATGGATTGAACTGTAATTCTTCGATTTTGATTTCTCTAAATGCCATATTTTTCCCTTCTCTCTATTTCATCACGATCTTACGGAAGTTTTTCTTTCCTCTCTTCAGCACGAAGTCTTCTCCATCAAATGTCTCAGGAGCATATGCTGTCTTAATATCTTCTACTTTCTCTCCGTTTACAGACACACCGCCCTGCTGTACTGCACGTCTTGCCTCGGATTTGGATGGAACAAGTCCGCTCTTTACAAGAAGTGTCAGGATATCGATCATTCCTTCTGTGAAATCACTTTCCTCTAATTCAGCAGTAGGCATATTTGCTGCATTTCCGGAACTGAAGAGTGCTCTGGAACTTTCCTGTGCTTTGACTGCTTCTTCTTCACCGTGCACAAGTTTTGTCAGCTCGTATGCAAGAATCTCTTTTGCCTGATTTAACTGGCTTCCTTCCCATTTGTCCATTGCATCAATCTCTTCCAGCGGAAGGAATGTAAGCATGCGGATGCATTTTAATACATCGGCATCTGCGATATTTCTCCAGTACTGGTAGAATTCAAATGGGGAAGTCTTGTTCGGATCAAGCCATACTGCACCGGACTGTGTTTTTCCCATCTTCTTTCCCTCGGAGTTTAAAAGCAGTGTAATTGTCATCGCACTTGCATCTTTTCCAAGTTTTCGACGGATCAATTCTGTTCCTGCAAGCATGTTGCTCCACTGATCATCTCCTCCGAACTGTAAATTACATCCGTATTTCTGGTACAGTGCGTAGAAATCGTATGCCTGCATGATCATGTAGTTGAATTCCAGGAAGCTAAGTCCTTTTTCCATACGCTGTTTGTAGCATTCTGCAGTCAGCATACGGTTGACGCTGAAGTGAGCTCCCACTTCACGGAGCAATTCAATATAATTCAGATCTAACAGCCAGTCTGCGTTGTTGACCATCATAGCTTTTCCTTCTGAGAAATCGATAAATTTGCTCATCTGTTCTTTGAAACAGTCACAGTTATGCTGGATCTGCTCCGGTGTCATCATTGAACGCATATCTGTTCTTCCTGATGGGTCCCCGATGTATCCGGTTCCTCCTCCAATCAGAGCGATTGGCTTGTTCCCTGCCATCTGAAGACGTTTCATCAGACAGAGTGCCATGAAATGTCCCACATGAAGGCTGTCTGCTGTCGGGTCAAATCCAATATAAAATGTCGCCTTTCCTTCATTGATCAAATTGCTGATCAATTCCTCATCTGTCACCTGTGCGATCAGTCCTCTTGCTTTCAATTCATCATAAATTTTCATGTTTCTTTTCCTCTCCTTCATTTTTAATCAATTTCCAAAATGCTTCTTCAAACTGCCGGAAACGTCGATAGACCGGTTCTGCCAGTGTTCCATCCTCTCCCATTTGGATAAATTTCTCCAAAGTTACCCATCGAGCATCTGCTGTCTCATTTTCCTGCAGGACAATATCCGAAAGTTCTACATCTTTTCTCACCACATAGAAATCATAAAATGCACTGATTCCCCTGACACTTCCAAGCAGCATCAGTTCTTCTTCTGATACACCGATTCCGGTTTCTTCCTTAAGCTCCCTGACTGCTCCCTGACGGCTTGTCTCCCCTGCAAGTACGCTTCCTCCTGTATTTTCCCAGCAATTTGCGTAAGTTTCCTTCGCCGGATGTCGAAGTGTGACCAGAATCTCTTCCTTGCTGTTCACTACACATACAACGACAACAACATGATAATGCCCCGGTGCAAGTGGCTCCTGCCGGTTATGCTGTTTATATAAAAATCTGCGATTTTCATCAAATAGATCCCAAAGTTCCATTTTGTATCCCCCTTTCAGGTAGTATCCTTATTTTCCTGTATCATTCTCCGCAAGCGATGTCGCCAGCGGCTAATTCCCTTTCCGCGAACTACGCATTCTCATGCAAAGCGTTTTTATTACAGAAAATTCCGAAGAAATCCCTATGCAATAAAAAAACTCCTGCCCTCTCTGTTTCATCAGAAAGGGCAGGAGTAAATCCTGCGGTACCACCTTTTTTCACAGACGACTCGCATCATCTGTCTCAGTAAGTATCAGTGTCTCATCCTCTCCTGATGAACAAAACATAATACTCAGATACGATAACGTGTATCTACTCCGTCACAGCCTACTTGATCTGTTCGGTGTGAAGCTCCAAGAGGTATTCATAACAAACGGTCCATGCGCCTCTCATCACCCGGCTGCTTTCTGTCTGAACGTGATGTCCGTTATTACTTATTCTTTTCATCGCTGATGTCTTATATGTTGCCTATCGTACTCCATTTGTCCCATTTTGTCAAGGCTGTGCCCACCATCTTTTTTATCAATTTTTAAATCTTCTGTGAGTTCTTGCCCGCAGACTACATTTCCTTATCCTATTGCTATTTACTTATCCAATCTTTTCCTCGTTCCGCTTTAATTCTCTCTCAACTTCCTCTGCAGTTGGCATTCCACCCTGTGCCCCAAATTTTTCAGTCGAAAGACTTGCCGCCGTATTTGCATAACGAAGCGCCTCTGCAATCGGCTCTCCTTTAGCAATCTGCACTGAGAAAGCACCATTTAATGTATCGCCTGCCCCGGTCGTATCAGCCACAATTGCTGGTCTTGCCGGAACGGTCAGTACTTCTCCATTTTTTCTGCACACAGATACTCCCCTAGATCCCTGCGTGATCACAAGTTTCTCTGGATATTTTTTCAGAAGTTCTTCGGTCGTCTCTTCCTCACCGAAAATAAGTACCGCCTCATGTTCATTCGGTGTCAGATACGTCACTTTCTCAATGATATCAAGAGGCACCTTCGCTGCCGGCGCCGGATTTAAAATCACCTTGATTCCATTTTCCGCGCAGAAACAAATTAAATCGTGGACTGTTTCCAGAGGAATTTCCTGCTGCAGCACAACCATATCAAACGCCTTTAATTCTTCCTTGATACTGTCTGCATAGATCTGGTCTACCTGTCCGTTAGCCCCCGGCACAACGATGATCGTATTGTCATTTTCCCCAACCGTAATCAAGGCAATTCCGGTCGGAACTTCTTTTAGAACTTTGATATGTCTGGTCCCGACCCCTTCTTTTCTAAGATTTTCAAGCAACTTTTCTCCATTGCTATCATCCCCCACACATCCGAACATCTCTACTTCTGCTCCAAGTCTCGCCATCGCGACCGCCTGGTTCGCACCTTTCCCGCCCGGAATATAGTGAATGCTGTCCCCAAGCAGTGTCTCCCCTTTCAACGGAATCCGCTCAGCGGTCACTGTCATATCCATGTTTATACTTCCCACTACTGCCAACTTCATACCCATTGTCCTCCATGTTCTACATTTTATTCTTTGTTGTCTCTCCTTTGATCAGCATCACTGGAAACTTCATCTCTCTATCCCTTGGAAGTTCCTTCACAGTACCTAAAATCATCTGCACCGCACATTTGCCCATCTCTTTGATCGGCTGTGCAACTGTCGTCAGCTCCGGTGTCAAAAAACGTCCAAATTTTACACCATCAAATCCAATAATCTGGATGTCTTCCGGTACCCGGTATCCCCTTTTTTGCAGTACTTTATATACCGAAACCGCAGTCATATCATTGCAGGCAATGATTCCGTCTGTGTCCGGATAGCGTCTGAGTACTTCTTCTGCGGCTTTGGCTCCATCCTCATACTTGTATGTACTGTCCACAAAACGCTCCTTCATGCTATGCTGACGACATACTTCCCGGTATCCCTCGTATCGCTTCTTGCCGCTGGACAATTCTTGGGGGCCTCGAATACATGTGATCTGCCTGCATCCACATGCAATCAGATACTCCGCCGCCAGTTTTCCCCCTGCATAATGATCTGCCTCGATAACACTGGTCTGTCCCATCTCATCCAAACGTCTGTCCACAAAAACGATTGGCATGGAAACTGCCTCATAACTCTGGCTTTTTTCTCCGGTATTTGTCATTAAGATCACACCATCCGCCTGAAGCTGTGCAAGCATTTGCAGGTTTGCAAGTTCCTTCTCTTTCTGATCATCCGAGTTACAGAGAAGGATACGATATTCCTGTTCATACGCTTCCTTCTCAATCGCCTTTGCAAGTTCACTGAAAAATGGATTCTCAATATCCGGCACGATGACTCCGATTATCTTTGATGATTTCCGGTATAGCGCCCTTGCAAGTTCGTTTGGTCTGAAACCGGTTTCTTCAATCGCTTTTTCCACCCGTTCCCGCTTCTCCTCATCTACTCTCGCAGTTCCGTTGATCACGCGGGAAACCGTGGCGGGAGACACCCCCGCGCGCTTTGCTACTTCTCTGATACTTGCCATCCACTTTCCCTCCTTTCTGTTCACTGCTCCATTTTCTCCTAAAAATGTGACAAAATTTTCATTATGAAACCCGTTTCAAATCTGCTTTTAGTATACCCTTTCTACTTCTTTTTGTCAATTTAAAGGCAAAAGTATTTTCCCCCCTTAACCAAAAACTCAAAAGCCCTTCCATGCAGACAGATGTTCTTTTTCTATCTACACGGAAGGGTACACCTCACATCCTTTTAAAACTGATCTACAATCTTTCTTGCCTCTTTGATTTTCTCGACACTGCTCTGCCAGATTTCATATTCGCTGAATCCTGGAAGTCCCATATTGACACCTTCTCTCCGGAAAGTCATTTTACTTTCCACAACAACTTTCCCCGACATATGATAGGATGCAATTCCAGTCTCCTCATGCAGCTGATCGATGATTTCCGGCTTGATCCCGCTTCCTGCCAAAATCTCTATCCTTCCTCTGCTCTCTTGCTGCAGCTTTGCAAGAAATTCTCTTCCTTCCCACGCAGAGTTTTTCTGTCCGCTTGTGAGAATTGTCCGGCATCCTAATGAGATTGCCTGCTCCAGCGCTTCCAGGGCATCCCTGCTTACGTCAAAAGCGCGATGCAGAGCCACATCCATATCTCCTGCCTCCGCGATCAACCCCTGCATCTGCTCCATGTTCAGGGAACCATCCGGATTCAGGCAGCCGATCACAATCCCGTCTGCCCCCAGCCGCCGAAACAACTTTACCTCTTCTTTCAAAATCTCATACTCATTCTGACTGTAACAGAAGTCTCCGAATCTCGGTCTTAAAAGCACTCTGATTTTAAGGCTTGTCTCTTTGCGGATCTTCTCAAACAATGCCTGAGACGGTGTTGTTCCTCCAATCACAAGATTTCCGCACAATTCAATCCAATCTGCCCCTCCTCTTTCTGCTGCCAGAGCAGACTCCATGCTGTCTGCACACACTTCTAAAATACCTGCCATTTTTTTCTCCTCTCCTGAACCTGATTTCATCTGTATGATACTGTTTCCACTATATCATAAAACCGCCGCCTTGTAACTGCTTCCAGCTACCCGACAGCGGTTCTGTTTTAAAAGGGATTAAACTATCTCATGCTTATTTACAAAGCTTTTTAAATTCATCAGCTACAAACTGAACTTTTGTTCCAATAATAACCTGTACAGCTGTTTTGCTTGGACGGATCACTCCTGCTACACCGGCAGATTTGATCTTATGCTCATCGATTAATGTATAATCTTTGATCTCCAGACGAAGTCTTGTAATACAGTTGTCAATAGAAGTTACGTTTGCCGGTCCGCCGACACCTTCGAGAACAATTTTTGCAATTCCTGTGAAGTCATTGTTTGCCAGTTCTACTTTTGTCTCATCAATATTGTCATCTTCACGTCCCGGTGTCTTCATGTTAAATTTCACAATCACGAAACGGAATACTACATAGTAAACCGCACCAACTACAAGCCCGATTGGGATCAGAAGCAGTGGATTCTGTGCAAATGGAGCTTTAAAGCTCAGGATCCAGTCAACCAAGCCTGCACTGAAGTTGAAACCAGCTCTTACAGGAAGTGCTGCAACAACTGCCATAGAGATACCTGTCAATACTGCGTGTACACCATAGAGCGCCGGTGCAAGGAACATGAAGGAGAATTCCAGAGGTTCTGTAACACCATTGAAGAAGGAAGCAACTGCTACTGACATCAGGAGACCTGCTGCCGCTTTCTTCTTTGTATCTTTTGCTGTGTGATACATTGCTAAAGCTGCTGCCGGAAGACCGAACATCATTACAGGGAAGAATCCTGCCATGTACATACCAGTTGTTCCCATTACACCGCCTTCTGCATTTCCCCAGAATTTTGCGATATCGTTAATTCCCGCAACGTCAAACCAGAATACAGAATTCAGTGCGTGGTGCAGACCGAATGGAATCAGCAGTCGGTTGAAGAAACCGTAAAGACCTGCTCCGATCGGACCTAAATCCATGATAAATTTACCAACAGCTACCAGTACATTGTAAATGATTGGCCATACAAAGAACAGTACTAAGCTGGAAACTAAAGATGCCCCTGCGGTAACGATCGCAACACATCTCTTTCCACTGAAGAATGAAAATGCATCTGGCAATTTTGTATTTTTAAATTTGTTGTAGCAGGCAGCTGCGATCAGACCACAGAGAATACCGATGAACTGTGTCTGAACTTTTCCAAATGCCGGGTCTACTTTTTCCACTGCTGTGTTTGTGAGCATTGCCACAACATCTGTGGAAAGTAATGTCGTTGTCATGATCCATGAAACGAGTCCGGCAAGACCTGCGGTACCATCGTTATCGTCAGACATACCAACAGCTACACCGATTGCAAACAAGATTGGCATCTGGTCGATCAGACATCCGCCGCCCTTTAATAAAAATGCTGCAATTACATTGTTTGCCCCCCATCCAGTCGGGTCGATCCAGTAACCGATTCCCTGCAGGATAGCCGCAACTGGAAGACATGCAACCGGAAGCATCAGAGATTTACCTAATCTTTGAAGATATCTCATCATAATTTTTTCCTCCTTACTCTTAATCCCTTTTGATTCACAATGAAAGTCCTCTTTTTCTTTCATTATTTATTTTACACCGGAGTCCCGGCAATAAAATCCTTAGTAATTTGCTAATTTTTCAGCTGAATCTTCACAACATCTTCGCCTGGAACAACGTCTTTCCCTGCAAGACCTTCCACTGCTGCGTACTCATCTGTATTACATACGAGGATCGGTGTCACAATATCATATCCGGCTGCCTGAACCGCATCCAGATCGACACTTAACATCAGATCACCTTTTTTTACTTTGTCCCCTGCCTGAACATGAGCCTCAAATCCTTCTCCCTTCAACTCCACCGTATCCAGACCGACATGCACTAAAATCTCCACCCCATTATCTGCTGTCATGCTGACTGCATGAAGTGTCTCAAATACCATCGCGATTTCTCCATCTGCCGGTGCATAGATTTTGCCCTCAGACGGCACGATTGCAACTCCCTGGCCTAGCATTCCTGAATTGAATGTCGGGTCGTTTACTTCTTTTAACTCTACGGCTTTTCCTTTTGCCACCGCACCGAGCATATATGTATTGTTTTGTTTCTTCTTAAAAAAATTAAACATCTTGTTCCTCCTAGTCATATTGAAAACAGTCTGCAAAGGCAAGACGGTTCTTTGCTTCCTTCTCTGATAAATATCGATGTCCTGCCAGCGAACTGCTTTTTGCTCCACTGGCATCTACGTAAACCGTCTGATCTCCAATTTTCACTGCGCACAGAACATACTGTTCATCCTGACTCCATTTCCCATTCCAGTGTCCCATGACAACATGCGAATCCATGCCGGCTCTTCTGCAAAGTTCCGAAAAAATCTTTGCATACCCAAGTACACTTGCTTTTTTCTCGGTAACTGCCACAAGATGATTTTGCAGATACACTTGCTCCAGCATCTCTCCCATATGTGAAAGTTCACTTGCCGTCGTGACAGTGTCATCCGGAACTTTCATTTCTTGATCAAGCCATTTCAGGAAATAGTCAACGGTACTCTTCTGACCGCTGTTTTCAGGGATTCCATCTATGATCTCAGACAGTACACGCTCTGTCTCTTCCTGTTTTTCTTTAATCTTTACTATCTTTTCTTCGTCGTTGACCGACAGGCCTTTCTGGATCTCCTCTGCATTTTTCAGTGTTCCGTCATCTGCAATCTCCCCTGGTGTCTCAATCCCACTGGCACAGGATAAAAACAGCACGACCTTTGTGATCTCATCCTCTGTGATCTTGGAAAAATCTTTCTCATCATTGAGAAGATACACATTATCTTCATTCATCGGAATATCTACGAATCCATAGAAATAATTATATCCTTCATATTCCAATGCCACCGTGATCCGCTCATATTCTTTTCCGTTCACAGCTTTCGGAAGAGTCAGTATCCCTCCCTGAAATTGCTCAATCTGATCTTTCAGGAACAGATATACTTCCATCTCCTTTTTTGTCAACTGATCCAAATAAAATTCTGCACTTTTTACAGTTTCTTCTCTCGGCTCATCTTTCAGTTCATCTTCTACAGATTGTTCCATCACGCTTTTTCTCTGGAAACCAAAAATAACTGTAAATACTGCCAGTAGGATAAGACCGATCAGAACAATCTTTTTATGCCTGCGAACATACTCCATCTGTGCCTTTCTCCTATTCCATCTCACGAATGATCTTTCTTAATTTCAAGATCATAGACGGAGCTACAGAAAGCTCATCTACACCCATGCGTACAAAAGTCTCTGTCAATTCCGGATCTGCTCCTAACTCTCCACAGATACCAGCCCATTTTCCTTCCTGATGTGCGCTGTCCACAACCATTTGAATCATTTTCAAAATTGCTTTATGGTGTGGATTGTAGAAACGGTCAAGTTTCTCATTCTGCCTGTCAATTGCCAATGTGTATTGTGTCAGGTCATTTGTCCCAATGCTGAAGAAATCTACCATCTTCGCCAGCTCATCACTGATCATAACTGCTGCCGGAGTCTCAATCATGATTCCTTCCTCAACATCGTTATATGGGATTCCATCTGTTTTCAACTCTTCTTTGACTTCCTGCACAATTTCCTGTATCTGTGCTACTTCCTCTGTGGAGGTGATCATCGGATACATGATCGACAGATTCCCATAAGCAGACGCACGGAACAGTGCCCGCAACTGTGTCTTAAAGATTTCCGGCTGTGCAAGGCAGATCCGAATTGCCCGGTATCCAAGCGCCGGATTTTCTTCTTTTTCAATGTTCAGATAATCCGCCTGCTTATCGGCACCGATATCCAGCGTTCGGATGATCACCTTTTTGCCTGCCATATTTTGCACGGCTTGTTTATATGCCTGAAATTGTTCTTCTTCATCTGGAAGCTCATTCCTTCCGATATACAAGAATTCACTTCGAAACAGCCCGATACCTCCTGCATCGTTTTCCAATACATATCCCATATCTGCTACACTGCCAATGTTTGCATACAGATTGATATGTCTTCCGCCTTTTGTGACATTTTCTTTTCCTCTTAACTGCTGAAGAAGCTCCTGTTTTTCCTTCTCCTCCTCAATTTTTCTCTGAATCCTCTCTTTAACTTCCTCTGACGGATCCACAAAGAACTCTCCATGAAATCCATCCACCGCCGCCTCTGTTCCGGTATGCAGCGCTTCTAAATCCATATCTACTCCGATCAAAGCCGGAATATTCATCATACGGGCTAAAATTGCCGTATGGGAATTCGCGGAACCATGTACAGTCACGAATGCCAGTATTTTCTCCTTATCCATCTGAACCGTCTCACTCGGAGAAAGATCATCTGCCACAACAATGACCGGCTCATCCAGATCCATTACATCTGCCGACTGTCCAGACAGATTTTTTACCAAACGATTCGAAATGTCCTTAATATCTGCAGCTCTTGCTCTCATATAATCATCATCCATGCTTGCAAACATCTGGGAAAAATTATCTCCTGTAGAAGCTACCGCGTATTCTGCATTGACCTGCTGTGTACTGATAATATTTTCAATGGATTCTTTGTAATCTTCATCCTCCAGCATCATCTGATGGACTTCAAAAATCGCAGCGCTGGCTTCTCCAACTTCCTTTAATGCCTTTTCATATAATTTTTGAAGCTGTTGTTTAGAAGCCTCTACTGCTTCTTCCACTCTCTGAAGCTCTGCCTGTGTATCTTCAATCTTTACACGCTTTACCACATAGTCATCTTTTTTCAGCACAGATATTTTTCCAAATGCAACTCCTTTATAGACTGATTTTCCTTTCAAACATTCCATACTACTTCTCCTTACACTTCCTACAAATTCGCTTCAAAAAATGACTTCATGCCTTCATATGCAGCTTCTTCATCGCTTCCTTCAATCTGTACTTCTACAGTCTGTCCACATTTTACTGCAAGAGACATCAACGCCATCAGCTTAGACGCTTCCACCGTTCTTCCTTCTTTTGTAATTGTAATCTTACTCTCATACTTCTTTCCTTCTTTTGCAAGCATTCCCGCTGGTCTTGCATGGATTCCCATCTCATCTTTGATTGTGTACTCAAACTTTTTCATTTTACTATCTCCCTTCGTCTTGACAAATTTCTTTCTATAAAAATAGAGTAATTCATAAATATTCTATCATCTTCTTTTTTCACAAACAAGCGATTCCTCAGGCTGCGATCATCCTCTGGATATGAATGGCAAGAAATCCAACCTCTTCCTGCATGATCTGCCTTTCCAGTTTTTCTGCCATGTTATCACAGATTAAAGCGGCAATTTTCATTGCCTCCGGATATTTTTCCTGCACAAACTCATTGAGATCAATGTTGACCGCTTCACCGGTCTTTGTCCGGACAACCATATAATACAGATGACTCATCAGCCGGATGTAATTCAAAGCTTCTTTCTGCATTTCTTTTTCCAAATGTTCTTCTATGATCTGCATACTCTCATCAATAAGCTGTGTTGCCTTTAATGTCTCTGACACCGCTTCATCAGAAAGTCCGGAATGAATATGAAGTGCGATAAATCCCGCCTCATCATCTGAAATCCGATATCCTGTCATCTCCTCGATGATAGATCTGCTCTCTAAGGCTACCGCATACTCTTTTCCAAATAAAATCTTAATATCCGGTATAAACGGATTCGAAAGAAAGATATTCTCTCTCTCCCTCCTCGCAGCAAATGCAAGGTGATCTGCCAACGGAAGTAAAATATCTCCATTGATCGAGTCAAATACTTTCTCTGCCGCCTCAATGATCTTGCCCGCTGTCTCAATGTAAACCGGATCAATCGCATTGACTGCATGGATTGCTGAGTGCTGTTCTTCTCTCACGACCGGTGTGTACACTTGAACTCCCTCATCGATCGTCACCTCATCTCCCGCTCTCTTGCCAAATCCAATCCCTTTTCCTAATAAAATTCTTTCACTGCCATCGCCCTTTTCTTCTGCAAGAAGTGCATTATTATTTAAAATCCTTAAAATGCAGTACACCATCCGCTCTCCTTTTCTTTCGTCAGGATATGAGTCCATCTCCTTCATCGAGATACATAAAAAGGCATAAACTACCTGTTCTACTCACTAATATTGAATAAAACCGGATAGTTTATGCCTGCATCACCAGTAACACGCTATCAAAGTTCTTATTTTGCAACTTTTGCTTCCTAATACATGAATCTGTATAGATTGTATATCATCTTACTAGTTGTCGTCAAGTTATGTTTTTAACTAATTTTCTTCGATTTTTTTGTGTATTTTTCACAACTTTTATCTTGGCAGATAGATCATTTCTTTTGTAATTTCTTTTAAAGAATTGGCCCCACACATTGCCATCGTATCTGCAAGTTCCGCCCCGATTTTTTCAATGTAAGTCTTCACACCTTCCATTCCGCCGCCATAGACTGCTGTTACAAATGGGCGGCAGATCAGCACTCCATCTGCACCGAGTGCCAGTGCCTTAAAGACATCTACACCAGAACGGATCCCACCATCTACAAATATTTTCACTTTTCCCTGCACTGCCTCCACGATAGCAGGAAGTACCTCCGCAGTGGCCGGGCACTGGTCGAGCACACGCCCTCCATGATTGGATACAACAATCGCATCGACACCTGCCTCCACCGCTTTGATGGCGCCCCTTGCGGTCATAATTCCTTTTGCGATAAATGGAACTTTTGCCATGTCTGCCACCTGGCGTAATTCTTCCACAGATTTTCTGCCTGCCGGCGGTGTCATATTTTTTAAGAATGGAAGTCCTGCCGCATCAATATCCATAGCAACCGCAAATGCACCAGAACCTTCTGCCTGCTTCATCTTTTCACGAATGATCTCTATATTCCACGGCTTGATCGTCGGAATCCCTTTTCCTTCCACTCGTCTGATTGCATCGGTCGCATACTTCATTACATCCGGATTTACCCCGTCTCCGGTCATTGCGGCAATCCCCGCCTCTGCACATGCAGCCACCATCACATCATTGTAGGACTGATCATTGTATTTTTCTCCATAATGAAGATTCACTGCCCCAACCGGACCTGCAAAAAACGGATAACGGAATCTCTGTCCCCACAGTACAAAGCTTGTATCCACTTCTTCATGCTCAGAAATGGTATCCATCTGCACACGGATTTCCTGCCATTTATCAAAATTGCGGATGGCTGTATCCCCCATCCCTTTCGCTCCCGGTCCCGGCATTTGATTCCGGCATGCCCTTCCATTGCACACCATGCACGCTTTACAATATTTCCCAATATCTTGTTTTGCATTTGTTACTATTTCCTCGTATGTCATCCTATTTCCTTCTTTCTTTATCATTCATTGTTTCTTTCCGCAAACGAATCAGAAACAATCTCACACTTAATTTTCCCAGAGAAGAAATGTCACTGTCTTTCCGTCTGTCAATACTCGTTTCTGTACGGTCTCTCCGGTTATTTTATTGACAGTTACTTCATATAGCACTTGTTCAGCGGTCTCATTTCCCGGTACTTTTGTTGTAACTTTCACAAGGTACTCACTCTTCGTACTTTTCTGTTCAAGCACCGTCATCTCTTCTCCTTTCGCATCTTCTGTTCCCTTCGCATAATATTCTTCTAACTTTTTCTGAATTTCTAAATCAGAATACACTGGTGTCTGTTCTTCTTCCTGTTGTATCGGATTTTCCGATGTCTTTATCCCTTCCTGACTCTGTCCGGCATTCTCCGTTTCTGCTTCTTTCTTCTTTGCTTCTTCTGCTTTCTTTTTTGCCGCTTCGTCTTTCTTCGCCTTTTCTTCCTGTGCTTTCTTTTCCTCTGCTTTCTTCGCTTCTTCTTTTTTCTTTGCTTCCTCTGCCTTCTTTGCTGCTTCTGGATCTGCTTCACCGGTAATCCGCTCTGAAAGCGTCTTCCACTTCAGCCCTGACACCGTCTTTCCCATACTGTCCAGTTTTTTCTGGAATGCTTCCTTTGACAAAGCTTCCTTGTCGTTATAATATGGCTGTTCTGGATGTCCCTCCATATCAAAGGTATATTGTTCTGTCTGAATCACTGTATGTTCTCCATCCATCCGATAAAAACTCGCATTTCCATAAGAGGCTCCGCCAGAACCATAGATATACATTGTCCCATTCTCATAAATCTGAAGCAGAGACCGCTCCGCCAATGTCTGATCTTCAAACATATTTTTGGCATCTACTCCATCAAAGCAGTACACTCCTACTACCCGCTCATCACCACCATTGCTCCTGATTCCGACCAGCAATTCCTTTTCTCCACTCTCATCGATATCATACATCGTATAAATAATTTCTGTTTTCCCCTTATCTGTCTCAGTTAAAAATACTAATAATGGGTTGATATTTGGATATCCCTCTGGATCTTTCTGCACCTCTGATGCTCCCATGAGAAGTGCTTCTTGATATTCATCTAAAATTTTCTGATAAGCTTCATCTTTTTTTTGTTCTTTCTTAAGACGTTCTTCTGTTCTTTTTGCTGCCGCCTCAATTTCTTTTTTGTCAAATTTTAATGTTACCTTACGCTGTACCGGCTTTAATACAGATGAATCATATGTTTCATAAAACTCGCTTAGTTCTTCTGTTCCATTCTGCTCTGTCGTCGTAAGCTCTGCTAAGATTTCCACCCCGCTCTCATCGAATTCAAACCATAATTCCGAATACCCTCTCATCCGTTTTGCAGTGGCATTCAATCCGATTTTTTCCAGTTTTGCAGAAATATCTGTAATCTCTTTCTCATGCTCCTCCCCGGTCAGAAGTCCTTTGGTCGATGCATATTCCCGGAAAGTCCCATCATAGTTCACTGCAAACATTCCATACTCATGCGAACGTGCTGTCAGAGAATACTGATTTGCTGTACTTCCACAGATATAGATCTTTCCACCTGACTCCTTTAAGAAAATACCTTGACGCTCTGTCTCTGCATTTCCCATCACATTTCGAAGTGCAAGATATTCTGCTGCAAGCTTGATACTTTTCTCTTTCTTCTCATACATCTGAAGATAAACATGGTTGTGTTTTTCATCCTTTTTTGCCTTATCTTCCTCACCGGTCTTCAGCATCAGAACAAGCAGCTCTTTTTCTCCATCGCCATCAAAATCTTTCAGTTTGGATGCGAGTACCCCCTTTTGCTTCTCCAGCCGCTCAGGCTGTACTATCTTTTTCTCGCTATCTTTCTTCACATATTTTGATTCATAAGTACCCGCAGTACATTTTCCATATTTCGGTACGAGAACCTTGTCCACATACGTTTCCAGACTGACTGCTTTTGTGTCGTCTATTTTATCCTGATCTTGCGTATGCTCTCCTTTATTTTCTTCCTCCCCTTTATTCTCTTCCTGACTGCTTGAATTTGGGGAAGGTTTCTCATCTGGTACCGGTTCTGCTGCCGGTTTCTCATTACTCTGTGCTTCTTTTTTCGGTACTTCCTGCCCTTTTGCCACAGCACCATTCTCTTTTGCCTTCTTCAAGATTGCCTCTGCCTTTTTTTCTTTTCCCTGTGCGGTATAGATTTCTGCTAATTTATCGTAAGATTTTCGTTCCTTCGGATCGATCTTGATTGACTCCAGATAGAGTTCCTCCGCTTTTTCATACTCCATATCTTCCAGATATTTGTCTGCCATCGCTATCTTCGTCTGAAATGTCTTTTCCTGCTTATCTTTCATCCCGAAATAGACACCTGTCGTCACTCCAGCGATCAGAACTGCACTGATTCCCACTGCCGCAGCAATCCGAAAATTTTTGCGCCTCTTCGTCTCCTGCTGTTCTGCCTCCTGTTTTCTCTCTTGTTCTATCTCCTGAAAATTCTCTGTCTCCTCTGCCTCAAAGTCTTTCTGCAGATTTTCTTCCACCTTTTTCTCTGCAGATTTTTCTTCCTGCGTCGATTCCTGCGGAATCTGAACCAATTCTGCCCCGCACTTTCCGCAAAATTTTGCATGATCTGCATTTTCTGCTCCACATTTCCTACAGTACATATCTATTCTCCTTCCGTTATCTGACTGTAAATTTCAGATGATAATGCCACAATTTTCTCTCGGGCTGCCTGTGTGTCTGTAAGCTGATCTGCCATCACACATAAAATATATGGGGTCTCACCAGCCCATACGATTGCTGCATCGTTTTCTACATCGGCAAGTTCTCCTGTCTTATTTCCTGTTTCTACCCCTTCTGGAATACCCGCTGGAATTTTTCCAGTGCGCTGCTGCTGCTTTAATAAATTTAACATCTGATCTGCATGTGGATGTCTCCCTTGGCAAACATCAAACAAAAAATTGCCACAATCCTCTGCTGATGTGTAATTTTCTCCCAGCGTACTATCTGCCAGAAGCATTCTTCCCATAGAAGAATCTTTGTAACCTTTTTCCTGACAATAAACATTCACCTGTTCCATCCCCGCAGTTTCCTCACCACCGCCGAGCATTCTTGTCAATTCGTTGGCTGCATCGTTATCGCTGACTGTGATCATCGCCGTAAGAAGCCGATCGAGTTCTGCAGCTCCGTACTGTGCTGCCAAATTGTCATACTGTTCATAAACAGTTCCCATAATGTACAATTTGATCAGACTTGCCGCCTTTTGCTTCTCTGCTCCAACTACTGCAAAGGAACCGCTTGACAATTGCTTCACATACACATTCCACTTTTCTCCAAGCGCTGTCCTTTCTGCAATCCTGTTCTGGATCAGCTCTTCCATAGCGGCCATTTCCAAAGGTGCGCGGACTTCCTCTTCTATCTGCTGTTTCTCCTGTCGGGTCTTTGCTTCTTCTTTCTCCTCCAACAGAGTCTGTCTTCTTTTTAAGACTTCCTTTCTCTCTTCTTTTTGTAATACAGCCCCTGCATCGATTTCCTGTGTCTGTTTCTCAATTTCCTTGCACCGACCTTCCAAAAACAGCCATCCAGTCCCAACAGCCAGAAGCATTCCCACACAGACTGCACTGTAAATCCATCCTGCTTTTTTCCCTTTTCCTCTTTCTCTCTTTTTCATACTGCACCTCTTGCCATAGCTCTAATTTCCAGCCGCAAAATACTGGTCAATTCCATTTGCAATGCCCTTGACCATTTTCTTTTCATACTCCGGATTCTGCATATTTACATCATCCTGCTCATTGGTCATGTATCCCATCTCCAGAATGATAACCGGAATCTGACTCCAGTTGATCCCAGTCATGTTATCATAGAGCTGCACTCCGTCATTTTCCATACCACACTCCTGACAGTAAGCATTGATCACAGATTCCCCGAGCGCATAGCTTTTCGGATGAAGTGCTCCAACATAGGGATTTTCTGCGGAAGGTACCATCGTCATTGCTCCCTTTGCCAATGGATCCTCACTTCCATTTGCATGGATCCTCACATAAATATCGGATCCTTCCTCCGCTGCCATAAGCGCTCTCTCACTGTTGCTGATTGCCGTATCATGATCTTCTCTTGTGAGCACTACTTCATATCCTCTCTGTTCCAGTTCCAGACGAAGCTGCTTGGAAATATTTAATGTCAGTTCATACTCCGGAACATTTGTATAACGCCCCTGCGTACCAGAAGATGCCTTCGCTTTCATTTCCTGCGATCCTGGTCCCATCGGCTCCAAGTCGCTCATATCTACATTCGGACCTTGATGCCCCGGATCGATTGCAATTTTCTTTCCCTTCGCCTGTGGCTGTTCCTCAGTGATCACTTCTTTTTTTCCCTCTGCCTCTCTTTGTGCCTGTTCTTTTTCTAGTTCTTCCACTTCTTTTTCCAGTTCCTGAATTTCCTTCTCGATATTCTGCGCTGCTTCTTTTGCTGCCCGCCTCTCTGCTTTCGCTGTATACAATTTTCGCGCCGCTGCAGCGCATCCGACTGATACAATGACCAGCAGACAAGTGCAGGAAACTACTATGATTTTCTGACTTGTTTTCACAATTTTCCCCCTTCTTTCCAGTAGCTCTGGCACACTGTGATAAAAGACAGAGATGTCTCACACCTCTGCCTTTTCGCCTATCCGTCTCTCACTCACGACTGCGGACAGATTTTCTTTATTCTTGTTTTGTTCCGCACTTTGTGCAGAAAACTGCCCCTTGCGGAATCTGTTTTCCACACTTTATGCAGAACCTCACTTGCTGCTGCGAAACCTGCATTCCTTCCTTCATATCCTCTACTTTTGCTCCGCAGCCTACACAAAACGCCATTCCCGGTTCCAGCACTGCGCCACACCTTGGGCAAGTCTTAATGCTCTCAATCGCCTCAATCTCCGAACGGATTGCTTCAATTCTTTGATAACTTGCCTGAACCATCCGTACCAGCTCAGCCAGCTGTGGCTCTGGATCATTCTGCTTTAACTCATAATACATATGACCAAGGTTCTGACAATATTTATCAATTTTTTTCTGCTCTTCATTGATCTGTGATTTCAAACTTGTGATATCAGCCATTCCTTTTGCTTTCTGCATGACATTTTGACCTGTGACTGAAATTTTCTTTCCTAATTCATCAAAAAAAGCCATTGTTCTCTCTCCTTCTATTCCTGCTGCTAATTGTACATTCCTCCAAACAGGCAGATGACATCGTCATCCAACTCGATTAGTTTATCCTTTCCTCTGTACAACTTCAATGTTCCCGTAGAGTCATCGTCATCATAATCTACAAGGACCGCTATTTTTTTCTCATCTACGACTTTATAATCAAAAGCATCATCTGCGATCACTTTTGCATTTTTTCCGTCAAACATCTTTAATGTAAACAGATTCTTGGAAGTATTGTAGTCTGTCTTATAGATTGGATATTTCTGTTCTTTCGTAAATTCTAAGGTACCTATCATAACATCACTGTCAATCAGCTCTTCATTACAATACAGATCCCCCATTCCTTCATCCATATCCGTCAGATAATAAATATCTCCATCTTTTGCACCCATCATGACATCTACATCTTCTGCAACGACACTGCATTTTCCATCTGCTTTCTTACCTGTCTTGAAGGAAAGAAGCTGGCTTTCTTTTATTTCGCCATCCTTATTTCTTTCTACTTTCATTGTATACCCAATATTCTTTTCATCATCGACAAGGAATCTCTGCTCTCCCATTCTCTCCTTCAATTCTGTATCCAAAGTCACAATCTCTTTTCCATTGTAAATGCAAGTCTCTGCCGACTCCTGAAGTGCCTCATAGTACTTCTGGTCTACGTCATAAATTTCATCTAATTTTGATGCTCTAACTTTCGGCAGCTCTTCCATCTTAAATCTTGTGAATAACACTGTGTCAGAATTATCCTGTGCATAAATGTCACTGCTGAGTTTCTTTGCGATCTCCACTTCTTTTCCATCTTTATAGCAGTACAAGGAGTTCTCAGCTACCTCGATAGAATGCTCTTCCAATTCTTCCAAGAACCACTCCATATCCTCATCGCCGTTGGTGTCATCTTCTACAATATCCATCGCATTAATCTTTTGCTCATCCATCTTTACATAATACAACGCTTTGTCTTTTTCATTATTAGAAACAACCCAACCTACATCCGATGCGATTTTCTCTCTTTCTCCAAAATTTTCGATCAGATAAAGTTTATCATCTTCCTGTACAACAATCTGTTTCAAATCATCCCCGATAATGCAATTTTCTGCGCTCTTAGAAAGTTTCTTTTTCTCTTTCTTTAAATTGATATCCTGCTGATACAATGCGCTCTTGCCGTTGTTCTGTTCGATCCACACAATATTTTTTTGCTCTTTATCCAGTTTAAATCTAGCGACATCGGATGCAATTTTTTCTTTCTTTCCTTTCCGATCACTAATATATAATGTATCGTTTCTTGCCTTTAGATAAACAATCTTATTATTATCAAGCAGTTTATATTTTGTAACGGAATCATCAATCTCTATTGCTCCGCCTTCTTTTCCGACTTTCTGGAAGTTCAGATCAAATTCTGTCATTCCATCTTCCGCTTTTACATCTGTCGGATAACAGATATATTTTCCATCTTTGGAATAGGTAACACGCATACCATAAATCTCATCTTCATCACCATAAGATCCACTGTATTCCATCGGATCTTTTTTGTATTTTTCCAAGTCTGTCTGCATTACCTTTCCATCTTTTAAATACGCAATCTTTGTATGTGCATCATCTCTGAATGCATTCACAAGAAGAGCAGCCCCTCCGATGACAACGACAGCTGCCGCTGCCACACCAATGATTTTTCCGGATGAAATCTTTCCGCTCGAATTGCCTCCAAGCGTTTTAGAACCTCCTGCATTTTCCCCAACGCCGGATTCATCCATTTCCATATTCTTTCCACATCCGCAACAGAAAACGGCATCCGCGTCATTTTCACATCCACAATATGGACAATACTTGTGTTCCTCTTCTTCCGGCTCTGAATAAGAACCTCTGATTTCTGCACCAAGGAGAACTGTCTCCTCCTCATCTCCTTCATTTGCCTGACAGTCTTCCTGTTCCAAATTTTCTGCCAGCTCTTTCTTTTGTGCTTCCACACAATTTTCCTCTAACTTTGCTCCACATGCAAAACAAAATTTTGAATTTTCCGGTAATTCACATCCACATTTTGTACATCTCATCGTAACTTATAACCTCCACTGTCAATTGCAAATTCTCTGGCACTTAGTAAATCTGCATTTTTTATCTCATAGTCATTTAACATATCATTAGTAAACTGCGACGGTTCAATCGTTCCCCTATACCACGATTTACTTCCAAAATATTCTTGTAATTCTACTGAGTCAAACTTTCGTCCTCTTCTCGCATAAATTTCATTTTTCGCGTAATTGAGCTGCTGCAGAGACAGTCCACTGATATCACTCTCTGTCAGATAACGGCTGTTGCTATCCGGAATAATGTACTCACTGTCTTTTTTGGCAACTGCATTCTTTTTATCAGCTTCCGCTTTTTCGGCTGTTGCGATCAGTTTCTCTAACTTCTCCTGATCTCTTACCAGTTCTTTTGCATCCTCAAGAATCTGCACTGCATCTTTAGGTGTCCCTTCCGCAATAAGACGACTGCTCTCCTCTTCCAGATATTTCATATAGTCTACATCACACTGTTTGAGCAATTTATTGACAACCTCATCTTCCTCATCCAGCTCCTCACTAATGGAAGTCAAGTGCTTTATCGCATATTTATAATTAGAAATCTTTGTATATTCTGAGATCTCTTTCTCTAATCCTTTTCCGAGATCTTCCACAAGACTGTCATACTTCTTTTCCTGTGTTTGCTCCAGATCATCCACATCAATCTCTTCTAATTCCTTTTTTGCTTCCACATAGTCTAACTTTCCATCTTCAAAATCTTCTCTGATTTCTTCTAACTGTCCGCTGACTTCATCTTTTTTCTCGCCTTTTTCTACCCTGACGGAATCGTTCTCATCGTCTTTCTCATAGTCTGAAACGCTTCCTGAGCTACTCTCATATGGAGCTAAAATCATAGATCCCATGATCCCGGCAATTCCCAGCACACTTACAACAGTCATTGCTGTTGCAATCCATTTTCCTCTCCCGGACATCCCAAAGACCGCTGCTACTGCTGCAATCACTGCGAATGCCGATGGCAAAATGTAGATCAGATACGGATAAATCTCTTCCAGAGCTCCACCGGAAAGTGTGTCTGCCAATAGAAATCGAAGGCTGATGAAGCTGACTGCTGCCAATGCTAAAAAGACTGCTGCAATTACTAACGGCGTTTTATTCCAGCTGCCATTTTTCTTGCTTTGCGATTGCTTTTCCTTCTTTGGCCTTTCTTTCTGTTTTTTGGGTTGCTCTGATTCTTGCTTATTTTTCTGACTGCCACTTTCTCTCACAGAATCGTTCTGGCTACGACAGTTGCATATTTCTCCTTCCTGGATCTTGCGACCACAATATTTACAATACATTCTCATCCCTCCATTCTTCTTATCCTTACTTTTTAATAAGGAAGCTTCCCTCTTAAATAATATACTCTTTCTTTTGTCATATCTGCTGCCGGTCCATTTGGAAAACTAGAGTGATCAATTGTCGTTCCCTGCCAGTAATTAGCAATCATCGCCTCTTTCTGTTGGATCCAGCTAACCTGCTCATCTGTAAGATTTCCTAATTCTGCTCCTGGAAGCACTGCCTCCAGTTCAGCCCACAGCTCATTTAGCAAATTATCCCACAGTTCATATCTGCCCTGTGCAATACTCATCTGTCTCTCCACAGAATCCCCTGAGGAAGCTTCTGCCGCTAATTGTTTATCAGCTGCCTCTGTCGAAGCCAGTCTCGAATCCCACCATTCTTGCGCCGACATTTGAGAACTGCTATTAGAAGAAAGATTGGACTCGCTTTCTGCTTGCTCCTGTACCTTCTTTAATTCTTCCTCTTTTTGCTGAAGCTGTTCTTTTAGTTCCTTCTCTTTTTGCTCTTGTTCTTCTGCTTCTTTCTTTTTCTTCTCTTCTTCTTTCTGTTCTTCCTTTTCTCGTGCTTTTTCTTCCGCTTTCCGTTCTTCTTCTATCTCTTTTTCTCTTTTCTCATGTTCTTCTTGCACCGCCTCCAGCCGTTTTTCCTGGATCACATATACTGCAAAAATTCCACCGCAGAACATCACCAGCACAAGACCGATCAGAATCCCCATCCATAAATTCTTTTTCTTCTTTTTTCCAGATTGCTGCTCATCGCCTGCTTCTTCGTTATCCTCTTTCCAATCTTGGAATCCATCTTGATCATTTTGTTCTGAATTTTTATCTACCTCTAAAAGTGGAGAACCACAACGTTTACAAAACTTTTTATCCTCCTCATATTCCGCACCGCACTTCTGACATTTCTTCATCTTCTCTGATTCCTTCCTCATCCCTTATTGCTTCGTTCCACATTCCATGCAGAAAAGATGGCCCGGTTTTACAATACTTCCGCAGTTCGGACAAATTCTTTCTTGAAGTTCTTCTTCCTTCTCCGCTTTCTCTTCTCCATATCTCGTACCGCACATAATACAAAACTCCTGATCTTCTTCCATAGGCGCTCCACATTCTTTGCATACTTTCTCTGAGGATATGCTCACCGCCTCCTGAAGTTCCTGCACAAATGGATCTTCGTTTTCCAGTTCCAGTGGCTCCTCTGTACTGATCGGCTCAACCTCTTCCTCCGACTGTTGTTCTTCTGCAAGGATTTCTTCTACCGATTCTTTTGCCGCTGAAGCTTCCTCTTCCAAAATTTCTTTGACAATTCTATCTTCTTCTACAGCTTCCTCTTCTTTTTCTGCAAGGAGCTTTTCTTCCTCTCTCAGTTCCTCTTCTTCCTGGATCAGTTCATCCACGGATGGCTGTTCTTCCTGAATTTCTTTCATCTTATGTCCACAATTATTGCAGAAATTAAAATGAATGCTGACTTCATATCCGCATGCCGGGCATACCACAATCCCTTTGAGTGCAAGAATCTCTTTTTCATAATTTTCTACTGTCTCCTTACTCTCCCGAATCTGCGTACACATCTCCATCAATTCGCTCTCTGCCCTGTCCCCATACACTTTGTAATAAGTTTCTCCAAGCTCCCTGTAAATCTTTTCCTGTCTTTCCTTCTCTGAAGAAACCGCTGCTGTCAGCTTCATGATTTCTGAAATATTTTTTGTTTTCTGTGCCATTCCATCAAAAAATTCCATAATAATGTCCTCCTTATACTTTTCTCTATCCTATACGGCATCCACATTTGCCGCAAAAGATTGCCTGTCCTTTTAGCTCATTCCCACATTGCGGGCAAAAAGCTTTCTCGTCGGTCTGTTCCTGACTACATTTCAGTTCAGTAATTGCATCAAATAATGGTAAGAGTTCCGGAAGAGGGTCTTCAAACCGTCCTTCATAATATGCCTTTCCAAGCTTTGTATACAAATTTTCAAGTTTCTTCTCTATATCCTTCATCCTTTCATCCCTTCTCTCATTTCTACCTTATTCTAACAAAAAGCTGTTCTTTCGTGACGCAATCCATATCTCCATGCCACGCGGCAGATAATAGATGCGGTTCTTTCCAAGTGGCTGTCCACTTTTTAAATATACTGTGCTTGTCTTCGCCGGCTGCACTGCATATTCTTCACGCTGTTCAATATACCAAATTCCTGCTTCTGCACCTTCCGGGCTCTGATCCACATAAATTTGTTCACCCTCGATATGAAAAAATACTTCACACCGATTTTCCAGCAACAATGTCCTATCCTTGTAACTTCCTTCTTTTCCGGTAACCGCCCCTTCAAATTTCTGATTGCTCATCTACTCCTGCCCTTCTCTCTATCACTGTTTCCTACTGTTTGATTTTCTCTACTCCATACTGATTTCTTCCAGAAGATGTTTTCTCTGTCTTCTAAATCTTCCAATCGTGCTGACTAGAAATAGTACGCAGGCAATTCCCCCAAGGCTTCCTGCTGCTGCCATGATCCATCCGGGTGTCATTCCCATTTTACAGCCATCCTCCCTTCTTAGCCTGCGCATACAACTGTTCCAACAAATCCATCTCCATATCCTTTTCTTCCTCATCCTCATACAGTTCCATCGCCTGCTCATAAAATTCCTTAAACTTTTTGTAATTTCTCGCATCGTTTTTCAGTAATTTCTGCCGGTCAATTTCAAGAAATGCGTATCTTTTATAGACATTATAATCTTCTCCGTAAGATTCTTCCATTGTTTTTAAATATTTTTCTGCCTGATCAAGATTTTTTTGTTTCTGACAGAGAATCACAAGATTATTGTATGTATCATAAGATTCCCATCCATTTTCAATAATCTTCTGGAAATTTCTAATTGCCTCTTCTCTGTATTTTCCAAGACCTGTATTCTCTGCAAGATCGATGTTCACCTGCGCCAACCGCTCCAGAATCATCATCTGATTTTCCAACGGGAGGGAGGCTTCTGCCTCCTTCAGCAACTTCTGCTCTTGTTCCCGGTTATCCTCTTTCTCATACAATTCACTCATCATCAGATATGCCCTTGTCTTCAGGCCTGTATTTTTAGTGATCTCGATACATTTCTGGAAGGAAGTCAACGCCTGTTTTGGTTCCTCCAAAAATTTTTCGACCTCTCCCTTCGCATAGTACAGTGCATCTTCGTTGATTCCTTGCTCCATCGCTTCTTCCAGAATTTTCTCTGCCGATTCCGGGTATCCGGCATATGCCAATGTGATCGCATAATCCTTATAATACATTTCTGCACCCTCACCGGTCTTTTCAAGCAGTTCATACGTCTCTACCGCATCTTCATATTCTTCCATCTGAAACTGACTGTCTGCCTTCAAATAGTAGATGTCCGCCATGCGCTTCGCATTTTGCTTTATCTTCTCATTCTGAAGAATATCATAATCAATAAATGCGATACACTCCTCATATGCTTTCTGTTCATACAGTGCACAGGCATTCTGATAATAACTCTCCAACGAAGACGGTCTTAGTCTGACTGCCTCCCGATAGACCTCTTCTTCCTTGTCAAACTCCTGCTCCGCAATCAATTGTTCCTGCTTTTCCACCAGTTCATTGTAGCGATCTGTCTTCTCAAGCCTTATCGTATATACACCATACCCAGTCAATGCCATACAGCCTGCCAGACAGGCACACCCGATCACACGCTCTGCCCATTGACGTGCCAGAAGCATCTTATAGCGCCTATCCTTCTTCGGAAGCATCTGCAATGCTTGAAGCATCTCCGCCGCACTTTGAAACCGTTTCCTTGGATCCTGCTCCAGCGCCCGCTCAATCACGGATGCAAAGGTCTCCCCTGCCTTTTCATTTAAAAGTGTCCGATCTGGCTTTCCCTCGTTCTCTGTAAGCTTTTCTCCTGTAATAATATGATACAACGTTGCCCCAAGACTATATAAGTCTGCCCGTTCATCAATCTTTACAAAATTTTCACGAATCCCTTCCTTTATGTTTCTCACTCGTTGATATTGCTCCGGAGAAGTATATCCATCTGTATATCCAAGCACAGTGCCCGAATTCATAAAAAAGGAAATATTGAAATCAATCAGACAGATATCTCCTTTCGGAGTCAACATAATATTGGCAGGTTTGATATCTCCATGAATGATCGGCGGAATCTGTTCATGAAGGTACTGAAGCGCGCTGCATAGCTGCATGGCCCAGCGAATCACTTCTTTTTTCTGAAAATACCGCCCTTCCTGAAGCAATGTTTTCAGAGATTTTCCGGGAATAAAACTCATGACCGTATATGCATTACTCCCAATCTCAAAGAAGTCCAACACTTGCGGCAGGTAAGAATGGTTCAGATTTTTTAAGATATCTACTTCTTTTCGTTTCTCTTTCAAAGCCATTACCTGATTTTTGATCTGCTTTACAACAACTTCTTTTTTTAGCCGCTTATGGATTGCCTTATATACAATCCCTCCGCTTCCTTCTCCTAATTTTCCAATAATCTCATATGTATCTGAAAACTTTTCCACTCTGCTCTCCCTCTGTCCCATCTGCTTTTTCTTTTGCATTTTCTAATCTATTCTAAATTGAAACTTCTCATCTGCAAGATAAAAAAACTTTCCATCCTCCAATTTTTCCTGACTCTGAATGCTTTTTCCATCCACAAAAGTATGGTTCAAAGAATTCAAATCTTTCAAAAAATAAATCCCATTCTCCTCAGCGATGTAAGCATGCCTTCTGCTGATTGCCGGATTTCCCTGTATGGTATAATCTACGTCAGCAGACTTTCCTATTATAAATGGGCTTTTCTTCACTTCCATCTTTTCATCTGTCCGCATTCGTATCACATATGCCTTACCAGTCCAATGATTTTTCTTATTCAATGGAAGTATTTCCTCTCGTATGAGGATCTCCTCCTGAAAGCCACTCTGTTTTCTCGGTGGAATTTCCACCTCTGCCCTGCATCTCCATTCATTCAGATTCTTTTCCACTTTTTCCTCACCTCTTCTACACGATCTCTTGTCCGCTGCCGTTTGAATGATTTCCCATCCCTTTCTTTTCCACAATTCCTCCGATCAAGATGTTCGTTATCATAATAAATTATAGCAAAAATGCCTTTTTTTGCCAATATCTTCCACTTTCTTTTCTCATGGAACGGATTATATTCCGACAATAATCTCTTTTTTATTTCATTTATGTTTTTCATAAGTCATCGGACTTATAGAAAAATGTAATTTCCCTTTTAAAATGGCAGAGCGCAGTGCTATAATGAATCCCGTAAAAAATAAATTAGGAATCGCAGATTCAGAAAGGTCGGACAATGAATACCTCTCAATATATTATCGGCATTGATCTTGGGGGAACTAACCTCAAAATTTCTGCCTATACTTTTTCTCAATTTCATAAACTGTATAAACGACGAATCGCTACCCGCCCAAAAAAAGGCTGGGAATATGTCATGAACCAAATTCATACCGCGATTTTGGAACTATATACCGTACTTCCTAAACAAAATGCTGTCTGTATCGGCGTCGGAATTCCCGGACTACTTGATATTGAAACCGGCGTTTCTATCTTTTCTTCGAAATTTCCAAAGTGGGAAAATATGCCCGTTGCCAGATGGCTGAACGAGAAAACAGGTCTTCCGGTCTATATAGACAACGATGTCCGTGTAAACCTTTATGGAGAATGGCTATGCGGTGCCGGAAAACACAAAAAAAATATCGTACTGCTCACACTTGGAACTGGAATTGGCGCCGGAATCGTTATAGATGGTCACGTTCTCTATGGTGCTACCGCAAGCGCTGGTGAAATCGGACATATGAATATGTTCCGTCCTGGACGTCCATGCCGCTGTGGAAGTGATGGCTGTCTGGGACGCTATGTCTCTGCCTCTGGTATTCTCGATACAATAAAAGAAAAAATCGCCGCTGGAAATTCCACAATCATGTCAGAATGGGTAAATGGAAATCCAGATAAAATTACTGCAAAAATGATTTCCAACGCCTATGACCTCGGTGACCATATGGCTATCGACACAATGAATGAAACGGGAGTCATATTAGGCTACGGACTTGTAAATGTGATCAATCTGTTCAACCCTGAGATTCTTATCATAGGCGGCGGAATGTCGGCTGCAGGAGAACGACTTTTACAACCTGCTCGCAAAATTGTAGCAGAACATGCGCTGCGACTTTCCCGCGAACATTGTACAATCGTAACTGCCCAGCTTGGTGATAGTGCCGGAATGCTTGGTGCTGCACTTTATGCCAGACAGCGGTTTGAGAATGGAACTC
This sequence comes from Coprococcus sp. HPP0074, assembly GCF_964238105.1. Lineage (NCBI taxonomy): Bacteria > Bacillati > Bacillota > Clostridia > Lachnospirales > Lachnospiraceae > Coprococcus > Coprococcus sp. HPP0074. The sequence goes on along the minus strand of NZ_CAXSKS010000008.1, from coordinate 1,563 downwards.
GTTTTTAAACTCAAACGAGTAAATGAAAATAATTATGAAAAAGGAAATAACTATATGGAGAAGCTGAGAAAAAAAATAGAAACATACCTTCCATTCAATGAACAGGAAGAACAAGATCAAAGACAATTTTTAAGACTTCTAGAACACATGCCAGATCTTCTCACCAGAGAAAACGATGTTGCCCACATCACAGTTTCTGCATGGATCGTAAATCTAGACCGCACAAAAGTGCTAATGGCATATCATAACATTTACCAATCATGGGCTTGGCTTGGCGGGCATGCAGATGGGAACCCGGATGTCAGACAAGTAATCCGAAAAGAAATTGAGGAAGAAAGCGGCCTGACAGACATCCGCTTCCTCACAGATGACATTTTTTCTCTGGAAAGTCTGACTGTAGATGGACATGAGAAACGTGGAACGTACATTTCCTCCCATCTTCATCTAAATCTCACTTTTCTTCTGGAAGCCGATGAACATTTGCCACTCCGGATCAAACCTGATGAAAACAGCCAGATCGGATGGATCAACATATCTGAGATTGCAGAAAAATCTACGGAAAAATGGTTCGTCGATAAAATTTACTTCAAGCTTTGTCAAAAAGTTCTCCGGGATTTTCCTCCCAGAGAATATTATAAAGCATACGAGGATAGGTATAAGACTATTCACCAAAAAGGAGCCAGTTGGTTCAGCAATACTCCCACTCCAATCGTGATGGAGCTACTTGAAAAATATGGAATTTCTCTCTCCTCCCCAATTCTTGAAATTGGCTGTGGTGAAGGGAGAGATGCGAAAGCTTTGCTGGAAAAAGGATATTGTTTGAAAGCCACCGATGTTTCTCCGGAAGCAATTTCCTACTGTAAAGCTGCCTTCCCTGAACATATTTCAAATTTTCAAACTTTAGACTGCTTGAAGGATCACCATCCTTTCTCATATACTTTTATCTATTCGGTTGCAGTCATTCATATGCTCGTACCGAGTAAGGATCGGACTGATTTTTATCAGTTTATTTATCAGCACTTAACCGAGAATGGTCTCTCTCTGATCTGCACTATGGGTGATGGAAAAATTGAGCGGGAGACAGATATCCGCAACGCTTTTCGTGTAGAAGAACGAGAGCATAGCTCCGGCAGTATCCCTGTCGCTTCCACATCATGTAAAATGGTGTCTTTCTCCACCTTCGAAAAAGAACTAAAGGAAAATCATTTTACGATTATAGAAAAAGGTCTCACGGAATCTTTTCCGGATTTTCCGATCCTGATGTATGCCCTCGTAAAAAAATAATATACCTAAGCCGGGATTGTTCTGATATGTTTCTGTCGATCCCGGTCTTTTTTGACTTTTTCTCCCCCAGATATCCCTTCCTGTTTTTAAATACAAAAAAAGACATCTGCTCCTGCAAATATCTTCTCTCTTTTCTATCTCTTCTCTTTTTCATATACCTTCAAAATCACATACAGTCAACTACTTTTCTAAGTTTCTCTCTTCCATCCATTCTCCTATCACCACTTGGTTATGCCCTCGACCGATTAGTAACAGTCAGCTCCATACATTACTGCACTT